>JBEKFH010000458.1:0-3516 GCA_050013415.1 Streptosporangiaceae bacterium | reverse complement strand
ATCACCTTCCCGAAGTCCAGCACGGTAATGGTGTCGCAGACCGACATCATCAGGTCCATCCGGTGCTCGATCACCACCAGCGAGGCGTCGGCGGCGAGCTTGTCGATCAGGTCGCCGAGTTCACCGAGCTCGCTTTCGGACAGCCCGCTGGCGGGCTCGTCGAGCAGCAGCAGGCGCGGCCTGGCGACCAGTGCGCGCGCCAGGGCGACCCGCTTGCGCATGCCGTAAGCCAGGGTTCCCGGCATGCTGTCGGCCAGGTCAGCTACGCCGACCAGCTCAAGCGCGTCCATTGCCCGCCGCTTGAGCTGCCGCTCGTCCCGGTCCGACCACGGCAGGCCTGCCAGCGCGGACCAGAACCCGGCCCGCGCGTGGCAGGTCGCTCCGACCATGACGTTCTCCACGGTGGAGAGTCCGTCGAAGAGCCCGACTCCCTGCAGCGTGCGGGCGACGCCGAGGCCGACGAGCCGGTGCGGCCGCAGCCCGGTGAGCTCGCGGCGGTCGAACCAAATCTGGCCTGACTCAGGGCGGACCAGGCCGCATAGCACGTTGAGCAGGGTGGTCTTGCCGGCCCCGTTCGGGCCGATGATCCCGGTGACCTGACGCGGTCCGGCAGTGAGCGAGACGTCGTCGAGCGCGGTGATGCCGCCGAACCGGACCGTCACGCCCTGGATTTCGAGGGCTCCCGGCTGAGGAGCCCCGGCCGGCAGCGTTGACGGCTGGATCCGCTGTTTCCCAGATGAACCACCATTCATCGGGCCAACCCTTGTTAGAAGGGGCGCAACTGCGGTGTGGTGAACTCAGATTCATGGCATCGCGGGCCCCTCGCAAGACCTGAAACGGCTGTCGACCCCATTCGTGGCCAAACCGAGACCACACTAGGAGCCCCAGCGGAGCCCGTTTCATGATCACGGAAATTGAGGGCAGCTCCAGCTACCCCTTATTTCCGTAGTAATCAAGGAAACCGGCGGGGAAGCAGTCCGTCGGGTCAGGCAGCATGGATGGGTGACTCAGGCACCGGATAGAGCACGCGGTGGACTGGCTGACCCGCTGGGGGCGGCCGCTGGCCCGCTGGGGGCGCTGGCTGGCCCGCTGGGGGCGGCGGCTGACATCGTGGCGGGCGGCGGCGTGGTGATCCTCAGCGGGGCCGGGCTGTCGACGGAGTCGGGGATCCCGGATTACCGCGGACCGAGCGGGCTGGCCCGGCGGGCGGAGCCGATGACCTACCAGACGTTCACCGGCGGCGCTGCCGCCCGCCGCCGGTACTGGGCGCGCAGTTATCAGGGGTGGCGGCACATCGCGGGCGCCGTCCCGAACGCCGGTCACCGCGCGGTCGCCGAACTCCAGCGCCGCGGACTGGTCGCCGGGATCATCACGCAGAACGTCGACGGCCTGCACCAGGCCGCCGGTGCGCAGCGGCTGATCGAGCTGCACGGAAGCCTGCACCGCGTCGTCTGCCTAGGCTGCGGTCAGCGGACCTCGCGCGCGGCACTCGACCAGCGGCTGCGCGCGGCCAACCACGGCTGGGCTGCCCCGGCGGCCCAGATCAGCCCGGACGGCGACGCCGTCCTCACCGATGAGCAGGCAGCGAGCTTCCGCATGGTGGACTGCCAGGACTGCGGCGGCGCGCTCAAGCCCGACGTGGTGTTCTTCGGCGAGAACGTGCCCCGGTCCCGGGTCGACGAGTGCTATGCGCTCACCGGGCGTGCCCGCGCGCTGCTGGTGCTGGGATCCTCGCTGACCGTGATGTCCGGCTACCGGTTCGTCCGGCACGCGGCCAGGCTCGGCGTGCCCATCGTGATCATCAACCAGGGACCGACACGCGGCGACGAGCACGCCACCCTGGTCCTGCACGCACCGCTCGGCCAGGCCCTCACCGCGCTCGCCGCCCGATGCGTCCCCTAAGAAGGGCTCGACGATCGGCTCGGACTCGGGGAGGGCGAGGTCGAGGACGCCGTGGGCGACGGGCTGGGCGTCGATGACTGCGACGGCGACGGCGACGGCGTGGACGTGGGTGTCGGTGTCACGGTTAGCGTGACGGTCGGCTTCGGCGCGGGAGTCGTGTGGTCCGGCTTGGGCCGGGAGGCCGGCTGGCCGCCGGTCAGGTCGCTGACGGTTGTCCCATGGCTGGTCCGCCCCCAGATAAGCGCGTCGAGCGGCTTGCCGGCAGCCACCTCCACGACGGTGATGACGCCCATCGTGACGACGAATATGGCCACGGCAGCCGCGGCCCAGGTGAGCCAGCGCCGTCGGAGGCCGTGCCATCTGCCGGGCCCGCCTGACTCCCCTGCCGGGCCCCCCGGGCCAGCCGGGCCAGCCGCCGGCGTACCTCCCCTGCCGCCTCCCGCGGCGATGGCGGGAAATTCGTCGGTCGCCACCTGATCGGGCATCAGTGAGCGGCCGGCTGGCTGGCCTGCCGGCTGCGTCGCAGCCTGGGCGGTCCTGCTTGCCGTGCCTGCGGACTCGCCCGCGGTTGGCGGCCGGCCTCGGTGCGCTGCCAGGCCGGTGGCCCTCACCCGCGGCGCGATCACCACGGCCGCCGACCGCAGCTTCTCCTGGCTGCGCGCCAGGTAGTGCTTGTAGACCGCAGCCCCCGCGGTACTGATGACGCTCGCTACCGCCACGCCGACGACCGTCCCCGTGATGCCCGTGTAGGACGCGGCGATCGCGCCCGTCACGGCGGCGAGCATGCTGGCGATGACCTGGGTGGCGCTCAGCTCTATCCGGCGCCCGCTCATCCTTTCTCCTCCCGTCGTCCTTTCTCCCCCTGTCGTCGCGGCCCCCCGCGGCGGCTGTGATCGTGACTCCGGGCACGACAGCACAGCACCCGAGCCTACGTGGCCGGCCAGCCCGGCTCGCCGTGCAGCGCCCGGAGGGAGTCCCAGCCACCCGCCATCTCCGGTAGCCGCGTTACGGTCGGAAGGTGGCAAACAGGGAGCCCGACGTTGCCGTGATCGGGGCGGGCGTGTCCGGGCTGACGACCGCGATCTGCCTGGCCGAGACAGGCATAACGGTAGCCATCCACGCCGAGCGGCCGCCGTCGCGGACAACGTCGTCGGTGGCCGGCGCCATCTGGGGACCGCACCTGGTCGGGATGGACGACCGGGTCGCCCGCTGGGGCGCGGTCACCCTCGACCGCCTCCTCGACCTCGTCGCCGAGCCAGCCGCCGGAGTGCGCGTCGTCTCCGGCCGCCAGGCA
The DNA here is from genome assembly GCA_050013415.1 of Streptosporangiaceae bacterium. Lineage (GTDB taxonomy): Bacteria > Actinomycetota > Actinomycetes > Streptosporangiales > Streptosporangiaceae > Palsa-506. The sequence goes on along the minus strand of JBEKFH010000458.1, from coordinate 320 downwards.
TCGCGCGCGCCCGCGGCCCCGCCGCGGTGGGTCACCGGGCTGCCCGGGTTCCGGCTGTGCGCCGACGGGGAGCTGCCGCTGGGATTCGCGGCCGGCTGGCGGTACTGCGCCCCCGTCGTCGAGATGCCGGTTTATCTCGGCTACCTGCTGGCCAGGTTCCGCGCCGCCGGGGGGCAGTTGCACGACGGCGAGTCGTTCGGCTCGCTGGACGAGGCGGCCGCGGCCGCCGACGCCAGGGTGATCGTGAACTGCTCCGGGACCGGCGCCCGCAACCTCGTTCCTGATCCTGAGGTGATGCCGGTGCGCGGGCAGGTCATCGA
>JBEKFH010000457.1:0-3537 GCA_050013415.1 Streptosporangiaceae bacterium | reverse complement strand
GGCTGCCGGTGGCGGCGCTCCGCCTCGCTGCGCTTGGGGGTCGGCCGGCCCTTGCCCGCCGTCACGCTCGCCCGGTCGGCCCCGCCGGCGTCGACCTGGACGCCGCCGGCCTCGCCGGGGTCGCCGGGGCTCGGCGCGGCAGCCAGCTCCTGGCCGGTACTGCCTGATTTGTCGGCACTGCGTCGTGGGAACACGCGCACAGCTTACCGGGATGAACCGCCCGGGCCACCATGCCTCAGCACGGAAAATGGCGGCTCGCCGGGACTGCGGGCGGGCTGGCCGCCCGGGGGCCGGACCGGCCGGTGCCCGGGCCGTCGCGAAGATGCCCGGGGGCTCGTGCCTCCTTGATGACGATCGCGCGGGCCGCGCGTAGGCTGTGAGCCAGACCACCGGCCGGTAACGTAAGCCGGCACGCGGTAGCCGAGCAAGCCGTCGCGCGGTAGCCGGCTGGCTCCGCCGCCCGCACCGCGCGGCAGCTGGAGATACCTGATGAGGGGATGGTCGCGCCTATGAGCGTGATGAAGCGGGTTTCGATGATCTTCAGGGCCAAGGCCAACAAGGCCCTGGACAGGATGGAAGACCCCCGGGAAACCCTTGATTACTCCTATCAGACCCAGCTGGAGCTGCTGCAGAAGGTCCGCCGCGGGGTGGCCGACGTCGCGACCTCGCGCAAGCGGGTCGAGCTGCAGATGAAGCAGCTCGAGCAGTCGTCGAACAAGCTGGACAAGCAGGCCCGCGACGCGCTGTCGGCCGGCCGGGAGGACCTGGCCAGGGAGGCGCTGTCGCGCAAGTCCGGCGTGCAGGGCCAGCTAGCCGACCTGGAGACGCAGTACACCTCGCTGCAGAGCGAGGAAGAGAAGCTGACCTCCGCGTCGCAGCGGCTGCAGGCCAAGGTTGACGCGTTCCGCACCAAGAAAGAGACGATCAAGGCCACCTACACGGCGGCGGAGGCGCAGACCAGGATTAACGAGGCCTTCACCGGCATCTCCGAGGAGATGGGCGATGTCGGCATGGCGATCCAGCGCGCCGAGGACAAGACGGCCCAGATGCAGGCCCGGGCCGGCGCGATCGACGAGCTGATGGCCTCGGGCGCGCTCGACGACGTCGTCTCCGGACCCCACGACGACATCCAGGCCGAGCTTGACCGGATGGGCGCCGGCCATGACGTGGACAGCGAGCTTGCGCGGATGAAGGCGGAGCTTGGCCACGGCAGCGCGCCGAAGGAGCTTGGCCCGGCCACGGCGGGCGACGGGCTTCAGGCGCCGGCCGCGCAGCCCGCTGACCACCAGCAGGCAGGTGAGGGACAGTGATCGTCCGCATCCTGGGCGAAGGCCAGCTCCACGTCGACGACTCCGCCGCGGCGGAACTCAACGACCTCGACGTCAGGCTGGAGGCGGCGGTCGAGCAGAACGACGAGACGGGCTACGCCGCCGCGCTCGACGCGCTGCTGGCCCGCGTGCGGTCCATCGGCACCCCTGTCGATGCCGAGGTGATCGCGCCGTCGGAGCTGATCCTGCCGCAGCCGGACCTGACGATGGCCGAGTTCCGCAAGCTGCTCACCGACGAGGGGCTCATTCCCGGCTGAGCAGAACGTGGCGAGGCCCGGGCTGGCTCCGGCCGCGCCGCCGATTTCGGCCTGAGCGAACGCGGGAACGATCACGGGCGCCCGGCCGTTGGGCAGGGTTGGCTGGTGCGACCGGCCGGCCGTGCGGCGCGCTCCCCTGCAATCCGCCCGGTCCTGCGCAAACCACTCATGAGGCTGCGGTCTAATGAGGTCAAGACGGCTCGTCAGCCGAGCCGCGACGAAACGGAGGCGCCACCGATGGCGCGCACTCGCTACGCGACCGACAGAGGCCTGATCGTCCGCATGGGCGGGACGATGTTCCTGCTCGGGCTCGTGTTCACCGGCTTCGTCATCGCCCTGTACTTCGTCCTGTTCGATTACAGCCAGCGGGGCGGGTCCGGCAGCAGCTCCGGCGGCGGCGGCATCATCGTGATTGTCGCGCTCATCGCGGTCGCGGTGGCGTTCGGGTCGTACTACTGGTCCGACAAGATCGCGCTGCGGACGTCCGGCGCCCGGCTGGTCGGCCCGGGTGACTCGCGTGACGCGGCCCGGCTGCACGCCGTCGTGGACCGGCTGTGCGCGCTCGCCGACATGCCCAAGCCGCGGCTGGCCATCGCCCCCACGTCCATGCCGAACGCCTTCGCCACCGGCCGCAGCAGCAAGGTGGCCGTCCTCTGCGCCACCCAGGGCCTGCTGGACAAGCTCGACGACAACGAGGAGCTTGAGGGCGTCCTCGCGCACGAGATGTCGCATGTGGCGCACAAGGACGTCGCGGTCATGACGATCGCGTCGTTCCTCGGCATCATCGCCGCGCTGCTGGTCAGGTTCGCCTTCTACTCCGAGCTCTTCGGCGGTGGCGGCGGCGGCCGGGGGCGCGGCGGCCGCGGCAACCAGAACGCGCTGCCGGTCATGCTCGTCGTGATGGTCGTCGGCATGGTGGTCTACGCGGTCAGCTTCCTGCTGATCCGGCTGCTGTCCCGGTACCGGGAGCTGTCCGCCGACCGGTCCGGAGCGCTGCTCACCGGGCAGCCGTCCAAGCTGGCCAGCGCGCTGGTGAAGGTCACCGGTGACATGGCCAGGATCCCGACCAGGGACCTGCGGGCGGCGGAGCCGCTGAACGCCTTCTACTTCGCCCCGGCGCTGTCCCCGCGCAAGGGACAGCTCAGCCTGTCCACGCTGTTCTCCACGCACCCGTCGCTGGAGAAGCGGCTGGAGCAGCTTGACAAGATCTCCCAGCAGCTCAGCAAGTAGCCAGCCCGCGGCTGGCCAGCCCGGCCGGGCTAGGTTATCCGCCGGGCCCCGGCGCCCGTATCATCCGGCCGATGCAGGGGAGGTAGCAGGTGGGGTTCCTCGACGCGCTGCTCGGCAGGACCAAGCCCGTGGCGCCGAACCTGGACGCGCTGTTCGCGCTGCCGAGTGCCGCGATGACCCTGCAGGCGGCCAGTGACATCAACCCGACGGGGACGGGGTCGGTGTGCTTCCGCGCGGCGGAGGGCAAGGCGTTCAGCGACATCGAGAAGGACGTGCGCGACCTGCTCAACATGGGCGACAACAAGACGCCGGTGCAGGTGTCCGCGGATTCCTACGGCTTCACCTGGCTGGTCTGCGAGCATGCCCCGGACGACATCGAGGGCCTGGTCACGGACCTGCACGCGGTCAATTCCTCGTTGCAGGACGGCGGGTTCGGCCCGCAGCTGCTCTGCACCATCCTCAGCTTCCGTGACCCGGGAGCCCGCCGTCTCGGACTGGTCTACCTGTACAAGCGCGGCACCTTCTACCCGTTCGCCCCGCAGGCAGGCGAGCACCGGGACAACGCGCTGGAGCTGCAGGTCCGCGGCGCGCTCGGCGATGACCTGAAGATCGAGCCTGACCTGACCCGGTGGTTCCCGGTCTGGGGGGCACCCGGCCTGTGACCGCTAGCGGCGGGCCCGCGCGGCGGGAATGGGCGGCACTCCGCTGCGGGGAATGATGGC
>JBEKFH010000456.1:0-3537 GCA_050013415.1 Streptosporangiaceae bacterium | reverse complement strand
TCCAGTGCCTGGCCGGCCGTCGTGCCGGCTTCCACCACGTGCTCGCGTCCGGCGAGGGTGATGTGAAGCTTTTCGGCAGGCACTGGTGGCTCCCCTGGCATAGCTGACGACGGCGACGGCTGCCGCTGCCGGTACCCCGATGCTATCGATGCGCGGCCGCCGCCGCGCGCGCCCGGCGTCTCGTCGTCAGGAGGGCGGCGCGACGGTCACCAGGCTGCCGTAGGTGAGATACGGCCAGGCCCGCTCGGCCGTGCCGTAGGGCAGCTCGACGCAGCCCAGGCTCTGCGGGAAGCCGTAGGAGCCGCGCGGGAAGTAGTGCACGGCCTCGCCGGCCCGGAAATAGGAGACGAACGAGACCGGGTCGGCGTACTTGGTGCCGTCCGGGTTGGTGCCCCGCATGATCTGGAAGCGGTACCTCAGGTACACCGGGGCGGTGCCGATCGTGGTCGGCGCGGCCGGGATGCCGGTGTTCGCCAGGGTCCGCAGCACCACGTGGCCGTCATGCCAGATGGTCAGCGTCTCCGGGCTGTTCTCCGAGGCGCGTGCGTACGTGTAGCCGTGGGAGTTGTCCTGGCCGGCCGCCTCGGCCCGCAGCAGCGCATGCCAGACCGCCGGCCCGGCGACACCGTCCATCGTCATCAGGTGATCGGACTCGAAGGCCATCACCGCGCCTTGCAGCACCAGGCCGTCCTTGCCCTGCTGCCAGAAGGTGCGCAGCTCGCGCGGGTACCCGTGCTGCCAGCTGAAGGTACCGGACGGCGGGCTGAACGCGGCGGCCAGCTGGCCGCTGGTGTCGGCGGGCGCGGGGTCGACCGCGCCAGGCGCCGGCGTCCAGGTCAGCGGCAGGTAGCCGAGCTGGGCGAGCAGCTGGTCGAGCCGGACGGTCGACCAGGCGCCGACCCGGAACCGCTCGACGACGCGACTGGCCAGCATGCCGCCGCCGGCCGAGGTCACGCCGGACGTGCCCGCCGGGACGCGGACCGTGACCCGGGTGAGCGGGGCGAACGCGGTCTTCGGCACGAACTCGACGACGTCGCCCGACCGCTGCCAGCTGCCGGGGATCGCCGGAGAGATCGTCGGCAGCGGCGAGCCGGCCGCGAGCGCGGCGGAGAACCGCACCTGCACCGGCGCGGCGCCGCTGACGTTCCTGGCATGCCCGGCCGGCGTGACCGACAGCACCCGTAGCGGCCCGGAAGACGCCGGATCCTTCGGGGCGTGGTGTCCTTGCCCGCTGCTGGCGGCCGTGAGGCCGGCCTGCTTGGCCTGCGCGTGGCTCAGCGCGAACCACGTGCCGGTGGCCATCAGCGCGACGATGACCGCCGCGAGGATCACGACGCGGCCACGCAGCCGTCCCTCACTGAGCAAGATCGGCTCCCTCGCCTTACCTGGCCCCCCAGTGGCGAGCCGGCCTCAGGCCCGGGGCGTCCCAGGCCTTCCTACGGTGACTCTAGGCGGCCGATGCGCCTGCTGCGGCACGGTCTATATAAAGAATTGGTGATAAACGGGCACCAATTCATGACTGCCCGGTTCGGTGCATTATGGGGCCGCGCCCGCGCCCGCGCCCGCGTCAGCCGGCGACGGTGACCAGGCTTCCGTAGGTGAGGTAGGGCCAGGCCGCCGCGGCGGCCCCGAGCGGCAGCTCGACGCAGCCCAGGCTCTGCGGGAATCCGTACGAGCCGCGCGGGAAGTAGTGCACGGCCTCGCCGCCGTCGAAGTAGGAGACGAACGAGACGGGATCGGCGTAACTGCTGCCGTCGGGGTTGATCCCCTGCATGATCTGGAAGCGGTACCGCAGGTACACGGGGAAGGTGCCGTCCGCGGTCGGCGCGACCGGGATGCCGGTGTTGGCCGCGGTGCTCAGCACGATCCGGCCGTCATGCCAGATGGTCAGGGTCTCCGGGATCACCTTGCTGGCCAGCGCGTAGGTGTACCCGTCCGGGTTCCGCTGGCCGCCGGCCAGGGCGCGGAAGATGGCGTGCCACACGCTGGTCCCGGCAACGCCGTCCATCGTCATCCCGTGCTGCGACTCGAAGGCCATCACGGCGCCGGTCAGGACCAGGTTCGGCCCGCCGGCGCGCCACTCGGCGTGCAGCGAGCCGGGGTAGCCGCGGTGCCACCGGAAGGTGCCGGCCGGCGGGCTGTAGGCTTCCGCGGCCTGGGCGGCCAGGTCCTGCGCTGCCTGGCCGCCGGCGGCCAGGCCCTGGGCCGCTGGTCCCGGGCCGGCGGGCTGGCGGCCCCGGGCAGTGAACGGATGCCACGACAGCGGCAGGTAGCCGAGCTGGGCGAGCAGCTCGCTCAGCCGGCGGGTGGACCATGCCCCGGTGCGGAAGCTGGCCACTTGCGACCGCGCGAGCATCGCGCCGGAGGCCGACCGGACGCCCGCCGGGCCGCCGGGTATCCGCAGCGTGAACCAGCTCGACGGGCTGAGCGGGACGGCGGGCTGGAAGGTCAGCGACGCGCCCGCCGGCTGCCAGCTGCCCGGGATCGCCTGCCCGGCGGCTGCCCCGGGGTGCGGCCCGGCGGCTGGCCGCAGCCTGGGTAGCGGCGAGCCGGGCGCCAGCGGGGCCGAGAAGGTCACCACCACGGGATCGCCGCCGTCGACGCCGCGCGCGCCGGCGGCGGGGGACACCGAGATCACCCGCAGCGGCGCGGTCCCGGTGGCCTGGCCAGTCAGCGCGGCCCGCTGCGTGCTCGTCGCTTCCGGCCCGCCGGACCTAGCGCGGCTGAGTGCTCCGCCGCCGACAGCTGCCAGCACGGCGACTATCACGATCGCCAGCGCTAGGAACCTACGGAACCATCCCATTCCCTAACCGCCACTCCCCCGGTCGCGCGGCGCGTCACGGTCCTCGATTCACCCTGAGCTACCAAACGCGCCTTAGTGACTACGAAGAGTAGCCTGAGTTGTCCTGCGGAGGTCCGCTGAAAACCCGTCGGCAATGTAAATGATCAGTAACGTCGGTAGCTGGCGGGCTCCGGAACTCCGCCGTGCGCGGACCGTCTCACGCCCACATGTCATCGCTTGTGATCCGGCGCACCGCGCTGCTAGCCGGCCTACGGTGCCTCGCTACCCGGCGTACTGCGCCTCGCCGTTGCCGAACGACCAGTTTTCCTTCGGCACCTCGACGAGGCTGATGAATACGTCCTCGCGGCGCAGTCCCAGCCGCTGGTGCAGGCCGTCCGCGACGGCCCGGTAGAAAGCCCGCTTGACCTCCACGGTCCGGCCCGCGTTCAGCGTCACCTGGATGAGCACGCAGTCCTCGGTCCGGATGATCCCGAGGTACCCGGGGTCGGCCACGAGGTTCTCCCGCGGATGCTCGGTGATCACCTGGAACCTGTCGTCCGCGGGGACCCCGAGCGTCTCGACCATGGCCTCGTAGATGACGGCACCGATCTCACCCCGGTAGTCCGCGGGCTTGCCGCTGACCAGGTCAACACGCACGAGGGGCACGGTTCCTCCTTCTCAGTTTCTGCCGAGCCAGATCATCAATTGCTTGGCCGGGATCAGCGATCTCGTAGGCATCCAGTGCCGCGCGGGTG
>JBEKFH010000455.1:0-3563 GCA_050013415.1 Streptosporangiaceae bacterium | reverse complement strand
GGATGAACGGTCAGCTTGTCCATCATTCGGATTATGCCGAGGTTGATGTTAAGCCGGAGAACCTGCGATTGGCCTGCTGAGGCCGTGCCTGCTGACAGGTTCCCGGCTTAACGTTTCGGTTATCGGAGGCTGTAGAGGGCCTGGAGCTTGTCTTCGGTGAGCGGGTCGGTGACCGGGACGCTGATCGCGGGGGTGGCTTTGCTGATGGCCTGGCGCATCATGTCCAGGGTCGCGAAAGCGTAGAAAGCTGACGTGGTGGATGCGTTTTCGTGTCCTAGCAGGCGCATGATGACCGGGAGCGGGATGCCTTGCTGGTAAAGGTCCATGGCCTTGGTTTTTCGCAGCAGGTGGCAGTGGATGTGGCCGGGGATGGACGGGCAGTTCTGCCGGGCAGATTGCGCGGCCTGGCTGAGGACGGCGGAGACCGTGTCGGCTGAGAGCCGGGCGGGCTGCCCGTCGTGCAGGCTGTAGAACAGCGGCCGTGTCGCGGGAAGGCGCGGGGCGCCGGGGTGGAACTCGGTGAGGTAGACGCGCAGGTGGCTGATCGTCTTGCCGGTCAGCGGCACCACTCGGGTCTTGTTCCTCTTGCCAGTCAGGGTCACGTGCCCGGGCTGGTCCAGGCGCAGGTCCTGCAGGGTCAGGCCGGTGATCTCTGACACGCGCGCCGCGGTGTCGTAAAGCAAGATGAGCAGCATCCGGTTCCGCCGGGACTTGGCGGTCCCGCCCGTGTGCGCGGCCAGGATCGCCCGTATCTGGGGCGTGGTGAGGTAGTCGACGGGCTTGCGGGGCTGGGCCGGGGCTTTGAGTGCCCGGGCTGCCTGGCTGAGCGCGATGAGGGTGATGTCTTCCTGGGCTGCGTAGGCCAGGAACGCCTTGACAGCACTCAGGCGCAGCGTGACGGTCTTCGGCGCGTAGCCCTGATGATCGGTCATCCAGGCCAGCCATGCTTTGAGGTGAGGCCGGTCGAAGTGATCGAAGCAGACGTGCTCGCGCTGAACGTGCTCGGTCTGGTCGAGGTAGCCCAGGAAGCATTCCAGGCTGATCCGGTAGGCCTCGATCGTCTTGGGTGACATGGCGCGAACGCGGGGCATGTAGACGTGCAGGTAGTCACGGGCGCAGCCGAACAGGTCGGGGTTGCCGGTTGCCGGGTCGCGTCTCATCCGAACCCGACCTCGGGCAGCAGGTCCTGGCTTGCCCGGGTGATGCCGTCGTAGGCGTCCAGGAAGTCGGGCGAGGTGTGAATGTAGTAGTAGGTGCTGTCGAACGATGCGTGGCCCATGTAACGCGACAGGTAGGGCAGCATCGCGTTCACGTCTTTTCCCAGGGCCCGCCACCGCTCGATGCACGCATAGGCGAAGTGATGGCGGAATGAGTAGGGCACGGGCTGCCGGCCGGCCTGCGGCCGGGCCAGCCCGGCCTGGTCCCAGATCCGGGCAAACACCTTCGCGGCCGTGGCCTCGGTGACCTGGCTGCCGGTGCCGGAGACGAAGAAAGCCGCCCGGCCGGGGAACCGGGCGCGGGATTGGGTGTCGCAGGCGGCGAGGACGCGCGTGACCTGGGACGTGACCGGCAGCCTGCGGCTGCGGTTTCCCTTGGACCAGACGATGTCGATGTCGTGGCGCTGCAGGTCGACGTGCCCGGTCTGCAGGGCGCGGGTTTCGCCGGTCCGCAGCCCGCACGAGTGCATCAGCGTGAAGAACGCCGGGGCCTGCCATCGCCACGGCGAGCTAGTGTCCAGCGTCGCCGCCGCGGTGAAGAACGCGTCGATCTGCTGGCGGCTCAGCAGGTAGGGCCGCGGGGGAATGAACGGGGCTTTCCACCGGGCCGACAGGACGCAGGCGTCGTCATGGCCGGTGGCCTGCAGCCACCGGCCGAAGTCGCGGATGTACGACATCCACGACCGGTAGCGGCCCGAGGTTTCCAGCCGGGATCTCACCCAGCCTTCGACGGTGTCCTGGTCGAAGATGGTCCGGTCGTGCTCGGCGCACCAGGCGTCGAACTGCTGCAGGTACCAGATACGCGACGCGCCGTAGCAGCCCATGTTCTGCTTGAAGACCAGGTAGGCCTCCAGGTCGGCGGCGAACGCGCTGGTGAACCCGTGGCCGCTCATCGCCGGGCTCCGGCGGGCACGGGCAGCACGCACTGCAGCAGGCGGTCGCGGTCAGCGTTCAGATACACACTCGTCGAGTCCTCGGAGGAATGGCCCAGAACCGCCGAGATCGTCGGCAGCGGCACCGCCGCGCGCAGCAGCCGGGTCGCGGCGCTGTGCCGCAGGAACCGGGTACCGGCCTTCCCATCAGCCGCGCCCGCCGCGGCGAACGTCGCTGATATCACCTGGTGCACCGACGCGTGATCGGCCAGATGCACGTGCGGCGCGACCGAGCGGACGAACACGTGCTCGTCAGCGGTGGCTGGCCGCTCGCCGAGCACATAGTCACAGAGCTTGCCCATCACCAGCGGCGGCAGCGGCAGCGTCAGCGGGTTACCCGTCTTCTGCTGCACGACCGCGATCGTGGCGCCGCGCCAGTCGACACCGGCCAGCCGCAGGCCGATGATGTCGCAGGCCCGCAGCCCGGTCGTCACCGCGAGCAGCGTGATCGCCGCGTTCCTCGCGCTGACGTGCCCTGCGGCGCACGCCCGGACCACCAGTTCCTGGTCAGCATGTCCCAGCACATCGATGATCGGGCGGGACCGCCGGACTCCGGCCAGATTCACCGCAGCGACCAGGTCGGCGCGGCCGGTGAACTTCAGGAACGGGCGGAAGTTCGACACCAGCCAGAACAGCGACGACTTCGCCCACCGGTCCAGCAGCGACTCCAGGAACGCCAGCACGCTGCCGCCGTCAGCCTCGCCCAGGTCCCTGATCCCGCGCTGCTCCAGGAACACCAGGTAGCCGCGGGCCACCCGCCCGTACGCCTCGCGGGTGGCCGCCGCCAGGCCCCGGCCGGCCATTTCCGCTTCCCACGCCGCACCCAGCGCCGCCAGTGCGGCCGTCGCGGGACGTGGCCCGCCGCCACCGCGTGTCCGGACCGGCAGATCTACCCGCCCCGTGCGAACGTAGGAGTCGAACACGCGGGTGAGCCGGCCGTAATCCATCCGCCGCTGCGCGCTGAACCGGCCAGTCCGCGGGCTGACCGTCATCAAGGCGAACTCCGCCCCCAGCTCCGGGCTGTAATCGCTTCCCCGCCCCGCCGCGAACCGGGCAAGCACCTTGATCGTTCTCGCGTACTGGCCGATCGTCGATTCCAGATAGCCCGCTGCCCGCAATTCCGCGACCACCACCGAGCCGATCCCTGTCACCGTCGTATCCATCGTCGTCTCCTTCCACAGACGCAGGGGATACGACGGACGGTAACTCCGAAACGTTAAGCCGGGAACCTGTCAGCAGGCACGGCCTCAGCAGGCCAATCGCAGGTTCTCCGGCTTAACATCAACCTCGGCATAATCCGAATGATGGACAAGCTGACCGTTCATCCGGTCGCCGCGAGACCAGATGGCCATTTCGAGCGCGTCGAGCGCAAGCTCGGCCCGAAGCGTATCGGAAACCTGCCAGCCGACAATCA
>JBEKFH010000454.1:0-3590 GCA_050013415.1 Streptosporangiaceae bacterium | reverse complement strand
ATCAACTGCTACAACGTGTTCGATGCCTCGCTGCCGTTCGGCGGGTACAAGCAGTCCGGCTGGGGCCGCGAGATGGGCCACCAGGTCCTCGAGGCCTACACCGAGGTCAAGGCCGTCACCGCGCAGCTGTAGATAGTCGTCAGCACACGTCTATTGCTGCCTTCACCAGGTAGCTGCCAGCTGCGGCGGGGAGGCCGGGCCGAGAGGCCCGGCCTCTTGGCGTCCGGCTCCGGAGCGGTCCTCGTCACGATCCGGCCGCTGTCCGGTAGTCCTCAAGCCAGCCGAAGGAATCCTCGGCCCGGCCGGTCGACGGGTGGTACTCCAGGCCAACCGCGCCCTGGTAATCCCGCTGGGCGAGGTGATCAAGGACGAACCGGTAGTTGATCTCGCCGGTGCCCGGCTCGTGCCTGCCGGGCACGTCAGCGACCTGGATGTGACCGATGAGGTGCCAGTACCGGTCCAGGGTCGATGTGATGTTCCCCTCCATCTGCTGCATGTGGTACGCGTCGTACTGCAGCCGGACATTGGGGCGCGCCACCTCGCTGATGAAGGCGGCCGCGGCCGCCGTCGTGGTCAGCAGGTACGGCCCGTTGTCCATCGTGTTGATGGCCTCGATCATCACCTGGCAGCCCGCCTGTGCCGCGAGATCGGCGGCCCAGGCCACGTTGTCCCGTGCGCAGGCCATCTGCTCGCGGCGCGAGTAGCGCCGCTGCCGGAGGCCGACCAGGAGATTCAGCCGCTCGCACCCGCAGGACCGCGCGATCCGGAGTGCCGCGGGCACGCCGGCGCGCAGCCGCTCCCGGCACCGGGGATCGGCGGCCAGGCCCCGGTCCCCGGCTGCGAGATCGCCGCCGTCGAAGTTCAGCAGCGCGAGCCGGAGGTTCCACCGGGACGTCAGCCCTGGCAGGGTCGCCGCATCCGCGGCGCCCGGCCACCACAGCTCCACAGCGCCGAACCCGGCCCTGGCCGCCCGCTCGAACCGGTCCGGCAGCGGCAGATCCGCCCATAGCATCGACAGATTCGGCGCGAAGAGCATCGTCACCGCCAGTCCCGCGCATCACGGAAGCGACCGCCGCCCTCAGCCGCCCTGCGTCTCACGCCGCCCGAGCCACCGCAACTCGCCCCGATCGTAGCTGAAATGGATCGAGACCAGACAAGTGGATTGCAGCCGGGCTGCTGGGTTGCTCGGAGTCTCGCTGAGCTGTCGGAGCCCCTGCGTACAGTCGCCGCACCATGACGGAGGCCCCGTCGAAGGACGCGACTGCACAAGTCGGCGTGCGGGCAACGCTGCCAGATGCATGTGAGTCCGGTCAGGGACAGGACAGGTACGTGTCGGTGGACGCCAGCCTGAGCACCGGGAGGGATGACAGGTGACTGCGGATTATGCATCTCTTGAGGCCCGCGTAGCGGACCTCGAGCAGCAAATGCCCCATATCCTGCCTGCCAAGATCGATGCCGTCAGCTACGGGCTAGCCTCGTGCATGAGGACATGCGCTACCTCATGGAGCAGAGCGACATCCACGGGGCCGCACTGGAGCGGCAGGAAACGCGGCTGGAGCGGCACGGGGAGCTGCTCGGAAGTCTCAGCGACCGGCTGGACCGCCAGGGCGAGGTCCTGGACCGCCACGGCGCGATCCTGGACCGCCACGGCGAGATCCTCGAGGAGATCCTCGGGCGCCTGCCGGGCGAGCCCGCCTAAGCCCCGGCGTCCGGCTCAGGGCACCACGACGGTGCGCACGCCCGGGACCTCCGGCGCTGTCCACGCGGCCTCGATGTCGGCAAGGGGCACCGGGCGGGCGGTGACCGCGATGCCGCCGCTGTCGATCTCGTCGATGAGTGACGGCAGTTCGGCCAGGTAGGCCCCGGCGGACACCGCGCCCTGGCCGTTGCCCTGCAACCGGAAGTTCGCCGACCGCAGCGCCACTGACGGCAGCTCGATGGTCGGCCCGGCCATGGAGCCGATCTGGATCCAGTTCAGGGCGCGGCTGCGGTCGGCGCGGGCCCGCACCAGCGCCGTGATCGCCTCGCCGGCGGGCTTGCCCCAGAGGTAGTCGATGACCAGGTCGACCTCGCTGGCTGCCTCGGCCAGTGCCGTAGCGGTGGCATCGGCATCGCCAGTGAGCGTGACGGTGGCGTCCGCGCCGATCCCCGGCAGGGTGGCCAGGCGGGCCTGGTCGCGTCCGGCGCCGACGACCCGGCCGGCGCCGAGGCGCCTGGCGACCTGGATGGCCATCTGGCCGGCGGCACCGGTAGCTCCGAGGATCAGCACCGACTGGCCGGCCTGGATCGGTACGCGGCGGCGCAGCGCCACCCACGACGACATGGCCGGGTTCATTGCCGCGGCGATCTTCACGACGTCCGCGCCGTCGGGCAGCACGATGCTGCGGCGGCTATCGATGACGGCCCGGGTGGCCATCGGGCCGACGAGGTCGTCATCGGCGACGAAATACACCACCTGGCCGTCCTCGCGCCGGCCGACCCCGTCGACGCCGGGAACCATCGGCAGCTTCCCGGTACTGGTGTAGTGGCCGCCCGACGCGCCGGTGCGCACCCGCGGATGCAGCCCCACCGCGAGGACGTCAACGAGCGCCTCGTCGCCGCCGGACGGGGCCGGCAGGTCGTACGGCTCGTAGCGGGGCGGGTGGCCGAACGAGCGGACCACCGCGGCATGGATGTCCATGCGGGTTCTCCTCATCATTGGTTCGTGTCACGTACCAATATAGTTCGTGTGACGTACTTTTTCAAGCTAGGATCGTGGCATGACTTCGCTCGGCGATACGCCGCCCCCGGCAGCACCGTTTCCTGCAGGCAACGATCTGGGACTGGTGGACGCCCTGGCCCAGCTGTCGTTCCTGCTCCACGACGCCCTGGCCGAGATCGCCGGACAGCTCGACCTGTCGATCATCGGAATCAGGCTGCTCGGGATCCTCCGGGACCGGGAGCCGGCGATGAACGAGCTTGGCCGCTTCCTTGGCCTGGACAAGTCCTCGATCAGCGGCCTGGTCGACCGTGCGGAGCGCCGCGGCCTGGTCACCCGCAACGTTAGCGTTACCGACCGTCGCGCGTTCCAGGTCTCGATCACCGATACCGGCCGGCAGCTCGTCGGGCAGGGCGCGGCAAGGTTCAGCGAGCGGATTGAGACGCTTGCTGCAGGGCTGTCGGACACCGACCGCCAGCTGCTCTCTCGGCTGGCGACCCAGATCGTGGTGACCGCTGACACGCACCGCCACACATTCGACCTGCGCATCGCGGCCGGCTGAACTGCATTCCCCCCGCCGTACCCGGCGCCCGGTAAAGAAGACCGGATTTCACGCTGACCTGCGCTCACCGCCGCCCGGGCTCACCCATGGCCGCACCGCGTCCAGTTCCTCGCCGGTCCGCGCCTCGTGTCGGCACCCGTACGGTGCGCTGACAGCGGCGAGCCGCCGCCCCGGGGAACGGCCTGTTTTTCCTGCCACCGGGCTGCACCGGTAACCGCAACCGTGCCGCCACCGCCCCATCCGACTCTGTGATTACCGGCCGCGAGAACGCAGCCCGGGAACACCGTCGGGGGACACCAAATGCCACACGCCAAGCACAGCAGCCGGGCC
>JBEKFH010000453.1:0-3596 GCA_050013415.1 Streptosporangiaceae bacterium | reverse complement strand
GCGCAGGTCATCGCCCCAGATCTTCTCCACCAGCTCCGCGTCGTGCTTGCCCTCGACGTAAATCCGGCTGGCCTTGGCGACCTTGGCCCGCTGCTGCGGCGCGGCGACGGACCCCGACGCCGTGCGCCGCCCGACCTTGCCGAGCGTTTCCGGCTTCGGCGTCGGCCGCACCAGCGTGACCCGCTTGCCGTCGAGCAGGAACGTGCCAGGCAGCGGGAACACCCGCCGCTTGCCGAACCGGTCCTCCAGCGTCACCGAGCCGGGCTCAAGCGCCACCACCGCGCCGCAGAACCGTCCCTCGTAGTCCTCGACGACCAGGCCCCGCTCGGCCTCGACCGCTGGCACCGGCCCCTGGCCCGGCCTTGGCTTGCGGTTCTCCGGCGCAAGCACGTCCTTTCCGTACCGTCGGCTTTGCACGTTTTTCCTCCCAAATCAGCACTCTGGGCTGCTCACCGCGCCCACCCGGCCCCGCCCGCCACGCCTCGATCGCTGGACGGAAGCGTAACCCAACCGTTCTTGCCGTCCGGAGACTCTCGTGAGCAAATAGAATTGGCACTCAGGGATAGTGAGTGCCAAGGAGGTGAACACGGTGCTTGACGAGCGGAAGCTGGCCGTACTTCGCGCGATAGTCGAGGATTACGTGTCCACCACCGAGCCGGTGGGGTCGAAGTCGCTGGTGGACAGGCATGGCCTGGACGTGTCGCCCGCGACCATCCGTAACGACATGGCGGTCCTCGAGGACCTGGGGTTCATCGCCCAGCCGCATACCAGCGCCGGTCGCATCCCCACCGAGAAGGGGTACCGGCTGTTCGTGGACCGGCTGTCGTCGGTCAAGCCGCTGTCGGCGGCCGAGCGGCGGGCGATCGAGGCGTTCCTCGCCGGGGCGTACAGCCTGGACGAGATCGTGGCGCGGACGGTCCGGCTCCTCGCCCAGCTGACCAGGCAGGTGGCGGTGGTGCAGTACCCGTCGCTGGCCAGGTCGGCGGTCCGGCACATCGAGCTGGTGTCGCTCACCCCGCAGCGGGTGCTGCTGGTGCTCATCACCGACACCGGGCGGGTGGAGCAGGCCACGGTGGACCTGCCCGACCCGGCCGAGCCCGAGTCGATCGGCCATCTGCGCGCGGTGCTCAACGCGTGCCTGGATGGTCATAAGCTTTCCGACGCGGCCGCGACCGTGACCGGCCTCGCGGATCGCATCCCGGACACCGAGCGGCCGAACGCGGGGGCCGTCTTCTCCGTGCTGCTCGACAGCCTGGCCGAGCGGCAGGAGGAGCGCATTGTTTTTGGCGGTGCCGCCAACCTGGCCGCCCCCGATTTCGGCAAGGGGCTCCGTGAGGTGCTCGAAGCGCTGGAGGAACAAGTGGTACTGATGCGGCTCCTCGGAGAGGCCGCGAGCCCGTCCACCCTGACCGTCAGGATCGGGGCGGAGACCGGCCTGCAGGGCACGTCCGTGGTGTCCGCCGCGTACGGCTCGGGCGGGCAGGTGGTGGCCAAGCTCGGCGTGCTCGGGCCGACCAGGATGGACTATCCGGGCACGATGGGCGCGGTGCGCGCCGTCGCCAGGTACGTCGGCCAGATTCTCGGGGAGTCATAGTGGCTGAGGACTATTACGCGCTGCTCGGCGTCCGCCGCGATGCCTCGGCGGACGAGATCAAGCGCGCCTACCGCCGGCTCGCCCGCGAGCTGCACCCGGACGTCAACCCCGACCCGGAGACGCAGGAGAAGTTCAAGGAGATCAACCAGGCCTACGAGGTCCTGCAGGACACCGACAAGCGCCAGATGTACGACCTCGGCGGCGACCCGTTCGCCGCGGCGGGCGCCGGCGCGGGCGGGTTCGGCGGGTTCGGCGCGGCCGGCTTCCCGTTCAGCGAGTTCGTGGACGCGGTCTTCGGCGCGGCCGGGCAGTCCGCCTCCCGCGGCCCCCGCTCGCGAGCGCGGCGCGGCCGCAACGCCACCATCCGGATCGAGCTCGACCTGTCGGAGTGCGCCTTCGGCGCGACCCGCGAGCTGACGGTGGACACCGCCGTCGTCTGCCCGACCTGCTCCGGCGAGGGCACGGCGCCCGGCACCCACCCGGCCACCTGCGAGGTCTGCGCGGGCCGGGGCGAGATCAGCCAGGTGCGGCGGTCCTTCCTCGGCCAGGTGGTCACCAGCCAGCCCTGCCCGAACTGCGGCGGCTACGGCACCGTGCTGCCCCGGCCCTGCCCCGAGTGCGACGGCGACGGCCGGGTCCGCACCCGGCGGACGATGAAGGTGCGCATCCCGGCCGGCGTCGAGGACGGCACCCACATCCAGCTGGCGGGCGAGGGCGAGACCGGCCCCGGCGGCGGCCCTCCGGGCGACCTGTTCCTCGAGGTGGTTCAGCGCCCGCACCCCGTTTTCGAGCGGCAGGGCGACGACCTGCACTGCACGCTGACGATCCCGATGGTGGCGGCGGCGCTCGGCGCGTCGGTGTCAGTGGAGTCCCTGGACGGCCCGAACGACGTGGACGTCCGCCCGGGCACGCAGTCCGGCCAGGTGCTCCCGCTCTACGGCCTCGGGGTCAAGCACCTGAACGGCAGCGGGCGCGGTGACCTGATCATCCACGTCACGGTGGAGACGCCGAGCCGGCTCGACGCCGAGCAGGAGAAGCTGCTGCGCGACCTGGCCAAGCTCCGCGGCGAGGAGTCACCGCCGGGCAAGTTCCAGCCCGGCCAGCAGGGCTTCTTCTCCCGCCTGCGCGACGCCTTCAACGGGCGCTAGCGCCGCGGCTACCAGCGGGCGGTCCGGCTGAGCAGGACCGTCGCCGCGGCGGCGCCCGCGGTGGAGGTGCGCAGTACCGTGGGGCCGAGCCGGGCCGCCACCGCGCCGGCCTCGGCCAAGGCGGCCTGCTCGGCCGGGCTGATGCCGCCCTCCGGGCCGACCACGAGAAGGATGTCGCCGGTCGCGGGCAGCGCCAGCTCGTGCAGCTTGGCCCGCGCGTCGGCGGCCAGGACGACCGCCAGCTCCGCCGCCGCAACCCGCTTGGCGAGGACAGCCGTGCTGGCGAGCTCGGCGATCTCCGGGAGCCAGCCCCGACGGGACTGCTTGGCGGCCTCACGGCCGGTGGCGCGCCACTTGCCCAGGGCGCGCTGACCCCGGTCGCCCTGCCACTTCGTGACCGAGCGCTCGGCCGACCACGGAACCACGGCGTCGACGCCGACCTCGGTCATCAACTCGACCGCGAGCTCCCCCCGGTCGCCCTTGGGCAGCGCCTGCGCGATGACCAGGCGCGGCTGCGGCGACGGAACCGAGCGCAGGGCCTGGATCTCCAGGGTGACCGAGTCCTGGCCGACGCTGGTGACCACCCCCTGGGCCAGCGTTCCGGCGCCGTCGCTGACATCCGCGCGCTCACCGGGCCGCAGGCGGCGCACGGCCGCCGCGTGGTGCCCCTCCGGTCCGGACAGCGTGAGGGCCGGCGTCGTCAGCTCGCCCGGCAGCACCAGGAAGACCGGCGGGCCGGCGGCCGGCGTGAGCGATTCCATGTCGGCCAGGCTAGCGGTACGGGCCGGGCAACAGTGCCGGGCAAGAGTGCCCCGCGGGAGCGCGTGCGGAGCGCCTTACAGTGCGGAGCGGCT
>JBEKFH010000452.1:0-3613 GCA_050013415.1 Streptosporangiaceae bacterium | reverse complement strand
GGGTGAGCGACGCGGGCGGAGGCAAGCCGGACGGCGGCGGGCACGCGGCCGTGCTGCGGACGCTGATGGCGGTGACGCTCGTCAGCGGCATAGTGGACGCGGTGAGCTATCTCGGGCTCGGCCGGGTGTTCACCGCGAACATGACCGGCAACGTGGTCGTGCTCGGGTTCGCGGCGGCGGGCGCGGCCGGCTTCTCGGCTCCGGCGAGCCTCACCTCCCTCGGCGCCTTCCTGCTCGGCGCCGTCTGTGCTGGCAGGCTCGCCACCCACGTCGCCACCCGCAGCCGCCTGCTGACGCTGACCATGGCGATCGAGGCCGCTGCGATCGGCGTAGCCGCGGCGGTCGCGTTCCTCGCCGCCACGATCGCGTCCGGGTGGGGCCGCTACACCGTGATCGGCGTGCTGGGCTTCGCCATGGGACTGCGCAACGCCACCGTCCGGCGGATCGCCATCCCCGACATGACCACCACGGTGCTGACCATGACCCTCACCGGCCTGGCCGCGGACTCGTTCCTGGCCGGCGGGACCAGCGAGCGGACAGGCCGCCGGGCGTCCTCGGTGGCCGCGATGCTCATCGGCGCGTTTGCCGGCGCGGCGCTGTACCTGCACATCGGGCCCGGCATGCCGCTGGTGATCGCCGCAGTTGTGGTGGCCGGTGCCGTCACCGCCTTCCGGCTGAGCAGCGCGCCCCACATGCTCGACGCCCCGCGCTGACGCGCCGCCGGCAACCCGTCCGTTGTGGCTCCAGGCGGCATCCAACCCGTGCGTTGTCACATCGCCCGGGTTCGCGCCGGGCTGCCGCCGCCGGTCCGGCTGACCACCACCCTCGCCGGCCTGAACGCCGCGTCCCCTATTCCGTAGCAATAAACCACACAGGAAATCACCAGTAACCCGCGCCCCAGCCGCTTGGCAAAAACCCCGTTACGCTGGTGATCACGGAAATAAAGGGCGGTCCCAGCAGCCCTCTATTTCCGTGATCATGAAAACGAGCCGTTTTTCAACGTTTGATTGTGCAGGGCTGGTCGCCATTAGCTCCCCGGCGGCCTGCTGGCGGTGGCGGCGGGTGGTCAGGGCTGCTGGAAATCGGGGGTCTCCCAGATGCGTTCCCGCCGGTACTGCTTGACCTTGGCGATGTAGCCCAGCGCCGCGGGGGTACGCCAGCGGCCGGCGAACCAGCGCCCAACGCAGCCCCAGACGTCGCCGGCGGTGTACTGGCTGCCCCGCTGGACCGTGTTCAGCCATGTCTCGTACCCGTCGTAACAGGAGCGCCAGATGGCGTACGCGGTGTCGGCGTTCATCGCGGTGGAGCGGCGGATACCCGGCCAGCTTGACTTCTCGTAGGGGTAGCGGTTCTGCAGGATGCCGTAGCTCTGCGCGCACTCGCCCTGGGCGTTGAGGTGGCGGTGGCCAGGCGGGCAGGCGCTGGTATCGGTGCCCCAGTCGCCCTTGGTGGTCTGCCGCCACCAGCTTTCCACGGCGGCCTGCGCGTACACGATGTTCTGGTTGATGCCCCACTTGCAGGCGGCCCACCGGAGGATCTCCTTGGTGGTGCCGGTGAAGTAGCCGTTGACGCGCGGCACGAGCAGCTCGTCGGCGGCCGGCTCGTCGCCCGCCAGGAAGTCGCTGGGGAGGTGCTGGCCGGTCCTGCTGTTGAAGCGCACGTTGACGCCCTTGTTCTCCGGCTTCGGCCTAGCGCGCACCCACTTGGCGCACTGCCTGCCCGAGGGGAGTTTTGCTCCCGGCGGGAGAGTGTAGAAATGGGACGGCGAACTGGCCGACGGCAAGGCGCTGGCCGACGGCAAGGCGCTGGCCGACGGCAAGGCGCTGGCCGACGGCAAGGCGCTGGGCGTCGGGGAGGGCGTGGGCGCGGAAGAGGAGCCGGACGCCCGGATAGCCGCGACCGCACCCACGCGCCCGGCGGCTGACGCTGGACGGGAATTGCTCGCTAGCACCCCAGCGAGGCTGTAGTGATGCACGATCACGGTGACGCCGGCGATGACGATGACCATCAGGATCATGATCCGGCCGGCCAGGCGGGCGGGTCGTCTGGCACGTGGTTTCTCGCGTGAGCCCATAGACCGATAGCTGTACTCCCGCCGCACGATCGGTGTCAATCAGATCCGGCAGATCCGGATCTTTTCCGCATAGCTTCTCGCCGCCCCATAAGCTCCCTGCTGCCTCGCGGCACCCGGATGCCTTCGCCCCCGCGGCCCGGATGCCTCCCGCGACCTCGCGACCTCGCGGCCTCCGGATGCCTCCCGCTGCCCCGCGGCCCTCCGGATGCCTCCCGCTGCCCCGCGGCCCTCCGGATGCCTCCCGCTGCCCCGCGGCCCTCCGGATGCCTCCCGCTGCCCCGCGGCCCTCCGGATGCCTCCCGCTGCCCCGCGGCCTCCGGATGCCTTCGCCCCCGCGGCCCGGATGCCTCCGCCCCCGCGGCCCGGATGTCTCCCGCCACCGTCGAATGAATAATCATATTCCTGACATATAGCCCTACCTTTCGCAGGTGGCCTCAACTTATACCCAATTACATAAATTTATTTCGGACATTGAGTCGTATTTTGTTCCTATAATCCGGTATAAGTTTTCTCGATCGGAGTCTAGAACCCGGTGGCCGGGGCTGCTGCAGGCAGCTTGACATCATCGAATACAAGTTCGATAGTGGGTTTATGGGGGAGGAACTCGCGCAGGTCACGTCGCTGCCTTCGCGGCAGGGCGAGGCCGGGTCGCTGCCCGGTGCGCTGACTGGCGCAGGGCCGCTGACTGGCGAGGGCGTGGTGTCCGGCGCGGACGTGCTACCGGTGCTCCCCGCCCTTCGGGAGCTGCTGCCCCGGGGACTGCAACGCGGATCAGTGGTAGCGACGGGGGACTGGGCCCTGCTCTGCCTTGCGCTCGCCGCCGGGGCGTCGAGTGCCGGCTCATGGTGCGCGATAGCGGGGCTGCCGGACATCGGCGTGGTGGCGGCGGCGGACGCCGGACTGGATCCGGATCGGCTGCTGCTGGTCGCGGAGCCCGGAGCGGCCTGGCCGCAGGTGGTGGCCGCATTGCTAGATGGCTGCGACCTGGTTCTTCTGCGCCCGCCGTCCCGGCCATCCGCCCAGGTGCGCCGCCGGGTCGAGGCGGTAACGCGGCGTCACGGGGGCGTCCTGGTGGTTGTGGGGGACTGGGCGGGCTCGCAGTGCCGACTGACAATCGCCGATAGGGAGTGGACGGGGATCGGGACCGGCCACGGGCGGCTGCGAGCCCGCCGGGTGCACGTCATGGTGGACGGGCGGGGCGCGGCTGCGCGGTCGCGGGCTCAGTGGCTGTGGCTACCGGGCCCGGACGGCACAGCTGCCGTGGTGGCCGGGAACATCGGCGCGCTGGTGATCGGGAAGCCGGCATCGGCGGGCTGGGGATTAACCGGCGGGAGGCTGGTGAGCTAGGCGCCGCCAGGGTGGCACTCGGGACCGGGGTCGGGGCGCTGGGGCCGCGGAGTCGGGCTGGGATGGCACCGGGGCCGGGGCGCTGGGGCCGCGGGGTCCGGCTGGGATGGCACCGGGGCCGGGGCGCTGGGGGCCGGGAGATCGGCGGCCGGGAGATCGGGGGCCGGGAGATCGGGGGCCGAGGTGGCACCG
>JBEKFH010000451.1:0-3613 GCA_050013415.1 Streptosporangiaceae bacterium | reverse complement strand
ACCTCAAAGGCGCGCTGCAAGAACGCTGGGAGGCCTCACTCCTTGAGCGGGCGCGGCTTTCGGCGCGGTCGATCGTGCCGGTGCTGGACGCGCTCCTGGCGGCTCAGCGGGAGCCGCCGAGCAAGATCGGCTCCCATTCCGCTCCCAGAATCGGACACTAGCGAGCTACCCGGCTCGCGGAGGGGAACAGAAATGCGCGTTGACTGGTAAAAACTGTGGTCGGGGTGGCCGGATTTGAACCGGCGGCATCTTCGTCCCGAAGCAATTCCGGGCAGTCGATCCGGGTCGGATGGAGTCGAACGGGGAGCCTCTCACCAGCAGAAACGCCCTGAAGGGGTCGGCGGTGGCCGGATGGGGATTGAGCCCGTTGGCTCCCATTTTGGCTCCCCGTGGCTCCCCCCCGGGCGGGAGAACCACCAGCCACCGCGCGGCGGCGGGCCGGCGGCTGGCGGGAGGTGAGCCACTGGCCGCGATTCTTCCACCGCAGCCAGGCGACGCCGCCCTGACGGTCACCGAACTCCTGGAGAACGGGCGCGACAGCAACGACCGGTCACTGATACGGCTCTGCCTGCGCTGGAATTAGTGCCGGATCTGGGAGGATGGATGAGGTTCCGGCTGGGAGGTGAGTGTGTGAGTGTCGACCGGTTCGCGACCCTTCTGTATGGCCTCGGCGAGGCGGCCGGGTACCTGGATGTACCTTCGTCAACGCTCGCGACCTGGGCCTATGGGTATGAGCGCCGCAGGGCTGCTGCCGGGGTCATCGTGGGCAGGCCGGTCATTACCGCGGTCCGGCCCGCGCGCCGCGATGCGGCTGCGGTGCCGTTCATCGGCCTGGCTGAGGGCTACGCTCTGGCCGCGTTCCGGCAGGCGGGCGTTCCGATGCAGCGGATCCGCCCGGCCATCGATGCCCTGGATCATGAGCTGGGGCTGAAGTACGCCCTGGCCAGCAGGCGCCTGTACACCGACGGGGCGGAGATCGTGTACGACTACGCTCGGCACGCCGGGGACACGCCGGAGGGCGAGTCTGCCCGGGAACTGGTGGTTGTCCGGAACAACCAGCGGGTATTCGCCGAGGTCGTGGAACGGTACCTGCGCCGGGTCGATTTCGCCGCCGACGGTTATGCGCAGGTGATCCATCTCCCGCAATACCGCGTGGCCGATGTGACCATGGATCCTGATCATGCTTTCGGGCGCCCCAGGTTCGCGCGGGGTGGCGCAGGACTGGACGACGTCATGGATCTTTTCCTGGCGGGCGAGCCGGTCGATGCGGTTGCCGCGGAGTTCGGGCTGACCCGGGACGAGGTTGAGGACGCCCTCCGTGCCACCACGCGAACAGCAGCCTAAGTTCTTCCTGGACCGGAGCCTCGGGCGAGTCGCTGTGCCTACCCGGCTGCGGGCTGCCGGCTGGGATTTAGTGACCCTGGCTGAACACTACGGCACGCCCGCCGACGAGCAGATCGCTGATGTCCAGTGGATCCATGACGCAGCAATGCATGGCTGGCCGATCCTGATGAAGGACAAACGCATTCGCTATCGCCGCGCGGAGATCGACGCGGTCATCCAGCACCGGGCCCGGTGCTTCGTGATCACCAGAGGTGACCTGCCGTCAACCGAGATGGCAGACCGCTTCCAGGCCAGTAAACATGCAATATACGAAGCGGTAAACCGGCCTGGCCCCTACATCTACGCAGTTCACTCCGACCGACTGGAAATGCTCTACCCACGTGACCTCAATCGGTGAGATTCCCGGATGCTGGTGAGTGCCCGGTGGGTCAATGGCGGCGAGGCCGTCGCCCCGCAGGACGTTGGAGCGGTGGCGACTGTCGCCGTGCGGTTAGGAGCGGCGCGTCGGCCTCCGGTTCGGGAGCGGGCCGGGCTAGCAGGTAGGTGGCGCAGGCGCCGATGGTGGCGAGAACGATCACCAGCAGAGTGCGGTAGCTGACGTAACTGATCAGGGCAGCGCCCGCGGCGATGGAGATGGTCTGGGGAGTGATCACGGCCATGGTCCAGGCGGCGTTGGCCCGGCCTTGCAGCCGTGGCGGGGTGTAGCGCTGGGTCGCGGCGCCGGAGACCGCTACCAGCCAGAGCAGCCCGGCGCCGCCGGCGAACGAACCGGCCAGGACCAGGGCAGCTGACCCGCTGAGGTAGGCAGCCGACTCGACCACGAAGCCGCCCAGGGCCAGGCCGATCATGCGGGCCGAGCCAATGCGGCGCAGCAGCGGCGCCATGAGGATCCCGGCGGCGATCGCGCCCGCTCCCTGGGCGCTGCTCAGGACGCCGAGGAACGATGGCGGCCGGCGCAGGCCCTGGCCGATCACGGCGAAGATGATGGTCTCGTCCAGGCCGATGATGCTGAATGCGGCCGCGGTCACGAACGTAGTCTGGGCCAGCAGCGGCACTGCGCGCAGGTGCCGGAAACCTGCCGTGACCTCCCGGCGAAACGATCCGGCCCGCGCGGGGTCGGGCGGTGACTCGGCCAGCTTGATGCTCAGCAGCGCGGCGATCGCGGCGATGAACGTGGCCGCGTCCAGGACAGCGACCGCTTTCCCGCCGAACAGGACGAACAGGCCGGCTCCTGCCAGCGGCGCGACGATCCGCAGACCATAGCCGATGCTCTCGAACGCTGCGCTGGCGGCGGCCAGGTCGCCGGCGGGCAGCAGGTCCTTCCGCAGTCCGGCGCCCGCGCTGCTCAGCACGGTGAAGGCCACGCCGTAGCTGAATGCAACCAGGTAGATGATCCACAGCTGAGCCGGCGAGCGCACCGCCAGCAGCGACAGCACCATCACCGCGGTCAGCGCGTTAGCCCACAGCAGCAGCGGACGCCGCCGGACCCGGTCGGCGAGGTGACCGGCGACCGGGGCGAACAGCGCGGGAATGCCGAGCGCGAGGAAAACCGCGCCCGCGGCAGCGTTGCTGTGCGTCAGTGCTTTGGCCCAGATCCCGAGAGTGAGGTAGAGCGCAGTGTCCCCGAAGGTCGACAGGGACTGGCCGGTCAGCAGCCGCCGGAACCGCGCGTCCGCGAACGGCCCGCGCCACCGCGGCCTGATCACCGGGCGCCGGGCGGCCGCGGTGCTACCGAGGCCGCCGTGAAGACACGGGCCTCGCGGGCGCCCGCGGGCCGACGGGCCGGATCACCGCGACGGTCAGAATACCGGCGGCTGATTTCGAGCAGCTGGTCCTTGATCGCCCGCAACTCCGCAGCGGTGACCCACATGGTCGAACCGATCAAATGGGAAGCGTCGCGCCACTCATCGGGCTCCAGGTCCTGGCGCCGCAGCCGGTCCTTGATCCGCGCCAGCTCATGATCGAGGAACACCTCGGTCGCGGCCTGCGCCGCCAGGGCACCGGGCTCATCCAGCCCCTCAGACGACAGATCCTGCTCATTACTGATCAGCCGCCAGGGCTTCTCCCGGCCAGGCTGATCTGGAACCAGCTCGATGTAGCCGTACTTGGCCAGGACGCCAAGATGGTAACTGCAGCTGGCCACGCTCTCGCCCAGCACCTCGGCGCACCGCGTTGCCGTGGCTGACAGCTCGCTGCCCAGCAGGTCGATCAGCTTCCAGCGAAGCGGATGGGCCAGCGCGCGCAACGCCAGCGGATCAGGATCCTGACC
>JBEKFH010000450.1:0-3643 GCA_050013415.1 Streptosporangiaceae bacterium | reverse complement strand
AGCCATGCCACGCTCGGCCCGGGTTCGCGCTGTTATGACCTGGAGAACTTCTGGGGCGGGGACGTGATCCAGAGCCCCTATGTCTTCTGCTCGGGAGGGTTCGGCGTGCACAACTCTGCTGGCGGGGAGTACCTGATGACAGCGGCGCACTGCGCGTGGAACCGCTCCGCGTACGTGAACGGCATCAGTTTCCACAATGGCCAGGACCCGGCTCACTGGCAGGGTATCGGGGCGATCACCGACGTTCCCGGGGAGCACGACTGGGCGGCCATCCCGGCAGGCACCGGTGATCAGATCTACTACGGCCCCGGCATCTACAGTGGCGACACCCATGCCACCCGGACCGTTGCCGGGCAGCACGCAACGTCGGTGGGCGACTCGCTCTGCGAGTCAGGATCCTTCGGCGGCCTGCTGTGTAATTTCACCGTGAGCGCGCTGAACTACTCCTACCATCAGACCGGCCCATCGCAGACCTGGACCGACCTGGCCCTGGCGACCTCGGGCTCCGGGCAGTGGACCATGGCCGGCGACAGCGGCGGCCCGTGGTTCTCGCTGGACGGAAGCACCCAGGTGTGGGCCATGGGCATCCACCACGGCGTGCTGGAGAACGCCGCCAACCAGCCGGTGGACGAGATGTTCACCCCGGTCACCGTTGCCACCAGCGACAGCGGCCTCACCGTGAACACTGGCTGAGCCTCTCATCAGCTCACTCCCTCATGCGCCGGGCCGCGCGATAATGCAGGTGCGGTCCGGTGGTACCGCGCGGTACGGTCTCGCGGTGGATGATCAGGACGGCTACTTCGGCGAGCGGGTTGCGGCCCGCTACGACGACGACGAATCCGGGATGTTCGGCCCGGCCGCGGTGGACGCGGCCGTCGATGTGCTCGCGGAGCTGGCCGGAAGCGGCCGGGCGCTGGAGCTGGGTATCGGGACGGGCCGGATCGCGCTGCCGCTGGCGGCCCGCGGCGTCCGGGTCGATGGCATTGACCTGTCCCGGGCGATGGTGGCCCGGCTGCGCGCCAAGCCCGGCGGCGACGCGATCGGCGTGACCATCGGGGACTTCGCGACGACCCGGGTGGACGGCACGTTCTCGCTGGCGTACCTCGTCTTTAACACGATCATGAACCTGACGACCCAGGAGGCCCAGGTGGCCTGCTTCGGCAACGCCGCCGCGCACCTGGCACCCGGCGGCTGCTTCGTCATCGAGGTGGGGATCCCCGACTTGCGGCGGCTCCCGCCCGGGCAGACCGCCGTGCCGTTCCAGATCAGCCCGGACCAGTGCGCGTTCGACGTCTACGACGTCGCGACGCAGGCGATGAGCTCCAACTACCTCGAGACCGTCGGCGGGCGCGCGGAGTTCACCTCGATCCCGTTCCGGTACGTGTGGCCGTCAGAGCTGGACCTGATGGCCCGGCTGGCCGGCCTGCGGCTGCGCGAGCGGTGGCAGGACTGGGCCCGGGAGCCCTTCACCAGCGAGAGCCGGCAGCATGTCTCGATCTGGCAGAAGCCCGCCCGGTAACGACGAGCCCGGCGTCCTCCCGAGCCGCGACGTGAGCGGTCAGGATGACAAACCCGGAAACGGATGGAGCTCGATGATCTCTGCCTCGATCAGTTCCGCGGCCACCAGCGGAAGCGCGGCCAGCGCATCCTCGGCTTCCGGCCGGCTGGCCTGGAAGACCAGGATCGCGCCCGGGCCTCCTGGCGAGTAGGCCTCGACGAGAAGCCCGTCCGCCTTGAGCGCCGCGAGGCCCGCCATTTCCGCCGGCGCATGCCGCGCGATGTCCGCGGGCAGCACGCCGGGTCGCGGCCTGCAGATAACCAGCGTCTTCATGACCCAAACCGTACTCGCCGCCGGCAGGACGGATACCGTCACGATAAGGACCAGGCACATGAACGGGGCCGTAGGTGAACTCCCCCCGCCAGAGCACTAGCCATGCGCCGCATCATCCGGGCCGCCGCGCCGGCCGCCGTGCTGGCCGCGGTGCTGGCCGCCGGGTGCTCTGCCAGTTCGCCCGCTCCTGACCGGGCGACCGCGGGCACCTGCTACTCCTTCGGCGTGCGGGCCCTGGAGCGGCACGTCATGGTGACCGCCGTGCCGCGGGCCTGCCGCGGCCTGAGTCACGCGCAGGTCAACCTGGCCGTCACGCGGGCCGTCCGCGAGGCAGTCGGGCCGCGGCCGAAGGCCGCCGCGCGGCGGCTCGCCGAGCGGGACAGCCGTTACCTCGGGTACCTGATCGGCACCGTCCCGCCGCCCGCGCCGGCATCGCTGGCCGGCGGGCCGGCCCGGCCGCCTGGTGACCTGGCCGCGAGCCTGGCCGCACTGGCCGCCTGGATTGCCACGGCGGCCGCCGGCTCGTACCTGCTCGCCGGATGGCTGCTGCGCGGCGGCCCGCGGCGCCGCCCCGCGCTGGCCGCCGGCCGGCCGCCGGCGATCATCATCAGCCACTTCGCGCTGGCCCTCGCCGGGCTGGGAATCTGGATCGCGTTCATGGCCGCCGGCGTCGCCGCGCTGGCCTGGGCCGCCGTGGGCCTGATCGTGCCCGCCGCCGGGCTCGGCATGGCCGCGCTGGTCGCCGCGCAGCCGGAACCTGCGCCCGGCGTCGGGACAGCCAGCCCGGGGCCGGCCCTGGCGGCGCGGGTGGCCCGGACGGCGGCGCCCGGCCGGGCGGGGACGCCAGTGGCCGTCATCGTGCTCCATGGCGTGCTCGCCGCCGCGACCATCCTGCTGGCGGTGCTGGCCGCGATCGGCGCCCCCTGAGCCGCCGCGCTGACCGGCTGCAGGGCAAGCACGCCAGTCCAGGTCATCAGGATCTGACGCCGCCTTCCGCTGGCCTGTCTCACCGTCACCGCAAGGACCAGGCATGTGAACGGGGCCGTAGGTGATCTCCCGCTGCCGGAGCGCTCAGGAAGTCAGGCGAGGAGGAGGAGAACGGGCAGCGCAGGATGCGAACGGGGCGCTAAGTGGTACTCTATCTTGTACCACTACTGGAGGGCTGGCTGTCATGTCGATCACCGCGAGCGAAGCGCGCAAGGGCCTCTTCCCGCTGATCAAGAAAGTCAACGAGGACCATGACGCCATCGAGATTGTGTCCAGGCACGGCAACGCCGTCCTAGTCTCGGCCGAAGACTACGCCGCCCTGCGCGAGGGCGCCTACCTGCTGCGCTCGCCTGCCAATGCCCGGCGCCTGCTCAAGGCCTACGAGAACGCCCTGAACGGCCTCCACATGTCCGAGCACGCCCTGATCGACCCCGGCTCGGCAGACGCCCGCCAGAATCGGTGAAGCTGGTATTCGAGGACCAGGGCTGGGAGGACTACACGTCCTGGCTGAGGACCGACCGCAAGATGCTCGCGCGGATCAACAAGCTGATCGAGGACGTCAGGCGGGATCCGTTCACCGGCATCGGCAAGCCCGAGCCGCTCAGGTACCACCTGCCCGGTGCCTGGTCACGACGGATCGACGACGAGCACCGCCTCGTCTACATCGTCACCGAAGCAGAGATCATCATCCTCGCAGCCCGCTACCATTACTGACCACGGGGTTGTAGGTGAACTCTCGCCGCCAGAGCGGCCGCCGGGCTCCCGGCGCTTTCCCCGTTCGGGTGCTAGTTGTGCTCGGCCAGCGCCCGCTGCGGTGCTGAGCTG
>JBEKFH010000449.1:0-3650 GCA_050013415.1 Streptosporangiaceae bacterium | reverse complement strand
CTGCTGAAGATCTACGCCCACTGCATCGACGGGCAGGCCGACGCCGCCAACCAGCGCATCGCCGACGCTCTCGGCACCACCGAACCCGGGTCCGGCCCTGGCGATGAAGGCGACGCCGGCAGCGAGCCGGCAGCCTGAAATGCCAGTTCAGCAAGGCGGAAGCTATGCAGAACGGTCAGCTAACCGCTCCCGGGGACGGTCTGGTGCGCCGGCGGGCCGTCCGGCCTGCGTGGGTCCCGTCAGGCGCGGCGGGCGCGCAGAACGGAGGTTGCCCCCACGGCGGCGACCACTGTGACGAGGGTCGCCGCGAGGGCGACGGGCCAGCCCGGTGCATGTAGCGGGATCGCGGTGTCGACCGAGTAGCGGCCTCCGCCGGACCAGATGAGCGCCAGGCTGATGGCGGCCAGCAGCGCGGGGTACTCGCACCCTCCGCGCTGTGACCAGAAGCCAGCCCGCAGCCGCGTCTGGGTCGCGACGATCATCACGCCGGCGGCCGCCATCGCCGCGAGCGGGGTGAGCAGCCCGATGGCGAGGAGGATCCCGGCGCCGATCTGGAGCACCGCGGTGAGGACCGCCGGGGCGCGTCCGCCGCGTACCCCCGAGCGGGCGAAGTCCTGCGCCGCGCCCGCGATGCCGCCGAATCCCAGGCGGGGGGTCGCCTTCTGCAAGCCGTGAGCGGTCAGGTAGAGGCCGAGGAGGATGCGGATGATGGCCAGGCCGACGCTCATCGGTCCTCCCGCAGCAGCCGGAGGGTGTCGAGCAGGGTCTGGTAGATCGTGTTGCCTTCTTCCCAGGGGGCCGCGTGCTTGCCGGTGAGCCGGTGCCCCTGGGCGACCCGGAGCCCGGGGACCTGGGCAAGGGCGGCGGTCAGCCGGTCTTTCTGGTTCATCGGCACGAGCTGGTCTTCGCTGCTCTGGTCCAGCACGACCAGCCGGAGGGCGTTTCCTTCGTGGATCCGCGCGGCGATGTCCGCCGGGTCGAAGCTGGCCGGGCTCACCGCTAGCCAGGTGTCCTGGTCCGTCCCGAACGCCCCGGACACGAGCCTTTCGTAGTCGTCGCGGAGGTGGGCGTGGGAGACGCCGAGACCTTCCGCCGTCGCGAGCGCGGGCAGGTCGTACAGGCCGTTGAGGCCGAGCAGCGCGGCGGGGCTGGGCGGCTCGGGAAGGTAGCCGAGACCGTAGCGCCCCGGGGCTTGCAGGACGGACTGGAACGCCAGGCAGGCGCCGCAGCTGTGGCCGGACAGGACGTAGGACCCGCTGCTGAGGCCAAGCGAGCCGAGCAGGGCTAGGCCGTGCAGCACGTCGCTGACGTGCTGCGGGTGGACCGCCTCGCGGGCCAAGTCGGTGTGGTTGTCCTTGATGGCGTCGTAGGGGACGGGGGGATCCGCCATGAACGGCGGAGCGGGGTAGCCGAACTGGGAAACGGTGTAGTTGAGGGACGCGATGGCCGCGACCGGGGTCGGCCCCGCACCGGACAAGCCGGAGAAGGCCCAGGCAACGGTGGGTTCGATCGAGGCGGAGGTGAGCCGCGGGTCGCGCCAGGCACCACCGTGGACATGCACGAGGTACCGGGGGAGCCGCGACGGTGAGTCAGCCCTCGGCAGGGACGTGGCGGGTGTCCCGACGAGCTCTGCGGATTCCGGCGTCCGCGGCAGGTAGATGCTGAGGTTCTGGAACCGGTTGGCGTGGCTGACGTAGGGAATGTCCCTGGCGGCGATGACCGGGACCGGGCGATCGAGCAGCGGGCTCGTCACCTCGGCGGGCCGCCAGCGGACCTGCCCGGCGTCGCCCGCTGCGGTGAACTGTGCGCGGGCCGGCATCACGCACGGCCGTTCCTGCCAGCGGGCCAGGTGCCGGGCTCGGTGACCTCGATGATAGTGCCGACGTTGTCGGTGATGAACACGATGCGCTGGCCGATTTCCGGGATCTCCATGGGGCCGCCGATCAGTGGCACGTCGAGTTCGAGCAGCCGGGCTACCGCCGCGTCGAGATCTGCCACCGCGATGCAGAAATGGTGCAGCCGCGACGGGTCCATGCTCGTGAGGACGTTGTCGGCCGGTGCCCCGTTGCGGTTTGACGCACCCGCGAGCAGCTCGATCTTGGCGTCGCCGGCGGTGAGGTAGACGAATGTCGTGCCGTGGGACTCGAATCGCTGGTCGACGGTGAAACCGAGGTTGCGCGAATACCAGGCGATGGTGGCTTCGAGGTCCCGCGGCGTAACGGTGATGCCCACGTGGTCGTGGGAGAACGTGAAGGTCATGTCAGTAAGCATCATCGGCCGCCGTGCCGCTAACTAGAGAAAGGAATTCGGTGGGAAAACCGCTACCACCCTCGGGCCCACGCTCAGTGCAGCGACTGGTGCGATAATCGATTTATGACCGCTGACATCGCGAAACTTGGCCCGATGCTGCGGACCTGGCGCGGCCGTGTCT
Source organism: Streptosporangiaceae bacterium (assembly GCA_050013415.1). Classification (GTDB taxonomy): domain Bacteria; phylum Actinomycetota; class Actinomycetes; order Streptosporangiales; family Streptosporangiaceae; genus Palsa-506. The sequence continues at coordinate 1,219 of JBEKFH010000449.1, read as the reverse complement.
CGCCGGCCGCGGCGGGGCTGCCCGTCGGCCGGGGGCGCCGGGTCGCGGGACTGCGCCGGGAAGACCTCGCCGAGCTCGCTGGGATCTCGGTCGATTACGTGGTGCGCCTGGAGCAGGGACGGTACACGACCCCGTCGGCGCAGGTGATCGCGGCGCTGGGGCGTGCCCTGCAGCTCACCGACGCCGAGCGGGACCATCTCTACCGGCTGGCCGGGCTCGCCCCGCCGGCCGGCCGGGAGATCTCCGATCACATCCCGCCCGGCATGCGCCGCATGCTGAACCGGCTCGGCGACGCCGCAGCCGCCGTGTTCGCCGCCGACTGGCAGCTCATCTGGTGGAACCGTGGCTGGGCGGCACTGCTGGGCGACCCGTCGCCGGTGCCGTCTGCGCTGCGCAACTTCGCCCGCGACACCTTCCTGGCCGACGAGGGCCGCCCGCACCTGTCACACTGGCCGGTGATCTCCCTCATCCAGCCGGAGGTCGAGGCATCCGTCGTGTCCGACCTGCGCCGCGCCGCGGGGCGGTTCCCGGACAGCGACCGCCTGGCCAGCCTGATCACGCACCTCACGACGGGAAGCCAGCGCTTCGCCGAGCTGTGGGAGTCCGGTGCGGTCGGCGCGCACCGGGAGGACCACAAGATCGTCCATCACCCTGCGACAGGGCCGATCGCAATGGACTGCGACGTGCTGAGCGACGGCGACGCGGAACGCAAGATCGTCCTACTCACCACGGCCCCCGATACCGAAGACGAGACTAAGTTCCAACTGGCGCTCGTAGCGGGTATGCATGACCCAGCTAACCGCTGATCAGAGCAACCTGGTACGGGTTCCTTGACGACCTCAAGGGGACGCGGTCCGCGACCGGCAGTCGTTCAGCCCGCGCACCGGCCTGTCGGCCGCTGAGCCTGTCGGCGGGAGACGTCACCCGCCTACAACGAGGTCTGGGTCGAGGCATGCAAGGGGGCCCTCACCGAAGCGCGGTGCCGCTCCCCGCTGGGCCGCCGCCCGTATGACCTGCGGCACGCGGCGGTGTCGCTGTGGCTGAACTCCGGGGTGCCCGCGACCGAGGTCGCCCGCCGGGCCGGGAACGGCGTCGCGGTCCTGCTGAAGATCTACGCCCACTGCATCGACGGGCAGGCCGACGCCGCCAACCAGCGCATCGCCGACGCTCTCGGCACCACCGAACCCGGGTCCGGCCCTGGCGATGAAGGCGACGCCGG
>JBEKFH010000448.1:0-3656 GCA_050013415.1 Streptosporangiaceae bacterium | reverse complement strand
ATCTCCAATTCCTCAGAACGCCCGACACCAAGACCGTCAAGAACCGCGTCCATCTCGACCTCCGCCCCTACCCCGGTGACGACCAAGCGGCGGAGGTGGCCCGGCTGCGAGCACTCGGCGGCACCGACATCGACCTCGGCCAGGGCGACGTCCCGTGGACGTGCCTGGCCGACCCGGAGGGCAACGAGTTCGACGTCCTCACCCCGCGCTGAAGCGGAGCGTGGGAGACCCCGGAACCCCCGGCCCGATCCCTTGACCACAACAGCCGGAAGCACGACGGCAAGCCGCGCAGCCTCCGGCGGCGAAACTACGGGCCTGCAGGGGCCGCTGCTGCCCGTGTGGCTAGTGTGATGCGCGGTCGCCGGCCCTATGGAGCGCCGGGCCGGATATGACCGGCCCGCTGTGACGTCGGGCCGGTCCGGGCCGGGGGAGCCGGCCGGTGCGTTCGGTCGTTCCCCGCTAATGCCGGGGTGGTGAACCAGTACCGCCGTTGGCGCGAGCGATCACAGGCTGATCGTGACTCGATGGTCAGCCGCCGCACGCAGCCATTTCAGGCTTGGGATGCGGCACGGGGGCGCACTACCTCCGCACAGCGGCCGCACGGGCGGGCGTTCCATGCGGCTAGCAAGGTCCCTCAACCTCATCCTCACCTGCTAGCTCATTTATTCCAAATGAACGGCTTTACCTGGGGAGTATTTGGGGAAAGCGCCGGGATAAACCGGCATGGAGGAGGAGATGGAAGAGCTCTACGCTGAAGGGCTAGCGACCCACGGCGGCCCCGAGTCATGCGTCGATGTCCCGCGAGGGCGTGGCGAAGCGTTGACAGGGGCACGTGCAGGCCGGGCTATCGAGCCGCGAAATCTCCGTTCCGGAGTGCCCACACGGTCCCAAACCAGCGTAAGAAGAAGCTGTCAAGCGGTGCGGGAGAGTTTTCTGGTGCCGTTGCGGACGGGCTTGCGAACTGGGGTTTTTGCTACGAGTGATGGCCCGGTGCGCCCGGGTTCCGCAGCTGACCGCGCTAGAGGCTGACCGCGGGCATGACAAGGTCCCGCGCCGGGAAGGACAGCCTTCCCACGGCACGGTCCGGGATGCCCGCGACCCGGGTCTTCTCGCTCCACGTAGTGCAAGCGGGCTCGGCGCGGGCCGCAGAGACGGCCGGGCCTGCCCCGACAGCGTTCAACCGAGCTGGTGAGAAGCTCCGGGCGACCAGGGGGAGAGCTGCCCAGGGTTTGGGACGAGGCTGGTCCTCTACGTGAAGGCGGGCTCGCTCTCCCCCTCACCGGGGAGGAAGGTCAAGGGCACCCGCAGCGGCGCGGGCGGATAGATGCGCTGGTCAGGCTGCCTCCGGCTGGCAGGAGGCGCCGGAAGCGACCGCGGCATCCCAGCTGGTGCCGTGGACGACCATGGAATAGATCCAGCGCAGCAAAGAGGCGGCGCACGCCACGCGAGCCTTGGCGCGCCGCACGCGGGCCGCTGCTGCCCTCCTGACCTGCTGCGACCCCGGATCAGCTGCGGCGGCATCGGCGGTCTGGGTCAGCGCGGCGTACTTGGCGGCCATCACCGGGTTGAACTGCAGCATCGGCCATATCGCACGCCAGGCGGTCAGCCGGAGGCCAGGCCGGCCGCGGCGGGACATGCGCGCCTGCCCCTCGAAAGCGCCGGAGGCGTTCTCCGACGGGGACAGCCCGGCGTGCTTGACCAGGGATGACGAACTGTCGTAGCGGCGCGGGTCGCCGGTCTCGGCCAAGATCGCCGCCGCGCCGACGGCGGTCAGTCCTGGGATGTCACCCAGCCGGGACAAGCCGAGCTCACCCAGCACCAGCACCATCTCTGCCTCCACGGTGCGCCGCTGGGCGCGGGTGCGGGCCAGGTCGCCCAGCTCATCGGCGCACCGGCGCAGCAGGCCACGGCGCGACCAGGTAACCACGCCCTCGGTGTCGGTCAGTGCGGCGAAGACCCGGCGGCAGATCCTGCTCAATCCCTTCTGGCCGCCCCAGCCGGGCACGGCGCCGCGGACCAGGACCGTGAACTCCTCCAGCCCGAGGACGGCCAGCCTGGCCGGGTCCCCGCCGCAGCGGGCCGTCACTACCTGCAGCGCCGCCAGCCAGGTCACCGACTCAAACGGCTGCGCGCACGCCTCGGTCACCACCGGCCAGGCCACCGACAGGAAATCCCGGATCCGCTGCACCGACGCGGTCGCCGCCGTGATCAGCTGCGCCCGGCGCCGCCCCAGGTGCCGGAGGTGCGCCCAGGTCTCATCCAGCTCCTCGGGAATGTAACAGTGCAGTTCGGTCGCCAGCCGCCCGATCAGCACGCAGTCACTCTCATCGGTTTTGTGCGGAGTGTAATCCTGCTGCTCACGGGCGATATGGGAGACCAGCGGCTGGATACACACCAGCGGCAAGCCGCGCTCCGCGCACAGCCGCTGCACCTGCATCCACCGCGGCCCCGTCGGCTCGCACGCCACCGTCACCCTCTCAAACCCCTTCACCTTGGCCTGCGCGGCAGCCCAGTCCAGTGCCTCGCCCAGCCGGAATGCCTTTACCCGCACCGTCTTGCGCGCCAGCACCCGCACATCGTGATCAATCACCGCAAGCGCCTGCTTATCCTCGGCCAGGTCGATGCCGATCACCGCGCCACCGCGCGGCAGCAGCTCACGCAGCCGCTCCCGCCGCGCGTTCCGCCGGCGGTCACCCCGCGTCATCCCGTTCCCGCCGCTACCCTTACCCACAGAACGTCCTCCTCGCTGCGTTTGGGACACCAAGCCCGTACTACCGCACCAGGAGGACGTTCCTTTATCAACCGCATCATCACCTGACAACCGCCTCTAGCGCGTTGTCCTATTACTACGTGGAAGGCAACACTGCCAGCAGCGCTATCGCGAGCCGCTGGCGGACTCCGCGCGGTCGGAGAACCATGGCATGTACGGAACCTTCATGCGCGAGAACCGGGAGAGCCCGTGGCCGCCCGTCCGCCTGGTCAGCGGGCGGGCCGCTCAGGGAACGCCGAGGCGGTAATCCTGAGATGAACGGTGACGGGCAGTCGGATCGCTTCGTAGTACCTGCGAACCCGCCGAACAAGGCTGCGGCTGCGGTGGCGGGGGAGGAAAGGGAGCGAGCCAAGGGGAACACGGGCAGCGAAACACGTCCCGGACGCAGTGCCGGACTGAGCGTGTCAAGTGGGCTGGACCGTGTGCGGCAAGTGGCAGTACGGGATAAGGGAGCGCGGTTCACGGCGCTGCTGCACCATGTCACCCTCGAACGCCTTCTGCTGGCCTATCAGGACATCAGCCCGAAGGCTGCGCCGGGGGCGGACGGGGTGACATGGGATGCGTACGGGCAGGACCTGGTGGCGAACCTCCGGGATCTGCACGAGCGGGTGCAGCAGGGACGCTACCGGGCGAGTCCGTCGCGGCGGGCGTACATTCCCAAGGCGGACGGGCGGCTGCGGCCGCTCGGCATCGCCACGCTGGAGGACAAGATCGTCCAGCGGGCCGTCGTGGAGGTGCTGAACGCTGTTTACGAGGCGGATTTCCGGGGGTTCTCCTACGGGTTCCGGCCGGGGCGCGGGCCTCACCAGGCGCTGGATGCGCTGGTGGCCGGGATCACCACGAGGAGGGTGAACTGGGTGCTGGACGCGGATATCCGCGACTTCTT
>JBEKFH010000447.1:0-3659 GCA_050013415.1 Streptosporangiaceae bacterium | reverse complement strand
TGTGGTGCGGTTCAGTGGCTGCGCGCTGCAGCACGGACGGCCCGTGCCACGGCATCGACCGAGGCGTCTATGCTGGCCGCCCCGGTCGCCCAGTTGCTCATCGACACGCGCATGACGGCACGGTCGTGCCAGCGCGACCCGGACATCCAGGTGGTGCCTTCGGCGAGCAACTCGCGGACCACCGCCTCAGTGCGCTGGTCGCTGCCGAAGGCCGCGCTCACCCTACAACAGGGCGTACGCGACAGCCTGCTCGCGGGACAGGGCAGCCCCCTCGGCGCGAGCCCGGTCGAACTCCTCCGGCGGCAGGGCTCGTCCGAGCGAGGCTTCGGTCTGCTCGAACTGCTCCAACTCGTCGGGGGCCACTCGCCACCGCCGCGCTCCAGCAGCGACGCGGCGGCGCCGAGGACGGTCGCAGCCCGGACCGACTCACCCTTCGCGGCCGTCACGGCCGCGAGCCCGTTGAGCGTCCACCCGAGGTAAAGGTCGTGCCCGCGCGCGGTCTCGGTGTCGACCGCCTGGCGCGAGAGCTCGCCGGCTCGGTCGAGGTTGCCGAGCTGCAGCTCCACCATGCTCAAGTTCGCCGACTCGGTCCACACGACGAACGCGTCGCCCTGACGCTCCGCGGCGGCCAGCCGCTGCCCGATCACCTCGCGTGCGCCCTCGAGGTCGCCCGACATCTGAAGGGCGGGACCTAGCACGTGCACCACGCTCGACCTCCCGGGGTCGTCGTCAGGCAGGTCTCGCGTGAGCTCGAGTGCTTCGCGCAGCAGGCGTACCGCCTCAGCGGCATCGGTGTAGAGCGCGACCCGCGCAAGCCCTGCCAGCGCCAGCGCCTGGAGCGACGCGTCGTCCAGCGAGGCTGCCAGGGCGAGCGACTCGCGGAAACGCCCGGCCGCCCGGCCGTGCTCCCCGGCCCAGAACACGAGGTAACCGTGCTCGTGCAGTGCCAGCGCGCGGGTGGCGTCGGCCTCACCCGGCGCAGCGAGTAGCCGGCCGAACCAGGTGTCGCCGTCAGGGATGCGGCTGGTCCCCAGCCAGAACGTGACCAGCGCGTTAGCGAGCCGGCAGCCCGCATCGATCTCGCCGCGGTCGAGGTGCCACGCCAGCGCGGCCAGGAAGTCGGCATAGCGCGCTTCGACGGGCTTCTCCGCGTCAGGCTGGTGCGTCCGGGCTGCGGCCCGGCCTGCCTCCGCCAGCTCGTACAGTTCCTGCGCCTCGACCGCGTCCACGATCATCGATTATGGCAGGCCGGGAGCAGGCGTCAGGAGACCGACGGCGGCCAGCGGTGTCTGCGCCACTCCTCCCATGTCGCGAATCCAGCCGGCGGGTCATCAATGGGTTCACTGCCGTCGAGTTCGCCTGGCGTTGGGACCTCGATGCTGGCAGCCCACTCGGCGAGTTCCTCGTCAGACATAGGCCACGTCGTGTGCGGCACCTCGGCCTGGCGCTGATCACGTCGTCTCCGCTGCTCGGCTGGGGTCAGTTCGAAGTAACGCATCTCCACCATCGCGCCTAGGTCTGCTGCTGCCTGGCGTAGAGCGGACCGCTCGTCCCGGGCCCAGAGGCCGTAGTCGATCACGACGTTGCTGCCGAGTGCGAGGGCGCGCAGCCCGATCTGGATGAGCCGTCCTTCGATCACGTCCTGAGCCGATGGCGGATTCTCGTGCCCGTAAAGCGCCTTCACCCAATCGTCCTTCGTCAGGCGAAGTGCTTTCTGCTCGATCTCGATGCGCCGGGCAGCAGTGGTCTTCCCGGTGCACGGGAGTCCCACAGTCAGGAACAGTGTCGGTTGCCGCATCATCACCCGCTTCCGAACGAACGCCTCATCATTGTCTGACATCCGCCCATGCCGCGCACCGAGTGTTCAGGGGCGCTCCGTCAGGAGCGTGCTTCGGTGGCCGTCCTCAGCCTGGCGGCGATCTCGTCCGCCGTGTCGAGATGGCCTGCCGCGACGCTCATGATGAGTTCGTAGGCGTCGTCATTGGTCAAGGTGAGCCGGCGTCCGTTCATGCCGTAAAAGGCGATCAGCCCAGCGAGGGCAAGCCTCTTGTTGCCATCCACGAGCGCATGATTCCTGGCGAGCGAGTGAAGCAGTGCCGCAGCCTTGGCGTCCAGGTCCGGGTAAGCGTCACCGCCGAAAGCGCTGGCCTGGGGACGCGCGGCTGCGGACTCCACGAGCCCGTAGTCGCGGACCTCTGGCTCGCTGCCCAGGGCACGTCCGGCGGTATGCAGCAGCTCTGACAGCGTCAGGTAGATCACTGACCGAGACGCTCAAGCGCCTCGGCGTAGCGGGGCAGCTCCTGGTCAAGAACGCGATCCAGCAGCTCGGCGCGACTGTGGCCCTCGACGTACTCGCGGATGGCCTGGCGGGCCACCTCCTGCATCGGCCGGCCTTCATGATCCGCACGCCGGCGCAATGCCCTTGCCTCAGAATCAGTCAGCCGCAAAGTCATCGCCATGCCGACATGGTATCACGACTGATACCAGCCGTTGATCACACTCATCTGCCGCGATGAGCGTCGTCCGCTTGCCGCGCAGCATGAGTACAGAACAGGGCAGTGGGCGCACGGCCACGCGGGCTGTGCGCCGGGCACGCGGCCGTCCCTATTCGATAACGTCATCCGCGTCTTCGGCGAGCCGTCACGCGTCGTGACAAGCGCTTGCGGCCGCCGTGCGTAGCCGGCCTGCGAGCCGCCATGCGGCTGCGGCCTGTGCCGGGCAGAGCGGGGCCGGCGATGCTGGTTACCAGCGGTCTACGTGCAGCACGTCCGCCAGCGGCCGGCGCGCAGCGGGGCGGAAGGTGTCGCCGGTGTAGTAGGCGGTGGGGATTAGCGCGCCCTGGCGGACGTCATCGGGGAGCCCGAGCAGCCCGGCGATCTCCGTCTCGTATTGCAGGTGCAGCGTGGTCCAGGCGGTACCCAGGCCCCTGGCCCGGCAGGCCAGCATGTAGCTCCACGCGGCGGGCAGCAGCGATCCCCACAACCCGGCCTGTGACTCCCCGGCCCGCCAGGCGGACCGCACCGTGATGCACGGGATCACTTGCACCGGCACCTGGCCCATGTGCTGGCCGAGGTACGCGGAGCTGCTGCTCACCCGGGCCATGACCTCGCTGCCGGTCGCCGCCCCCCGGCTCGGGTCGGCCGCGGCGTTGCTCAGGTAGCTCTCGGTCGAGCGACGGTAGAACTCCCCGATCTGCGCTCGCAGCTCCGGATCGGTCACCACGATCCAGTGCCAGCCCTGGCGCATGCCGCCGCTTGGCGCCTGGAGCGCGATCTCCAGGCACTCTTTCACCAAGTCGAGCGGCACGGGACGGGTCAGGTCCAGCCGCTTGCGGACGGATCGGGTGGTGGTCAGCAGCTCATCGGGAGTCAGCGGCATGTCCGGCATAATCGCACACCGGGATCCTGACTCAGTGCGACGGCAGGCGCGCAGCGCGAGAACGGCCGCGGCGAGGGCGGTCGGTGAGCCGGCACATGCCATTTACAGTGGGCGTATGCCTTCTCCACGGCGGGCGGGAGTTTTTGTTTCCGGGCACGAACGGCATCGGCGCCCGCAGGGAGCCCAGTCGTGCGGCGTGGACCCCGAACGTTATGACCGGACCCGGCCCCCCTATCCCGGCGCCCTGGTGGAGCGGATCATCGCCACCAGCCCCGGAACAG
>JBEKFH010000446.1:0-3667 GCA_050013415.1 Streptosporangiaceae bacterium | reverse complement strand
GCAGCGGAGCAGGGTCGATCACGGGGGTGCCGGTGTGGGAGTGAACGCAGCACGGATCGTCTTTCCCGAGGCGGACCGGGCGGAGATAGCGGCGGCCGTCAGCGGCATGCTGGCCACTGGCGCGCTCACTCTCGGGCCGTACACCCGGCAGTTCGAGGACGCGTTCGGCTCCGCCCATGACGCCCCGAACGCCGTCGCCGTCTCCAGCGGCACCGCGGCGCTGGAGATCTCGCTGCGCGCCGCCGGCAGCATCGACGGCGGCATCGACGGCCGGGACGTGATCGTGCCGGCCAACACGTTCTACGCGACGGCGGCCGCGGTCCTACGGGCCGGCGGCCGGCCGGTCTTCGCTGACATCGACGCCGCCACCTTCGCGCTCAGCCCGGAGACGATCAGCGCGGCGATCACCGGGGAAACGGCGGCCGTGGTGCTCGTGCACATCGCCGGGCTGATCACGCCGCAGGCCGACGAGATCAGGCTCCTGTGCGAGCAGCGCGGCATCACCCTGGTCGAGGACGCCGCGCATGCGCACGGCTCCACCTACGACGGCAGGTTTGCCGGGTCATTCAGCGCTGCGGCCGCGTTCTCCTTCTACCCGACCAAGGTGGTGACGGCCGGCGAGGGCGGGATGATTCTCACCCCGTCAGGCGACCTGGCCGGCGAGGCCCGGATCTACCGTGACCAGGGGAAAGGCTCGTTCGCCGCGAACAACCATGTGCGGGCAGGCTACGCCTGGCGGCTCAGCGAGCAGAACGCCGTGACCGGGCTGGTGCACCTGCGCCGGATGGGCGAGTTCATCACCCGGCGCCGCGAGGTCGCGGCCCGCTACGACAAGGCGCTGGCGGGCCTGGACGGGCTGGAGGCGCTCAGCGAGCCGGCCGGCTGCCGCGGCAACATCTACAAGTACATCGTCCTGCTGCCGCCGGGCGCGGACCGGGCCTGGTTCAAGCGGGAGCTCGCGGCCAGGCATGACGTCCGGCTGGCGGGCGAGGTCTACGACACGCCGCTGCACCATCAGCCGGTGCTGGCCGGCTACGGCGGGCCGGCCCTGCCGGTGACTGAGGACTTGTGCGAGCGGCACGTCTGCCTGCCGGTCCACTCGGACATGGCCGATGACGAGGTTGACCAGGTACTGACCGCGGTGGCCGACGTCCATGACGCGCTGTGGAGGGCCTGAGGTGACGGGGCCTGGGGTGATACAGGGCCGGGGAGCGGGCATGCGGGTTGCGGTTACCGGGGGTAACGGCTTCATCGGATCGCATGTCGTGGATCACCTGCTGCTGGCCGGGCACCAGGTGCGCGTGATCGACACGTCCGACCAGTGGGTCAACCCGGCGGCCGGGCAGCACCGGGCCGACCTCTTCGACGACGCCGCGATGGATGCCGCGCTGGCCGGCTGCGACGCGGTCTTCCACCTGGCCGCGATGGCCGACGTCAACGACGTCGACGCGGACCCGGTCGGCGCGGTCCGGCTGAACGTCGAGGGGACCGCCCGGGTGCTGGCCGCGGCCCGCCGCCAGGACTGCGGCCGGGTGATCCTGGCCAGCACCATCTGGGTCTACGGGGCGACCGTCGGCGAGGGGGAGCGGACCGAGGACGCGCTCGTCGACCTGAGCCGGGCCGGCCACGTCTACGTGTCGACGAAGCTCGCCGCCGAGATGCTCCTGCACAGCTACCGGCAGATGTACGGCACCGAGTTCACCATCCTGCGGTACGGCATCCCGTACGGGCCCCGGATGCGGGACGCGCTGGTGATCGCCAGGTTCGTCCGGCTGGCGCTGGACGGCAAGCCGATCACCATCGCCGGCACCGGCGACCAGCAGCGCCACTACGTGTACGTCGAGGACCTGGCGGACGCGCACGTCCGGGCGCTCGCCCCCGCCGCCGCGAACCAGACCCTGGCGCTCGAAGGGGGCACTGGGGTCTCGGTCCGGGAGATCGCCGACACGGTGCGCAGCCTGGTCGGCGAGACGGCCATCGAGCACGTGCCCGCCCGCAACGCCGACTACAGCGGCGCCGGCGTGTCGAACACGCTGGCCAAGGAGCTGCTGGACTGGTCGCCGGTGACGTCGTTCGCCGACGGCCTGCAGCGTTATCTCGACTGGCTCGGAACCCAGCCGTGAGCCGGCCCGCAGCCGTAAGGCGGCCCGCAGCCATGAGGCGGCCCGCAGCCATGAGGCGGCCCGCAGCCATGAGGCGGCCCGCAGCCATGAGGCGGCCCGCAGCCGTGAGGCGGCCCGGATGAGGCAGGCCGTGCTGCTGTCCGGCTCGCTTGGCATGGGCCACGACGTGCTGGCCGAGGCGTGCACGACCTCGCTGACCGGCGCGGGCTGGTCCGCGGAGACCCTGGACGCGATGCGGCTGCTCGGCCGCGGCGGATCGGCCGGCGAGGCGGTCTTCCGCGCCATGCTGGCCGTGCCCGGCCTGTACGACGCGTTCCACTTCGCGGCATTGCGCACCGGCAGCCGGCTTGCCCTGCTGGCGGATGCCGCCGCCAGGCGGCAGGTGGTGCCGCGGCTGCGGGACTACCTGGACGCCCGCCCCGCGGACCTCGCGATCTCCGTGTTCCCCACCGCGGCGTCGGCCGTGAGCAGGCTGTCCGGCCGGTACCCGGGCATGCGGCACATCGTCTTCTGCACCGACGTGACGCCGCACCGGCTCTGGGTGCATCCCGGGGTTGACCTCTACCTCGTCACCTCGGCCGCGGCGGAGGCCGCCGTGCAGCGGTTCCAGCCGGAGGCGCGGGTCATGGTCGTGCCCGCCGTGGTCCGGGCCGCGTTCTACCAGCCGCCCTCGCAGCCGGAGGGCCGGGCCAGCCTCGGCCTGCCCGGGCACGAGCGCTGCGTGCTGCTGATGTCGGGCGCCTGGGGGCTCGGCCCGGTCGCCGAGGCGGCCGAGGCGCTCGGCGACGCCGGCGTGCACGTGCTGGCCGTCGCCGGGCGCAACGCCAGGCTGGAGGCCAGGCTCCGGGCCGCGGCGCGGCGGCAGCCCAGGGTGCGGGCGTTCGGCTTCACCGACCGCATCCCGGAGCTGATGGCCGCGGCTGACCTGGTCGTGACGAGTTCCGGGGACACCTGCGCCGAGGCGCGCACCGTCGGCCGCCCGCTGCTCCTGCTCGACGTCGTGCCAGGCCACGGCAGGGACAACCTGCAGCATGAGCTCGAGCTCGGCGACGCCCGGGTGACCTCGCCGGGAGCTGCTGACGTGACCCGCGGCGCGCTGGCCGCGCTGGACCAGGTGAAGCCGCCACCGCCCGGCCCGGCGAGGCAGCTGGCCGGCTGGCAGCAGGCGTTCGACGCCGCGCTGGAGTCCCTGGATTTTTAACGCGGTCCAGCGCCGCCAGTCCGGCCGCCATAGCCGGCTCGCTGCGCCGCCGCTACCGTCAGAGGCGCCCGGCCCGATCGGCCCAGCCGATGGCCTTGGCCGGATCGTGGCGCTCGTGGCGCAGCATCTTGTCCATGGCGGCGCTGAGGCTGCCGTCGCGGGCGATGATGTGCCTGATCACCAGCACGACCGCCGGGTAGCACCAGAAATCACCGCACACCCAGAGGATCGCCGCCCCGATCTGCTGGTCGGCGAACGGCGGCAGCGTCACGCCGGGGATGTGGTTGTAGACCGGGTACCAGGACGCCGTGGCAAAGATGCTCATCGACATCGCGAGGAACCA
>JBEKFH010000445.1:0-3673 GCA_050013415.1 Streptosporangiaceae bacterium | reverse complement strand
ATGGGTCGCACTAAAGATCCTGGCCCCGGAGATTGCCCGCGACGATCCGTTTCGCCAGCGGTTCATCAGCGAGTCGAGGGCCGCGGCCGCCGTTGATCACCCGAACATCATCCCTGTCTTTGAGGCCGGCGAGGCCGGCGGAGTCCTGTTCATCGCGATGCGCTATGTCGGCGGCGGTGACCTGCGGACGCTGTATCGCGAGCTCGGCCCGCTGAGCGCGGCGCGGGTTACCGGCATCATCGCCCAGGTCGCGTCGGCGCTTGACGCGGCCCATGCGGCCGGCCTGGTCCACCGTGACGTCAAGCCGGCCAACATGCTGCTCGCCGAGGTGGCCTGGAGCGGCCGGCCCGATCACGTCTACCTGACCGACTTCGGGCTCAGCAAGCAGGCGCTGTCCGCGGCCCTTACGCTGACGGGCCAGTTCATGGGCACTCTCGACTACATGGCTCCCGAGCAGATCGAGAGTCGCCCGGGGGATAGTCGCCCGGTCGACGGTCGCGCCGATCAGTATGCCCTGGCGTGCTCGGCCTTCGAGATGCTCTGCGGCGTGCCTCCGTTCGAGCGAGGCCAGGATCTCGGGCTGCTGTTCGACCAGCTTTCGGCTGCGCCACCGTCGCTGGCCGCTCGCCGTCCGGACTTGCCGGCGGCGATCGACCTGGTCATGGCGCGGGCGCTGGCGCGCTCGCCGGATGACCGTTACGACAGCTGCCTGGACTTCGCGGCAGCCCTGGGCGATGCGTGCGGGCTCGAGTGGGGCGCGAGCGGGCGGCTCATGCCCGGCGCCCCAAGGGCTATCACCGAGCTGGCCCTGCCGTTAACAGCGGCCGCACCGCCTGCCACAGCCGGCCCGCCGGGAGCTCCGGGCCCGCCGAGGGTGCCCGGCCCGCCCGGGACGCCCGGCCCGTCGGACCTTCCCGGGGCGCCCGGCCCGCCCGTGGCGACGGACCTACCAGAGGCGGCGCCGGACCTACCGGGGACGCCAGGGACGTCCGGCGCGCCTGATTCGCAGCGCCCGCCTGGTTCGCAGCGCCCGCCTGCACCGCGGAACCCGGTACGTCACCCGGCGTGGACGCTCGCTCAGCCAGTGACCCGTCAGCCAGGCGTGACCGGTGGCGCTCGGCCGGCCTCGGCGGAGGCCGGGCTGGCAGCGGGCGGGCTGGGCGCTGGGGGGCTGGACGCTATCGGGCTCGGGCCGCGGACACCGGCGCCCGGCTCGTCCGCGCCCACGAGGCTGGCCGAGCCATACCCGCCCGCCCGACGCGGCCGGTCACGCCGTCGGCTGCTCGCCGCTGCCGCCGTCGCTGTCGTGGTCCTGGGCCTCGCCGCCGGCGCCTTCGCCTTGCTCGGCGGCAGCGGGCCTGCGCCCGGGGCCGCCGGCCGGTCATCCTCCGCCACGAATGCCCCGGCCAGCTCGGCGCACGCAGCGAGCACGGCCCACGGCAAGCACCCGAAGGCGGCTGCCCGGGGCCCGGCCGGCACCGTCAAGGCATACATCGCCGCAATCAACAGGCATGACTACGCCGCGGCCTGGAACCTTGGCGGGCGCAACGGCCCGGCCTCCTACCCGGAGTTCGTACAGGGATTCAGCGCGACCGCCAGGGACACCCTCACCATCGTGTCGGTCAGCGGCGATGTCGTGACCGTCCAGCTGTCCGCCGTGCAGACCAGCGGCGCCGTCATGACCTTCCAGGGCACCTACACCGTGCAGGACGGCGTCATCACCGGCTCCGCCATCAAGCAGACCAGCTGAACCCGGGCCAGCCGAACCCGGGCCAGCCGAACCCGGGCCAGCCGAACCCGGGCCAGCCGAACCCGGGCCAGCCGAACCCGGCCAGCTGAGCCTGGGCGAACAGCGACCGCAGCGCCTGCACCATCGGCTCAGGCGCTGGCGGCATCCGCCATCTCGATCAGCTCGGCGATGAGGCTGGGCGTGGGCAGCCTCGCGAGCGTGTCCAGGATCTCGGCAGCTGCGTACGCCGCGTTCTCCGGAGCCGCGCGCCTGTCCAGCGCGACGTTGGCCTGAGCTCGCAGGAAGTTGAGCCTGGTCGCGATCAGCATGCCGAACGACTGCTCGCCGCGCAGCCGGCCGGTCCCCCCCGCGGCCTGGTAGGCAGCCAGGCTCCGCTCGGCTGCAGCGCGGTCCAGCAGGCCGTCGTGCACGTGCCACTCGACCAGCAGCCTGGCCAGCTCCCGGTCGGGGCCCGCCGGGCCGACGTCGTCCCAGTCCAGAACCACCAGCTCGCCGGAGCTGCCGACCAGCACGTTGTCCGGGTGCAGGTCACGGTGACAGGTGATCAGCCGGTCTGCGGGAGCCGGGGTCACCAGCCTCGCGAGCTCACGGAGCAGGCTGGCGCGCCCGGCGACGGCTGATCCCCAGGCCGCGCGCTGCCCAGACGCCGCGTCGGCCAGCCGGTCCCATGTCGCCGGGCCGGGAACCGTCTCGTACCACCGGTCAGGCTCACCCGCCGGCGGCGGGGCATGCGCGTGCAGCCGGCCGAGCAGATCACCGGCGCGTCCGGCGGGATCGGGCTCCGCCGGGTCGATCGGCGCGCCGTCGATCCACCGGTAGAGCCGCGCCCACCGCCCGTCGAGATCCCCGGTCAGCCTGACCAGGAACCGCCCGTCGGCGGCGGGCACGCTACCGGGCAGCAGGATGCCAGCGGCCCCGAAATGCGCTGTGCACGCCGCTTCCCTGCGCACCGATTCCTCGTCGGCTCCCCCGAGCAGCTCCTTGAGCGCATAGCTTTCCGCCCCGGCGTCCAGCCGCCAGATACGCCCAACCGCGCCCCGTGCGACCAGAATCATCGACGCGTCCGCTCCCGTAGTCATGCCATACGCAGTGCAGACGTGCCGGACAAGTTCCTGGCCACCCTGGATCATCCCACTGACGGAACCACCTCCGGGCGACAGCCGGCAACCGCTTTCTCCTCCCGGGCGCGACTGGCGGCTGCCGCGGCCTGTGCCAATCCCCTGGATTGACCCACTGAGGCAGCGCGGATTCTATGCCGGGCTCGCGTCCCCGGCCGCTCCGGCCGCTGGCGGGCCAGCGCCCGGGTGGCCGCGTTCCAGCGCGGCCTGCAGCGCGGACATGCCGCGCGCTACGTGGTTGCTTACAGCCCGGCCGCTGATCCCCATCGCCAGGCCGATCTGGGCCTCCGGCAGGTTCGCGTAATACCGCAGGACCAGTGCCTCGCGCTGCCTGGCCGGAAGTGAGCGAAGCGCCGCCACCAGGCGGGGTTCTGGCTCGACCCCGTTCCGCCGCCCGGCGGATGGCCGGCCTGGCGCACCGCCGTCCGGTCCGCCGCGCGCCGGGCGGCCGGAGCGCGCTCGCCTGACCACCACTTGCTGCAGGTAGAGCAAGGCGCGGTCGCCGTCTCGCAGCTGCCGCCATGCGCCGTGCATGGCGACGAACGCGTCCTGGACCATGTCCTCCGCTGTTGCCACGTCACTCACCAGGAGCGTGGCCAGCTGAGTCAGGGCCCGGTAGTGCGTCTCGTAGAGCACGGTCAGCGCCTGGTCAGCGTTCCAACCGGGCGAGCCGCGCTGCACGCTGGCCGACCGCGTACCGGGCACCTGCCTGGCATCGGCCACCCGCCTGGCATCGGCCACCAGCAGGGACTCGGCCGGGCCCGCGGACTCAGCTGGGCCTGCGGTGTCAGCTGGGCCTGCGGTG
>JBEKFH010000444.1:0-3695 GCA_050013415.1 Streptosporangiaceae bacterium | reverse complement strand
TCCGCCCTGCGTCGTGCCGGGCTCGCCCCGGCCGTGGTCGCCGCCGACGGGCGGCGTGTCCCCTGGCGGCCCGGGACGTTCGACCGCGTGCTGGCCGACGTGCCGTGCTCGAACCTCGGCTCGCTGCGCCGCCGCCCCGAAGCCCGGTGGCGCAAGACCCCGGAGGCCGTGCCCGCGCTGGCCGCCGTGCAGCGCGAGCTGCTGGACGCGGCGATCGAGTCGGCCCGGCCCGGCGGTGTGATCGCGTACGTGACCTGCTCGCCGCACCTGGCCGAGACCCGCGACGTGGTCACCGCGGTCGCCGACCGCCGTGGCGACGTCACCATTCTCGACGCTCCGGCCGTGCTCGCCGAGGTCCCCGGCTTGCGCGCGTCCGATCCCCGGTTCGCCCAGTTCTGGCCGCACCGGCACGGCACCGACGCGATCTTCCTAGCCTTGCTCCGGCGCGAGTAACGGCCAGCTCAGGCGCGGCTCAGCGCCCGGGTCTGGCCCAGCCGCGCGTTGCCGATGTCGGCGCGCTGGCCCTGGGCGTACCCATCGCTATAACCGCGGCCGCTGTAGGTGATGCGGGTCTTGCGGGTCACCGGGTACGCCTCTTCCAGCTGGCGGCGGATGACCACCGCCCGGTCGGCCAGAACCAGCGCCGTGCTCGGCCCGGACTGCGCCTCGTCCCCCGAGCTCGCGGCGGCGCGATCCTCGGCGGAGCGCACTCGGGTGATGACGGCGGTGACGAAGCCGAGCAGCCAGCTCCGCCGCCACGCCCGCGTGCTGCGCACGCCGTCGGGCACGACGGCGACGGTCAGCCCACGTGCCATCTGGAGCAGCAGCGAGGTGTACAAGATGTCCGCCCGCTCAAGGTCGGAGGCGTAGCCGAACACGTGGATGCGTGCCCCCGGCCCGCTGGTGTGCAGCAGCACGCACTGGCACCGCATGGCGCCGGCCAGCCCGGCCAGCAGGTGCGCCCGGACCTGCGCCCAGGGGTTGTCGATATCGATGACGCGGCTGCCCGGTCGGTCGGTCTCCGGGCGGGACGCGGCGAGCCGGGCCCGGTCGATGCCGTAGCGGGCCATCAGCTCGGCGGCCTTGGCGGTGAGCGCCTCGGCCTCGGGCGGGGTCACCCCCTCGGCTTCGGCCTTCGCCAGCAGCTTGCGTACCCGGTCGAGCAGTGCGCTAGGCGGTTCTGACGGCATGATCATCCTCCAGGTCAGACTGTGTTTGCGTAGAAGCTCGCGTTATGCAAGGAACCCGGCCGCTGGTCCGCATAACGCTCACTGGGTCGAACTCAGTATCGAACCCTACCCCCACGATACGACATTCCTCACTCTTCGCCGTCGCGTGTCGCTCCCACCCCGCGCGATCGAGGTCACTGGCGGCTTATCCCTGGGTAGGGGAGTTGGGGCGCACCCAGGCAATCTACACTCTGGGCTGTGAGCGTTCAGATCTCGCCGAGCATCCTGTCCGCCGACTTCGCCCGGCTCGCCGACGAGGTCGCCACGGTGGCCAGCGTCGCCGACTGGGTGCACGTCGATGTCATGGACAACCACTTCGTGCCGAACCTCACCCTGGGCCTGCCCGTGGTGGAGTCGCTGCTCAAGCACGTCACGCTGCCCATCGACTGTCATTTGATGATCGAGGACCCGGACCGGTGGGCGCCGCCCTACGCCGAAGCCGGCGCGCGCAACGTCACCATCCACGCCGAGGCGGCGCACGCCCCGGTCCGCACGCTGCGCGCCATTCGTGACGCGGGAGCCCGCGCCGGGCTGGCGGTCAACCCGGGCACCGCGGTGGAGCCGTATCAGGACCTGCTGTCCGAGATCGACATGCTGCTGCTGATGACCGTGGAGCCGGGCTTCGGCGGCCAGCACTTCCTGGACATGGTGCTGCCGAAGCTGCGCCGGGCCCGCGCCCTGGTGGCCGAGCGCGGCGCGCAGATCTGGCTCCAGGTCGACGGCGGGGTGCACGAGGAGACCATCGAGCGCTGCGCGGAGGCGGGTGCGGACGTGTTCGTGGCCGGCTCCGCGGTCTTCGGCTCCGACGACCCCGCCCGCGCCGTGCAGGCCCTGCGCGCCCAGGCCGAGCGCGCCACCGCGCACGCCGCCTGGACCGCGCCGGGCCGTCGCGGCTGATTTCAGGCCGAACGGACCTGGCTGACATCCTCCGCGCCCGCTCCCGCGTCCCCGGCCGGCGCGGCCTGCGGCTCGCCGCGGCTCACGAAGTCCTTGCGGCGGATGAGCAGCAGCGCGCATACCGCGCCGACCAGCGCGACGCCCGCGGTCACGTAGAGCAGGTCGTTCAGTCCGGCCGCGTACGCGGCCTTGACCGCCGCCGCGACCTCTCCCCGGCGTTGCGGCGGCAGGCTGGCCAGCAGCTGGCCGACCTGGCCCTGCCGGACCATGGTCACGATGCGCGGAGCCAACGAGGCCACCGCCGGAGTGCCGGTCAGGTTGTGCTGCAGCGCCGAGTTGAAGATCGAGCCGAGGGCGGCGATGCCCGCCGCGATGCCGACCTGGCGGAACGTCGTGTTGACGCCCGAGGCCATCCCTGCCTTCTGCGGCGGCACGACGCCGATCGCGGTCGACGCCAGTGGCGGGTTGACCATGCCGCTGCCCAGGCCGGACACGATGAACCCGGGGATCAGGTGCGTCCAGTTGCTGCCCCCGGTCAGCCCGCCCATGATGATCAGCCCGATACCGACGATCAGCAGTCCGGGCCCGATGAGCCAGCGGGCGGGCACACGTTCGCTGATCCGGCCGGCGATGGCCGCGGTGACGAACTGGGCGGCGCTGATGATGGCTAGCCGCAGCCCCGCGTCCTGCGCCGAGAAGCCCAGCACGTCCTGCAGGTAGATGACCAGCCAGAGCAGCACGGCGTACAGCGAGCCGTTCATGGCGAACGCGGCGATCGAGGCGCCGGCGAAGGTCGGTATGCGCAGCAGGGACAGATCGAACATCGGGTAGGTGACGTGCCGCTCGGCCACGATAAACGCGGCCAGCGCAGCGGCGCCGACGGCCAGGCAGATGATGACGCCCGTGTCCGACCAGCCGTCCTCACCCGCCCGGATCAGCCCGTAGACCAGGCTTACCAGGCCGGTGGTAAGCAGCACGAACCCGGTCCAGTCCGGCGGCGTGGGGCGGGGCGACTTGGATTCCTCCACCCGCCAGGCCGTCCCCGCCACGGCCAGCACACCGATCGGCACGTTGACCAGGAAGATCCCGCGCCAGCTCCAGTCGGTGACGATCACGCCGCCGAGCACCGGGCCGAGCGCCGTGGCCACGCCGGTGATCGCCCCCCATATCCCGAACGCCACGCCGCGGTCCCGGCCCCGGAAGCTGTGCCCGAGCAGGGCCAGCGACGTGGCGAACATGATCGCGCCGCCGACGCCCTGGGCGCTCCGCGACAGAATCAGCATCAGCGGGTCCTGGGCCACGCCGCACAGCAGCGACCCGAGCGTGAAGATGACCAGCCCGATGCTGAACAGCCGCTTGCGCCCGTACCGGTCGGCCAGCACCCCCGAGGTCAGCAGCAGCGAGGCCAGGGTCAGGGCGTAGGCGTCCAGAACCCACTGCACGTCACTGAAGCTCGCGTGTAGCCCCGTCTGGATCGCGGGCTGGGCCACGATCACGATCGTCACGTCCAGCAACAGCATGAACGTCCCTGTGCAGACCGCGAGCAGGGTCCACCACTTCTTATCCATC
>JBEKFH010000443.1:0-3698 GCA_050013415.1 Streptosporangiaceae bacterium | reverse complement strand
CCGGTCAGCGGGTGCAGCGTCATCAGCCGCTCGATCTCGTCGCCGAACATCTCGATCCGGACGGCGAGCTCCTCGTAGACCGGGATGATCTCGATGGTGTCGCCCCGCACCCGGAACGTGCCGCGGGTGAAGGCCAGGTCGTTACGCGCGTACAGCATGCCGACGAGCCTGCGCAGCAGGGCGTCGCGGTCGATCGTGTCGCCCACCCGGAGCCTGAGCATGCGGTCCACGTACTCCTGCGGAGTGCCCAGGCCGTAGATGCACGAGACCGATGCCACCACGATCGTGTCCCTGCGGGTGAGCAGCGAGTTCGTCGCCGAGTGCCGGAGCCGCTCCACCTCGTCGTTGATCGAGGAATCCTTCTCGATGTAGGTGTCGGTCTGCGGTACGTACGCCTCCGGCTGGTAGTAGTCGTAGTAGGAGACGAAGTACTCCACCGCGTTGTTCGGGAGCATCTCGCGCAGCTCGTTGGCGAACTGCGCCGCGAGGGTCTTGTTGGGCAGCATGACGAGCGTCGGCCGCTGCAAGCGCTCGGCCAGCCAGGCGATCGTCGCCGTCTTGCCGGTCCCGGTCGCGCCGAGCAGCACGGTGTCCCTGGCGCCGTCCCTGATCCGCTTCTCCATCGCCGCGATGGCCTGCGGCTGGTCACCGGCCGGCACCATGTCCGTGATGACCTCGAACGGCGCGACCCGGCGCTGCAGGTCCGTTACCGGGCGCACGGTTCCTCCTCGCTCTGCACTGTCACAGCGCTCTTCACTTCCCCGGTAACGCCGTAGCCGGTGATTTGCTTACCCACGTTGGCAAATCTAGGCCCAGGGTCCGACAGGATCGGCCTGGCGGCCGGGAGCGGGCACGACTACTGCGTTATGGCGCTGTGGCATTTCCGTCATGGCGCTGCCGCATTTCCGCTCGGCCCGCCATCCTGGTCAGCTCGGCCCACAGCTCGCCGACCCGCTGGTCGAGGTCGCTCAGCGACCCGGAGTTATCGATGACCAGGCCCGCGATCGCCAGCCGCTGCTCCCTGCTGGCCTGCGCGGCGATCCTGGCGACCGCCTGCTCGCCGGGCATGCCGCGGCGGCGGGTGAGCCGGTCCAGCTGAACCGCCGGGGGCACGTCGACCACCACGACGACGTCGTAGCCGGCGGAGAGGGCGTTCTCCGCGAGCAGGGGGACATCGTGCACCACGATCGCCGCGTTACCGGCCGCCCGTTCCAGCTCGCGCATCCGCTCGCGCACCCGGGGGTGCACGATCGCGTTCAGCCGGGCCAGCAGGCCGGGGTCAGCGAAGACGATCTCGCCGAGCCGGGGCCTGTCCAGGCTGCCGTCCGGGCGGAGCACGCCGGAGCCGAACGCCGCGATGACCTCCGCCAGTCCCGGCGTGCCGGGAGCGACAACCTCCCTGGCGGCGACGTCGGCGTCGATCAGGACGGCGCCGCGCGCGGCCAGGCGGCGCGACACTTCGCTCTTGCCCGAGCCGATCCCGCCGGTCAGGCCTACCCGCAGCATGCTGCCATCCGCGGATGACCGCGGCGAGCACCCCGCGCGGCCGGCGGGAGGCTCGCCACGATGCGCTGCGCTACCTCGCTGCCGTCAGCTCTGGCTGCCGGATAGCTTGTCCCGCAGCGCCGCCAGTGCCTCGTCGGATGCCAGCGTGCCGGTCGCCTCGGGCTCGGCGGCCGGTGACGTGGCGGCATCGGACCCGGACTCGCGCGGGGTCTCCGAGCGTGTCTCCGCCTCGGCGGCGCTGGACTTGCGCGACTCGACGACCTGCTGCTGGTGCGCCTCGTACCGTGACCGCGCCTCCGCGTACTGGCGCTCCCACTCCTCGCGCTGGGTGTCGAATCCGTCCAGCCATTCGCCCGACTCCGAGTCGAAGCCGTCCGGGTAGACGTAGTTGCCCTGCTCGTCGTAGGTGGCCGGCATGCCGTACAGGGTCGGGTCGAAGTCCTCGCCGACGGCCTCGCCGATGGTGCCCTCGTTCGCCTGCTTCAGCGACAGGCTGATCCGGCGCCGGTCCAGGTCGATGTCGATGATCTTGACGAAGATCTCGTCGCCGACCTGCACGACCTGCTCGGGAATCTCCACGTGCCGGTCCGCGAGCTCGGAGATGTGCACCAGGCCCTCGATGCCCTCCTCCACCCGGACGAACGAGCCGAACGGCACCAGCTTGGTGACCCGGCCGGGAACGACCTGGCCGATCTGGTGCGTCCTGGCGAACTGCTGCCAGGGGTCCTCCTGGGTGGACTTGAGCGACAGCGAGACCCGCTCCCGGTCCATGTCCACGTCGAGCACCTCGACCGTGACCTCCTGGCCGACCTCGACAACCTCGCCGGGGTGGTCGATGTGCTTCCAGGACAGCTCCGAGACGTGCACGAGGCCGTCGACGCCGCCGAGGTCGACGAACGCGCCGAAGTTGACGATGGACGACACGACGCCCTTGCGGATCTGGCCGCGCTGCAGGGTGTTCAGGAAGTTCTGGCGGACCTCAGACTGGGTCTGCTCGAGCCAGGCACGGCGGGACAGCACCACGTTGTTGCGGTTCTTGTCCAGCTCGATGATCTTGGCTTCGATCTCCTTGCCCACGTACGGCTGCAGGTCGCGGACGCGGCGCATCTCCACCAGCGACGCGGGCAGGAAGCCGCGCAGGCCGATGTCCAGGATCAGGCCGCCCTTGACGACCTCGATCACCGTTCCGGTGACCACGCCGTCGTCGTCCTTGATCTTCTCGATCGTGCCCCAGGCGCGCTCGTACTGCGCGCGCTTCTTGGACAGGATCAGGCGGCCCTCCTTGTCCTCCTTCTGCAGGACCAGGGCCTCGATGTGCTCGCCGTTCTTGACCACGTCATGCGGGTCGACGTCGTGCTTGATCGACAGCTCGCGGGAGGGAATGACGCCTTCGGTCTTATAGCCGATGTCGAGCAGGACCTCGTCCCTGTCGACCTTGACGACGGTTCCCTCGACGATGTCGCCGTCATTGAAATACTTGATGGTCTCGTCGATAGCGGCGAGGAAGGCTTCCTCGGAACCGATGTCGTTGACCGCGACCTTGGGGGTCGAGTGGGCCTCAGCAGTGCTGCTCGTCGTCATGTGTAGGTGGGCTCCGGATAAGGACAGGGACAGGGTTAGTGGACGTGCGCTGTGCACGACGCACCCGCCACGGGCGACCAGGAGTAACTGGACTTGCCTGGCCAGCAGGACCGGCCGCGGCCTGACTTCTGACGGCCCCGGCCTGCTGCGCTGCCTGACCATGGCGGACTGCGCGCGAACATAGCGCAGCGTTCAGGATATGAGAGCCTGGCCAGCGGGTCAATCTCGCGCAGGTCACGGTCTTGCGGTGAGACGGCGCCGGAGGCTCGCCCGGGGCGGCCCCGGCCGGTCAGCGCGCGGCCTCGGGCCGGTCAGTGCGCGGCCTCGGCCCAGCTGCGGCCGGTGCCGATGGACACGTCCAGCGGGATGGTCAGCTCGAACGCCCCGCACATGGCGGACCTGACCAGGTCGCGAAGCCGGTCAAGCTCGCCGGGCGCCACCTCGAACAGCAGCTCGTCGTGCACCTGCAGCAGCATCCGGGAGCGGAGCCCCCGGGCACTGATATCGCGGTGGATCGCCAGCATGGCGACCTTGATGATGTCGGCGGCTGATCCCTGGATCGGCGCGTTGAGCGCCATCCGCTCGGCCATCTCCCTGCGCTGCCTGTTGTC
>JBEKFH010000442.1:0-3712 GCA_050013415.1 Streptosporangiaceae bacterium | reverse complement strand
GCAGTGGAAGGCCCAGGTGCCGTACCTGGCGCGCCACTTCCAGGTGATCACCGTTGAGGGCCGGGGCAATGGCCGTGCCGACCGTCCCGGGACCGCGGAGGCTTACCGCGACCGCGAGTACGTCGATGACGCGATCGCCGTGCTGGACGCCACCGGGGTGGACCGGGCCGTGGTCGTCGGCCTGTCCGTGGGCGGTCGGCACGCGCTGCAGCTTGCCGCGTGGTATCCCGAACGGGCGGCCGGAGTGGTCGCGATCGGCGCGGCATTGCCCTGGCCGATGCCGCCCGACTTCGATGAGACCAGGGACACCTACGAGGGCTGGGGAAAGGCCAATCGGCACTACTGGCTGGCCGACTACCGCGGCTGGGTCGAGTTCTTCATGTCGCAGGTGTTCACCGAGCCGCACTCGACCAAGCCACGCGAGGACGGGGTGGCCTGGGGCCTGGACACGACCGCCGAGACGCTGCTGCTGACCGTCCCGGCGGTGGGGGAAGTCTCCGCCGCCGACGCCGAGGCCATCTGCCGGCAAGTGAGGTGCCCGGTCCTGATAGTGCACGGCGACCAGGACGGGATCGTGCCCTACGACACCGGCGTGGCGCTCGCCCGCTGGACCGGCGGGCACATGGTGACGATTCACGGCGGCGGGCATGCCCCGACGCTGCGTGACCCGGTCCAGGTGAACCTGCTCATCCGGAATTTCGCCGAGTCCGCGGGCCACGGCGTTCCGGCATCGCGAACCTGGACAAGGGGCCGGGACCGCCGCAAGCGCGCGCTCTTTGTCAGCTCGCCGATCGGGCTTGGCCATGTGCGCCGCGATCTCGCTATCGCCGCCGAGCTACGTGCCCTGCACCCGGATCTGCAGATCGACTGGCTCGCCCAGCACCCGGTGACGCGGGTGCTCGAGGAGCGGGGCGAGCGGGTGCACCCGGCGTCGCGCTGGCTGGCCAGCGAGAGCTCGCACATCGAATCCGAGGCGGGCGAGCACGACCTGAACGCGTTCCACGCCATCCGCCGCATGGACGAGATCCTGGTGGCGAACTTCATGGTCTACCACGACCTCGTCTCCGACGAGCCGTACGACCTGTGGATCGTGGACGAGGGCTGGGACATCGACTATTTCCTGCACGAGAACCCCGAGCTCAAGCGGGCGCCTTACGCATGGCTGACCGACTTCGTCGGCTGGCTGCCGATGCCGGACGGCGGCGACCGGGAACGAGCCCTCACCGCCGACTACAACGCGGAGATGATCGAGCAGATCGCGCGCTTCCCGAGCCTGCGGGACCGGTCGGTGTTCGTCGGCAACGCCGCCGACGTGGTGCCGGACATGTTCGGTGACGGGCTGCCGTTGATCCGTGACTGGGTCGAGCAGAACTACCAGTTCTCCGGATATATCTCGGGCATCTCGCCCGTCGGCCTAGCCGACCGCGAGGCAGTCCGGGCCGAACTGGGCTATCGGGCCGACGAGAAGGTCTGCGTGGTCACGGTCGGCGGTTCGGGCGTGGGCACTGGCCTGCTTCGCCGGGTGATTGCCGCCTTCCCCGCAGCTCGGCGGCTCGTGCCAGGGCTGCGGATGGTCGTGGTGACCGGCCCGCGGATCGATCCGGCCTGCTTGCCGTCTCACGGCGGTCTTGAGGTGCACGGGTACGTGCGTGACCTTCACCGGCACCTCGCGGCATGCGATCTCGGGGTCGTGCAAGGCGGCCTGACCACCACCATGGAACTCACCGCGAGCCAGCGTCCCTTCATCTACGTACCGCTGCGCCATCACTTCGAGCAGAACTTCCATGTCCGGCACCGGCTGGCCCAGTACGGCGCTGGCCGGTACATGGACTATGAGGAGGCCGAGCCGGAAACGCTCGCCGCGGCGATAGCCGCGGAAATTGCGCGCCCGGTAAGCTACCGGCCCGTCGAAACCGACGGCGCCGTTCGGGCCGCCGCCTGCCTCGCCGAGCTCATTTGACGCTGCGGAGGGCCGATCGCGCGTCGTGCAGGACGTGCGGCAGGCCGTGCTCACCTGCGATTCGCTCAGCTCTCAGCAACCGGGCCCTGGCCTGATCGACTTCACCGAGCTGGAGGAGAGCACGGCCGTCCAAGGCTAGCGTCGCAGCTAGCGTCGCCGTCCATGGCACCCGGTCGGCCACTGTGAGCAGCGGCGACAGGACTGCACGGCCGCGTTCGGCAGCACCCTGGTCGAGCCATGCCTGCGCCAGGCATAGGTAGGATTCCGCGCCCAGCAGCCACGCGCCGTCAACCGGGATGGTGGCCTGCTCCAGCAGCCGGTCCGCGCGGGCGAGAACCGACGGCGAACCCGTGGCGGCGGCCAGGGGAGCGGCGCAACGCAGCAGATAGGCCTCCACGCCTGCCTGCTCGGCCACGGCCAGGCCGCGTTCGAGCACCTCGACGGCTCCCGCCTGGTCGCCTCTCTGCAGCAGCGTCATGCCGAATATGGCGCATGCTGCCGACGTCCACCAGGTGTGCTCAAGCTGTTCGCTCATGGCTACGGAGCGCTGGCCGAACGCCATCGCCTCGTCGTCATGTCCGCGGAGCCGGGCCAGCCAGCCGAGGTGCGCTGTGTACCACACGGCGCAGTGCGGGTAGCCGCCGCGCCGATTGGCCGCCAAGGCCGTCTCCATGGCGGTGGTCGCCTTGTCCCATTTGGCCGCGGCGATGAACAGGAACGCGGATTCGAACTCGGCCCACTGGAGCCGGAACAGATCATCCAGGCTGCGCAGTAGCGGGTCGAGTTCGGCCAGCACGTCGGCGAGACCCTGCAGATCCCCGAGGCCAAGGTAGGCAGTCTTGAGACCGTCGAGCCCAGCGGCGAGGGCATGCTCGTCCGCGGACGCCCGAGCGGCGGCCACCGCGCGCAGGCCGTAGTCGAGCGCAACGTCGAGTCGCAGCCGGTTCGCGGCGATGATGGCCAGCCGCCCCAGCAGGTCGGCCTCGGTGGCCCGGTCGCCGGTTGATTCGGCGATGCGCAACCCGCGTTCGAGATTGGACACGTAGAAGCTGATCGGTAGCCCGCGCGAGGCGGGGACGTCACCGCCGAGCTCGCGCAGGGCCAGCATCTCCAGTCGGCGGTCACCGGCCGCGCGCGCGTCCGCGGCGCCCATGGTCAGGTCGGTGAGCGCGGTAACGTGAGCGCCGACCGCCTCCCGAGCGCGGCCGCGCAGAATCAGGGCACGGGCGTGCGCTTCTGTGTCCCCGCCGCGCTCGGCTGCCTCCAGCGCCTGGGTGCTCAGCGCGATCGCATCGCTCGCCGCGGACCGGCGCATGGCATCCTCGGCCGCGAGCAGCCAAGCCCGCGCCGCGCGGAGCCAGTCACCCGTGGCCGTCGCGTGCCCGGCCAGGGCCTCGGGCTGCCCGGTCAGCAGGTCGGCCGCCCGCCGGTGGTAGGCCAGCCGTGTCGGCTCGGGCGTGGTGGCGTAGAGGACCTCCCGGATGAGGTCGTTGGCGAATTCGTAGTCCCGGCCGCTGACCACCAGCAGCCTGGCCTGGAGCGCCTGCTCGCATAGATCGACCGCAGCGGCCGGGGTGAGCTCGAGCATCTCGCCGAGGGTCAGCGGATCGATCGCGGCGCCGAGCACCGATGCCGCTCGCAGCAGCGACTCTGCGGCCGCGCCTGTTTGCCTGACCCGCGCCTGCACCGCGCTGCGCAGCGACTCGGGCACCCCGGTGTCACCCCCGGCCAGGGCCCGCAGCACCTCCACCA
>JBEKFH010000441.1:0-3720 GCA_050013415.1 Streptosporangiaceae bacterium | reverse complement strand
CATCAAGGGCCGCGCGGTCACCGTTCGCGCGGTCCTTGATCGCGTGCGGCTGATTCGCGCCGCGCGGCGCGCCAGCGCACTCGCGCGCTGACGGTAAGTTGCAGGCAGGAGCCGGCGGCCGCCGGCAGGGATGGCTGGCCGGCAGTGCTGGAGGGCAGACGTGACCGAAGAGACGACCGCATCGGCGACCAGGCTGGCCGCCTCCGCCGCGATCCGCGGCGGGATCTCCGCTCGCGGCGTGAGCCCGGCAGCGCCCGCGCCCGCCGCCGGGCAGGCCGACGGCAGCCGGGAGGCCCGTGACCAGGTGACGATCTGCCTGCCGGCTGACGGTGCCTACCTGTCCGTGCTGCGTACCGCGACGGCCGGGCTGGCGGCACGCCTCGACTTCACCCTCGACGAGATCGAGGACCTGCGCATCGCCGTGGACGAGGCGTGCGCGATGCTGCTCGGCCAGGCCGTGCCAGGGACCAGCCTGGAGTGCACCTTCACCCTCGGTCATGATCTGATGACGATCTCGGTGTCGGTGCTGAGCCAGGCCCCCCGGCCGCCTGCCAGCGATACATTCGCCTGGACCGTGCTCTGCGCGCTTGCCGGAAGTGTCGAGGCGCGGGTGGGACCAGGCAGCCGGCTGACCATCGTGCTGCAGAAGAGCCGCGAACCATCGGGGTCGGTGTGACGGGGGAAATCGAGGTGCGGCTGACCGAGGAGCTTGAGCTCGGCGGGCCGGGGGCTGCCGGGGAGCAGGACAGCGAGGCCGGCCCGCCGACCGCGACGATGCTCGGTGTCCGGGGCGCGCCGGATCCTGACGCGGCGGAAACCGGGACCCAGGCCGGGGAGGATGGCCAGTACGCTGCGCGCCGTGACGTGTCGGTCGCGTCAAGGATCCACGCCGTCCGCGAGCGGACCTACGCGCGGGACCTGTTCAGCCAGCTGGCCGCGCTCCCCGAGGGAGACGACGCGCGGCTGCGCATCCGCGGCGAGCTGGTCGAGATGCACCTCCCCCTCGTCGAGTACCTGGCCAGGAGGTTCCGCAACAGGGGGGAATGGCTCGACGACCTGACGCAGGTGGCCACGATCGGGCTGATCAAGTCGATTGACCGGTTCGACCTGGGCCGCGGCGTCGAGTTCTCCACGTACGCGACGCCCACCATCGTCGGCGAGATCAAGCGGCACTTCCGCGACAAGGGATGGGCCGTGCGGGTGCCGCGGCGGCTGCAGGAACTCAAGCTGGCGCTGACGAAGGCCGTCGGTGACCTGGCTCAGCGGGAAGGACGCGCGCCGACCGTCGCCGAGCTCGCCGCTCATCTGCAGATGACAGAGGAGGAGGTGCTGGAGGGCCTGGAGTCCGCCAACGCCTACTCGACGGTGTCGCTCGACGCTCCCGATTCCGGTGACGAGGACGCGCCCGCTGTCGCCGAGTCGCTGGGCGTGCTCGACGAGGCGCTGGAGGGCGTCGAGTACCGGGAATCGCTCAAGCCGCTGCTGGAGCGGCTGCCGCCCAGGGAGAAGCGGATCCTGCTGCTCCGCTTCTTCGGCAATATGACGCAGTCGCAGATCGCGACGGAACTCGGCATCTCCCAGATGCATGTCTCCCGGCTGCTGGCCAGGACGCTGACGCAGCTGCGCGAGGGCCTGACCACGGAGGACTAGCCAGCCGGCCGCGACTCGTCGGCCGGGCCCGGCGGGGCATCCGGGGGCACGGGGCGCCCGCCGGTCAGGGTCCGCAGGCTCGGTGGCAGGAGCAGGGCGAGAAAGCCCGCAGCGGCTAGCACCAGCGTCGGCACGCCCCAGTTGTCGCGGTGGCCCTGGACCAGGTAGACGCCGACGATGCCGGTGAAGAGCTGAGTCAGCAGTGCCGGGGTACGGCTCCACTGCCTGGCCCGGGCGAGCCCGACGGCCACCCAGCCGAGCGCAGCGGCCGTGCCGAAGCCGATCAGGGTCAGCGCGATGCCGCTGCCTGTCTGGTAAGACCGGCCCGCCGCCGCATCGACGGCGGACAAGACCGACGCGACACAGACCACGACCGCCTCGGCCGCCTGCACGGCCGCGGCGGCTCGCACCGTCAGCGGACTTGGCGGCATTACTCGTGCTCCTCACAAAGATCGCTACCCTGAGCGCGTGCGCGCGCTGCTGATCGTCAATCCACATGCCACGACAACGACCCGGCTCGGCAGGGATGTCATCACGCGGGCCCTGGCGTCCGCCATGGAACTGACGGTCGTGGAAACACGGTACCGGGGTCACGCCACTCAGCTTGCGGGTAGCGCGGCGAGCGCCGGGGACGGCCTGGTGCTCACGCTGGGCGGCGACGGCACTGTCAACGAGGCGGTCAACGGGATCGTCGGGGCGGGCCAGCCTGGCGATGGCGGCAGGCCGGCCGGCAGCCTGCCGGCGCTCGCCCCGCTGCCGGGCGGTAGCGCCAACGTTTTCACCCGGGCCCTGGGACTGCCAGTCGACCCGGTCGACGCGGCCGGGCATATCCTCCGGAGCCTGGCGGCGGGCCGGCACCGCAGCATCGGCCTCGGGCTGGCTGGGGAGCGGTACTTCACCTTCAACGCAGGTATGGGGCTGGACGCCGAGGTAGTGCGCGCCGTGGAGGGCCTGCGCGCGCAGGGCCGTACGGCTAACCCCGCGCTCTACATGCGAGTGGCGCTGCGCCAGTACTTCCGGGTGACGGACCGGCGCCATCCAGCGCTGTCGCTTGAGCGGGCCGGGCAGCCGCCGGTAGACCGGCTGTTCCTGGGAATCGTGTCCAACACGGCTCCGTGGACCTACCTGGGGCGCCGCGCGGTGCACACCAACCCGGACGCGGGATTCGACTCAGGGCTCGACGTCTTCGCCCTGCGCCGGCTGCGCACCGTCGGCACGTTCACGGCGCTGGGCCAGATGCTGTCCGGCCGTGACCGCCCGCCGGGCGGCCGGCAGGTCGTCAGCCTGCACGACGAGGCCAGGCTCACCATTCGGGCCGACCGGCCGGTGGCGTTCCAGGTCGACGGCGAGTACATGGGCGAGCGGGAGTGCGTGACCTTCACGTCGGTGCCGCGCGCGCTCCGGGTGATCGTCTGATCGCCGCCGGCGATACCAGAATGTGGCCCAATAACACATTCACGGCGAAAGGCGACCAGGCAAAGGCCGCTAGGCGAAAGCCCGCCAGGCGAAACGCGGCCAGGCGATAGGCACCAGGCGATAGGCGCGCCAGCAGGTGACGCCGCTCCGGTCCGTCCGGTGACGCCACTTCTGTCCCCAATGTGACTCATCTGACACCGAAATCCCTGCGAACCTTTGCCAAACCCTCTTGCGATCGATCGGCGTGCTTGAGAAACTTGTACCGCTCTCAGGGCGGCGCGCCAGCCACGCGCCTGAAGTCCGCTGGACCATGACCACCCGGTCGCGGCTCGCGAGCGTTACCCTGGGACACGCTCGGAGCGCAGGCTCCGAGGCTGCATCAACGTCCGACTGAACTAACGTCCTAAGTTCGGGAAAACACCAGTTTCCCGGTGCATGGCCTAGCTCGTGAAATCATTCACAAGCACAACCGAGGTGACGGGCCAGCGGCCGCGGCTCCGTCCTCACAGAGGAGTGGACCTCATGGACTGGCGTCATCACGCCGCCTGTCAGGACGAGGACCCGGAGCTGTTCTTCCCGATCGGAAACACCGGCCCGGCACTGGTCCAGATCGAGGAGGCCAAGGCCGTCTGCCGGCGCTGCCCGGTGCTGGAT
>JBEKFH010000440.1:0-3730 GCA_050013415.1 Streptosporangiaceae bacterium | reverse complement strand
GGACTCGCCTATGCGGCGGTGCTGGCGGGGGCGGACCTGATCATGCCGGACCGCTTCCTGCAGCCGGCGCCGCTGGTCCGGCTGATCGAGGCCGAGCGGCCGACGCTGGCCGGGGCGGTACCGACGATCTGGAACGCGCTGCTCGCGCACGTCCGGGCGAACGGCGGGGATCTGTCCTCGCTGCGCATCGTGCCCTGCGGCGGCTCGGCGGTCCCCCATGCGCTGCAGGAGGCGTACGAGAAGGAACTCGGCGTGCGGATCGTGCAGGCGTGGGGGATGACGGAGACGTCGCCGCTCGGCAGCGTCGCGCATCCCCCTGCCGGCACGCCGGCCGACGAGGCGTGGGCCTACCGTGACACGCAGGGCAGGCTGATGTGCGCGGTGCAAGGGCGCCTTGTCGGTGAGGGGGGCGCGGTGCTGCCGCACGACGGCGAGGCCGTCGGCGAGGTCGAGGTCCGCGGGCCCTGGGTCACCGGTTCCTATTACAAGGACGACGATCCGGAGAAGTTCCGCGACGGCTGGCTGCGAACCGGCGACGTGGGAACCATCGACCGGCTCGGCTTCGTCACGCTGACCGACCGGGCCAAGGACGTGATCAAGTCGGGCGGCGAGTGGATCTCCTCGATGGAGCTGGAGAACGCGCTGATGGCGCATCCCGACGTCGCGGAGGCAGCGGTCATCGGAGTGCCCGACGAGCGTTGGGGGGAGCGGCCGCTGGCCGCAGTGGTGGTCCGAGACGGCTCGTCGGTGACCGCCGCGGAGCTGCGGACCTACCTCGGTACCCAGGTGCCCCGCTGGCAGCTTCCCGAACGATGGTCGTTCATCGCCGAGGTCCCCAAGACGAGCGTCGGCAAGTTCGCGAAGACCCGGATCCGCGAGTTCTATGCCCGCGGTGACTACGAGGTCATCGAGGCCCGCTAAGGCGCGAGGTCGTCAAGGCCCGCTGAGGCGCGCCGCTGGACGGTGGCATAGTGCTTTGCCGGGTCTCCGGCGATTCCGGTACCCTGAGGGCCGACCGTGAGGTCGTCAGGAGGCTTCGCCTAGTCCGGTCTATGGCGCCGCACTGCTAATGCGGTTTGGCTTCGCGGCCATCCGGGGTTCAAATCCCCGAGCCTCCGCCAGTGTGAGCTGGGAATCCTTGCCTGGGAGCCCGCGCAGTTGGTGCGGGCCCCAGGCGCGCTCAGCCTCCGGGCCGCTCAGCCTCCGGGCTCTCAGCCTCCGGGCTCTCAGCCTCCGGGCTCTCAGCCTCCGGCGGCGACGTCGCCGCTGAGCCGGCTCATGTGGTCAGCCAGAACGTGCAGCCCGTCGAGGCCCAGCCGCTGCAGCACGAGCTCGCGCAATCCGGCGCAGTAGACGGCGAACGCGCGCTCGGCCTGTGCCCTGCCGAGCGGCGTGAGTACGGCGTTGGTCACCCGGCGGTCGGACGGCGAGGGCTGCCGCTCGATCAGCCCCGCCTGCTCAAGCCGGTCGGCCAGCTTGGTGAAGCCCCCGCTGGAGAACGCGACATGGCGGGCCAGCGTAGTCAGTGACACCGCGTCGCCGCTGCCGCGCAGCAGCCACACGAGCGCGAAGAACGAGGGAGCGGACAGTCCGGTCGCCTGCTCGACCTGCTCGGTGAGCAACTCCGTTACGTGGCTGTAGCCACGGACGATCGTGGTCCATGCACTGGCCAGCTCATCGGACGAGCAGCCTTCCACGGGGTCACAAGGAGACGGCTCGGCGGGCCGCGACTGGGCAATGGGCGTTGCCATGCCTCAACTATACGGACGGACGGCCGCGCAAGCATCTTGCCAGAAAACTACTACTCTCACTAACATCTTTCTAGCAAGATGTCATCGGGGACGGAATGGCAGCGGGACCCATGAGCGAGATGATCAAGACACGCAGCGCCCGCCTGCTGCCGGCGAGAGAGCGCGGCCGGCCCGCGGCCACGGCGCCCCCGCCGGCTTCCGGGCACTGGCTGGTGTGGCCGCGCCTTCCCGCGGTACTCGAGGTGCTGACCCTCGGGGCCGGCTATGCAGCGCCCTCTCTCGTCCGCCTTGCGCTCCCCGCGGACTCCCGTGCGGCGTTCGCCCACGCGGCCGCGATCTACCGGGCAGAGCAGCACCTGCACCTGAACATCGAGCCCATCCTCAATCACCTGGTCTCGGGCGACGCCGTGCCGGCCCTGGCGGTCGGCTACTACTACGGCCTGCTGCACTTCATCGTCACCCCGCTGGTGCTTGCCTGGCTGTACCAGCGCAGGCCAGCCGACTTCCCGCGGCTGCGCTCAGCGCTGGTGCTGGCCAGCGTCGGCGCGAACATCGTGTTCTGGACGTGGCCGGTCGCGCCGCCTCGCTTTGCCGTCCCCGGCATGGCCGACGTCCTCGTGACCCGCGACATCCTGGGCTCAGCCGATCCGCACGGCGTGACCAGCGCGGTCAATCTGTATGCGGCCATGCCCAGCCTCCATGTCTGCTGGGCCGCCTGGTGCGCCGTCGCCGTTGTCGTCACGACCCGCAGCCGGTCGCGCCATCTCGCGTGGCTCTACCCGGCAGCCACCGCGTTCGTCGTCCTGTCCTCAGCCAACCATTTCGTGCTCGATGTCATCGGCGGCCTGGTGGTCGCAGCCTTCGGCATGACCGTCACGGGCAGAAGATCGGCGCAGCACGACGAGCAGCAGCTACAGCCGGCCGGGCTGCGCAGCATCCTGGGCACCAGCTTGAGGTGGCCTGCTCCGCATCCGTGCCACGCGCCCCGGCGGTTAGCTGAGGTCGAACGTGCCGTTTTCGGTTTCCGATGAGCGGATCGTGTGCTCGCCGCTCATGGATTCCTGCTCCGGGGCGGCGGCTAGTCCTCGTTCGGGTCGCGGTTCGGGTCGCTGCCCTCGACAAGGGTGTCGTCATAGCGGGCCAGCGGCGGAGGAGCCTTTCCTGTCCCTCCGCAATTCGGGCAGGTAACCGCGATCAGTCGCCGCTCCTCGGCCATCACCACGTTGCCGCTGCCGTTGCACATCTTGCAGTCAGGCGGCGGAGTCGCCGGCCAGAGCATCTCGCATACGTCCAGGTAAAGCTGCTCGGGATAGGGAATGTAGTAGATATTCCTGAGCGCCTGCTCCTGCCCGGCCGACTCGATGATGAATTCGCCGTAGCCCAGTAGCCTGCCAGCAAAGGATCGCTGGAAGCTCATGTCGGTGACCTTGCCGAGCGGCATCATCGCCACCTTGCGGGTGAGCAGCCCGGTTGTCAGGATTATCCGCTGCGAGGTGACGACGAAGTAGTCGACCGCCCAGTTGACGACTTCCCAGATCAGGTGAAGGGCGAGCGCCATCCACGCGATCCAGACGACCCATTGCAGAGGCGTATTGCCGCGCAGCAGCGTCGCGCTCAGCAGGAAGGCGGCGACAAGCCCGCCTACGGCTTCGGCGATCGGGATGATCAGCACGGCCTGATGCCTGCGGACCGTGATAACGGGCTTCTCGCGTTCTCGTGGCAGCAAGTACCGATCCACTGCCGCCGGGCCTGATACCCGGCCCCTTGTCTGCGTCATGGCCTTTTAGAGTGAGTTGACGAACGTCGACAGCGAGTTCCCGGCAGAGTGCAGCCCGTGGAAGGCGGAGTGCAGCGCGTGGGCGGCGCCAACTGGCTGAGTGGCCAGGTAGAAAACGATGAAGATGGCGATCGCCCAGGTAAGGATCTTTTTCAGCACGTAACGTTCACCTCCCGCCGGGCTCGGAGAGACTTACTCGGTC
>JBEKFH010000439.1:0-3732 GCA_050013415.1 Streptosporangiaceae bacterium | reverse complement strand
ACCCGGCGTCCCGGCGTGATCCTCGGATCCGAGCTGTACGGACGCCGCACCGAGGCCGGAACCGTGGCCGACGTGGCTATCGTGCCCCACGAGCGGCAACGAAGCGGGTGGGATGTCAGCGATATCGCCCTCCGCCGCGATCACATGCTCCGTGGCCACGGCCCGACGATCGTGCCCTGGAACAAATGCCAGGAGCTATTCCAGGCGGATCCGGTGGCCGACCAGCTCGCCAGCCTGCATGAAATGCAGCCAGCCGACCTAGCGACCACGTTCGAGAACCTGCCACCGGCCAGGCGTAGTCAGCTCGCGGAAGCACTCGACGACGCGGAACTCGCTGACTTGCTGGAGGAGATGCCAGAAGCGGACCAGGTCCGGCTGCTGACCAGCCTGGGGTTCGAGCGCAGCCGGGACGTGGTCCAGGCGATGCAGCCTGACGACGCCGCCGACCTGCTGGCCGAGATGCCGCCCGAGCAGCGTGAACGGCTGCTGACGGCGATGCACTCCGGGCGGGCCGCGGACCTGCGACGGCTGCTGCACTATGACCCGGCGACAGCGGGCGGCCTGATGACCTCCGATCCCCTGGTCTTCAGCCCGGACCGGACGGTGGCCGAAGTGCTGGCCCGGATCAGGGACGCCCGGATCTCCCCGGTCGCGGCGGCGCAGGTGTACGTGTGCGAGCTTCCCACGACGACCCCCACCGGGCGTTACATCGGGAGCGTGGGATTCCAGCGGCTGCTCCGGCGGCCTCCCGCTGCCGAGATAGGCCACTGCGTCGAGGCAAGTTTCTTCGTCCGTCCCGATCTGTCCGATCGTGAACTCGCGGTACGGCTCGCCACCTACAACTTCGTCAGCGTGGCGGTGTGTGACGAGGAAGGCCGGCTGGTCGGCGCCGTCACCGTCGACGACGTGCTGGACCGGATACTCCCCGAAGACTGGCGTAAGAAGGGCGGATAGATGGCGCGGATAACTTCCCGCTTGATCGGCGACCGGACCGATCTGTCGGTTCCGCGCGGCGTGGTGCCGATTGGCTCCAGGTATGACGCCGACGCGTTCGGGCGGATGTCGGAGGCCATCGCCAGATTCATGGGCACCGGCAAGTTCCTGGTGGCGCAGACGGTGTTGGTGATCGGCTGGATCTTCCTCAACACCGCCGGCTTGGTCTATCACTGGGACCCTTACCCGTTCATCCTGCTGAACCTGGCGTTCTCGACCCAGGCGGCCTACGCGGCGCCCCTGATCCTCCTGGCGCAGAACCGCCAGGACGACCGGGACCGGGCCAGCATTGAGCGGGACCGGGAGGTGGCGGCCCGGACTCAGGCCGACACCGAGTACCTAGCCCGCGAACTCGCCGCCGTCCGCCTCGCGCTCGACGAAGTGCTGACCAGGCACGACCTCGAGGACGCGCTCACCCAGATCACCAGGCTGGTAGCGGACGGTCCGGCCCCAGCCCCCACCCCAAACGGCTCTCAATAGGACTGGCCCCACTTATCCCGGGGTCGCACACCCTAACCCCCTCTCATATTGGGAAATTTTGGACAGGAAAAGTGCATTAACCCCAATGCCGGGAAGTTAAGGGCTGAGCCCGCGTGTCAAGCAGGTTCGGCATGTTCCGGTTCGGCTGCGCAGCGCAACGGAGGCCCGGTAGGACAGGTGTCGACCAAAACGCCCTGTGTGCCGGGAGCCTCCGTTGCCTGTTCAGTCTGCCATGCGTTCTGCCGTGACCACGGTCACGACGGTGATCACCGTTGCCGCGGGGGCCTTTGCTCCTGGTCATCTGGGGGAGCTGACCCGGATCGTGCCGTTCGAGCTGGCGGACGCGGTGCTGGCAGAGGAAGGCGGGCTGGAGAAGCGGGTCCGGTTGCTGCCGTCGCGGTGCGGGCTGTATTTCCTGCTGGCGATGTGCCTGTTCCCGGGGTCGTCGTACCTGGGGGTCTGGGGCAAGCTGACCGCCGGGCTGGAGGCGCTGGGCATTGCGGTCCCGTCGGCGCGGGCGCTGCGGGACCTGCGCCGCCGGATCGGGACCGCGCCGGTGAAGCGGCTGTTCGAGGTCCTGGCCGGGCCTTTGGGGCAGCCGCGCACGCCCGGGATCATGTTCTGCGGGTTGCGGACGGTCTCCTTCGACGGCTGCAAGTCGCTGCGGGTGCCTGATACCGGCAAGAACCGGGCGTGGCCGGGCAAGCAGAACGCGTCCAACGGGGAGACAGGGTATCCCGCGCTGATGCTGATGGCGCTGGCGGAGACGGGAACCCGGGCGCTGATCGGCGCGGTCTTCGGCCCTGCCGCCGAGGGGGAGACCGCGTGGGCGCGGAAGCTGCTGCCGCTGCTGGATGCCACGATGCTGCTGCTGACCGACCGCGGCTTCGATAGCGGGGACTTCCTGGCCGCGGCCGCGGCGACGAGGGCGCAGTTCCTGGTCCGCCTGTCGTCCGTGCGCAGGCCGCCGGTACTGCGGCACCTGCCCGACGGGTCGTTCCTGTCGGTCATCGGCGGGGTGAACGTCCGGATCATCACCGCCCGCGTGACCGTGACCTGCCACGACGGCACCAGCTACGGCGACGCTTACCGGCTGGCCACCACCCTCCTGGACCACCGCGCCTACCCGGCGGAGGCCCTGATGCGGCTGTACCACGAGCGCTGGGAGCACGAGATCACCTACCTCGCCCTGCGCTGCACCCTGCTCAAAGGACGGGTGCTCCGCTCCGGCAGCCCGGCCGGCATCGAGCAGGAGATGTGGGCGCTGCTGGCCGTTTACCAGGCACTGCGCACCGCGGTCACCGACGCGGTCCAGACCGTGCCCGGCCTCGACCCCGACCGCGCCAGCTGGCAGACCGCCGTCCAGACCGCCCAGGATCTCCTCGTCACGGCCTCGAACATCACCGATCCCGGCACTGACCTGCAGGGCGGCATCGGCCGCGCCGTCCTGGCGAACCTGCACGGCCCACGCCGGCCCCGCGTCTGCGCCCGCAAGGTCAAGTCCCCGCTCAGCCGCTGGAACGCCCACCCTGCCGGCAAGCCCCGCACGACCAAGAAGATCACATCCGTCACCACCGACATCGACGCCCGGCACTACAAGCCCCCCAGGCCCCGGCTGACCCTGATCGACAAACTCCGCCAGGCCGCAGAACGCGGCGAACCGGTTGACCACCTGCTCAAACGCTTAACTTCCCGGCATTGGCACTAAGCCGGGAGAAGTGGCTGTCAGAGCGGACCCGGGCGCCGTGACGCGAAACCGC
This sequence comes from Streptosporangiaceae bacterium, assembly GCA_050013415.1. Classification (GTDB taxonomy): domain Bacteria; phylum Actinomycetota; class Actinomycetes; order Streptosporangiales; family Streptosporangiaceae; genus Palsa-506. The sequence continues at coordinate 499 of JBEKFH010000439.1, read as the reverse complement.
GCGTCGATGCAGGTCACAGGCCTGATGGAGGCCTAGAGTTATGCCATCTGCCGGGCTCGGGGGCCCGGCTTCGGCGCATCATGCGCAATTGTGAAGGAACGCTGCTGTCGAGAAGACGCAGCGCACACGGGGGAACTCCATGACTTATCGCAAGCTCCGCGCGCGCGGGATGCTAAAGGCTGGCACCGCCCTGGCCGTTAGCGTCCTGGCCAGCGTGACGGCGGCGTCTGGGGCGTTCGCGGCGACATTGCCGGGAGCACCGCTGTATAGCGAATCTTTTAAGGGCACGGCTGCGACACCGGGGGATTGGATCACCGGGGGCAAGGGCTTCCAGCCCTGCCTGACCGCCGGGAACCCGGACGCGGTCAGCAGCATCCCTGCTTGCGGCTTGCGTACCCCGGACAAGCCGGGGCTCGGCTTCGACGCGTACGGAAACTTCGCGGACAAGCGGCTGTGGGGCACCGGAACGAAGGGGCTGTTCCCGAACTCGATCGTGGCA
>JBEKFH010000438.1:0-3733 GCA_050013415.1 Streptosporangiaceae bacterium | reverse complement strand
TGGGCGGCCGGATCGCCGAGCACGTCCAGGATCTGCTGCCCGTACCTGGCCAGCTTGGTTTCGCCGACGCCGCTCACCGTGCCCAGCTCGGCCAGGGTCGCCGGGGCCTGCGCGGCGATCTGCCGCAGCGTGGCGTCGTGGAAGACGACGTAGGCGGGCAGGCCCTGCGCCTTGGCGGTCGCCGCGCGCCAGGCACGCAGCTGCTCGAACACCGCCGTGGCAGCCGCGGTCAGCTCGGCGGCCGGGACCGCGGCCTTCGCTGCCGGAGCGGGTTTCGCGGCCCGCGCCGCGCGCTCGGGCTCGCGGCGCAGCATGACCTGGCGTCGCCCGGCGAGCACCTCGCCGCTCGCTTCGGTGAGGACCAGAGTGCCGTTGTCGCCCTCGACGGCCAGCAGGCCGCGGGCCAGCAGCTGGCGGACCACGCCGCGCCACTCGGCCTCGCGCTGCCCGGCGCCGATGCCGAACACGGTCAGCGAAGCATGGTCGTGCTCGATGACCCTGGCCGTCTTCCTGCCGAGCAGGATGTCGATCACCTGGCCGGCGCCGAACCGCTGGCGCCGCTCCCGGTGCAGCCGGAACACGGCCGACAGCAGCTTCTGCGCCGCGACCGTGCCGTCCCAGGACTGCGGCGGCGACAGGCAGTTGTCGCAGTTCCCGCACGGGCCGGAGATCTCGCCGAAGTAGCCGAGCAGCTGCCCCCGGCGGCAGTCGACGGTCTCGCAGAGCGCCAGCATCGCGTCCAGGTGAGCGGCCAGCCGCCGGCGGTGCGCGCTGTCGCCCTCGGAACCGTCGATCAGCCGGCGCTGTAGCACGACATCCTGCAGGCCATAGGCCAGCCAGGCGGTGGCCGGCTGGCCGTCCCGCCCGGCCCGGCCGGTTTCCTGGTAGTAGCCCTCGATGGACTTCGGCAGGTCAAGGTGCGCGACGAAGCGCACGTCGGGCTTGTCGATGCCCATGCCGAAGGCGATCGTGGCCACCATGATCAGGCCGTCCTCGCGCAGGAAGCGAGCCTGGTGGGCGGCCCGGGTGCGTGCGTCCAGGCCGGCGTGATACGGCAGCGCGGTGATCCCGTTGCGGGACAGCAGCGCTGCGGTCTTGTCGACCGACGCCCGGGACAGGCAGTAGACGATGCCCGCGTCGCCGGAGTGCTCGCCCCGCACCAGCTCAAGAAGCTGTCGCGCGGGGTCGGCCTTCGGCTCGATCCGGTACTGGATGTTGGGGCGATCGAAGCTCGCGACGAAATGCCGGGCCTCGCGCAGGCTCAGCCTGGCGGCGATCTCGGCGCGCGTGGCCTGGGTGGCCGTCGCGGTCAGCGCGATGCGGGGCACCGACGGCCAGCGTTCGTGCAGCTGCGACAAGGCGAGGTAGTCGGGCCGGAAATCGTGCCCCCATTGCGACACGCAGTGCGCCTCGTCAATCGCGAAGAGGGATATCGCGCCTCGCTCCAGCAGCCGCAGCGTCGACTCGGCGCGCAGCCGTTCCGGCGCCAGGTAGAGCAGGTCAAGCTGGCCGGCCAGGAAGGCGGACTCCATCAGGCGGCGCTCGCCGGGATCCTGGGTTGAGTTGAGGAATCCGGCCCGCAGCCCGAGCGCCCGCAGCGCGTCCACCTGGTCCTGCATGAGGGCGATGAGCGGCGACACGACCACGCCGGTACCCGGCCTGATCAGGGCCGGAATCTGGTAGCACAGCGACTTGCCGCCGCCGGTCGGCATCAGCACCAGCGCGTCGCCTCCGGCGGCGACGTGATCGATGATCTCCTCCTGCGCGCCGCGGAACGAGTCGTAGCCGAAGACCCGCCGCAGCGCCGCTGACGCAGCGCCGGGCGGCGGGCCGGCGTCGGCCGACAGGCCGGCGTCGGGGAGCGAGCCGGCTGCGGGGAGCGGGCCGATTCCAGCAGAGGCCACCGGGCGATTCTAAGGGGGATGCGCGCCCTAGCGGTCACCAGCGCCGGCGGTCAGCCGCGCCGGCGGTCCAGCTACGCCACGCTCCCGGGTCGCTCGAACAGCGTGGTTGGACTCCGCTGCCGCTGTTTCCGCAGTGGAGGGACAACGACGCAATTGGAGCGCCGCTCCGGCGGCGCGCTCCGCTGGCCGGCCAACAGCGTGGTTGGGACTTCGCTGCGGCGGTCAGCCGTGCGCGCCGTCGTGATGCCAGTAGACAGCGGTCGCGTCGTCGCGGGCCTTGCGGCGGGGCCAGCGGATGCCGCCAGAGTCGCTGGCCTCGGCCGCGCGGACCAGGCGGATGAGCGCGCCCGGGCCGTCGTCGCGGACGACGCCGATAACAGCGGGCCAGCTCAGCAGGCCGTAGGTGTCGGTAATGCGGGTGGCGCCGTCACTCAGCAGCGCGATGCCGCGCAGGCCGGCCAGCGGCAGGGTGCCGGTGACCGCCGCGGCGGCGGCGGCCGGGCTGGCCCCGGCGGCCGGCCAGTCGGCGCCGGTGATGACAAGCGGCGGGTCCGCATCACCGTAATCGGCGGCGATGGAGGAGTCGGACAGGGCCAGGTAGTCGATGCCGCCGGCGCCGGCGCGCACGGCGGTGACCGTGGCCGCCGGACTGTCCGGGTTGCCGAGATCACAGGTGCCGGAGTGCAGGGCGCGAACCTCGCCAATCGCCCCGGCGAGAGCCCCTGCGAGGGGGACGCGCGGCTCCGCGACGATCGCGGCGAGAAGCGTGGTGCCCAGCACACGGGCGTACCAGGCGACGCCGTGCACGCAACCGATGTCCGCGCCGCGGCGGGAGGTCGCGCCGTCGAGCAGCACCGCCGCCCCGGGCGAGACCGCGGCGAAATCCTCGTTCGGCCAGCCGGGCGTGCCGGCGTCGGTGGCCAGCGCTACCCGCATCCGCCGTCCTCCCCAGCTGCCGCCGGCCGAATCGGAACCGCGTCATGCCGTGGCGCCCAGGCCCGCCCGAGGCGCCGTCGCGCCCGGCCCGGCCGAGGCGCCGACCCGGCCGAGGCGCCGTCGCATCCGGGCCGCCCGAAGCCCCGTCGCGGGGGGCCAGTCAATCAGATAGCCGCAGGTGGCCAGTCAAGCGGGCAGCCAGTCAAGCGGGCAGAGAGTTGATCCGGTAAGGGCGCGCTCAGCTCCGGTGCCGGCGACGGTTCCGCCTCGGGCGGCTCCGCCACCGGTGGTTCCGGCACGGGCGGCAGTCCCGGCCGGCCGGTCAGCAGGCCAGCCGCGATCAGGCCGGCGGCGGCGAAGAAGGCCACGATCATGACCAGCCCGTGCCGGAAGGTGGCCACCGGGTCGCCCGGCTGGAGCCGGGCCAGGATGGCGACAAGCCCGGCGACGCCGAGCACCGTACCGACCTGGCGAGCCATGTTGAGAATCCCGCTGCCAGTGCCGAAGCGGTCCGGCGGAAGCGACGCGCTGCCGGCCGCGAGCAGCGACGGGATGGTCAGGCCGACGCCCGCGCCGCCCAGCAGCTGGGCAGGCAGCAGGTGGGTGAGGTACGCCGGATGTGCCTGGATCTGCGTGAGCCAGAGCAGCTGGGCTCCGACGTTGACCGCGCAGCCGAGCACCGCCACCCGGCCTGCTCCCCCGATCCGTGCAGCCAGCCAGGGAGCGACCAGCCGGGCGAAGGGCAGCACCATCAGCGGCCCGGGCCCGATGGCCAGGCCGGCCCGCACCGCGGAGTAGTGCCACACGCCGGTGAGGAACTCAACCGAGCTGAGCACGAAGGCCCCGAAGCCGGCGTAGTAGAGCACCGAGGCGGCGAACGTGCCGCTGAACGT
>JBEKFH010000437.1:0-3741 GCA_050013415.1 Streptosporangiaceae bacterium | reverse complement strand
ATGTTCATCTTCCTGCTGGCGCTCGGCGAGGACTACAACATCCTGGTGATGACGCGGATCCGGGAGGAGTCTCGCAAACTTCCGCTACGCGAGGCAGTCGCGCGCGCACTCAGCGCGACCGGAACGACGGTGACCTCGGCCGGGATGGTGCTAGCCGGGACGTTTGTCGTCTTCGGCATCGTCGCCGGCAGCGGCGCTGGCGGCAGCCAGTTCCGCGACATCGCGCTGGGCCTGGCCTTCGGCATCCTGATGGACACGTTCCTCGTCCGGACGCTGCTGGTGCCGTCGACCGTGGTCCTGCTGGGCAGGTGGAACTGGTGGCCGTCCCGGATGGGCAGACGCGGAGCGGAGGTAGCCGGGCCGCCGGACGGCCTCGATGCCGGCCCGGCGGTCGGCCTCGAAGCGGGCTCGGCGGCCGCCGACACCGGCCTGCAGCAACCCGATCCGTTGCGCTGACCCGCGGCGTCGCGAGTGCTACCGGGCCCCCTCATCAGCGTCGTGCTGCCGGTCTACGGCGTGCCGGAGTACCTCGGCGACTGCCTGGACTCGGTGCTGGGGCAGGCGCCAGCGGACACCGAGGTGATCGCTGTCGATGACGCGTCGCCGGATGCGTGCGGCCAGATTCTCGACGCCAGGGCCCGGCTGGATCCGCGACTGAAGGTGATCCACCTGACCGAGACCGGCGGGCCGGGAAACGCGCGGAACATAGGGCTGAAGAGCGCCAGCGGCGACTACGTGTGGTTCGCCGACGCCGACGACCTGATAGCCGACGGTGCCTTCGCGGAGATCTGCGCGAAGCTCCGGCGCGATCAGCCGGACGTGCTGCTGATCGACTACGAGGACTACTACGCCGGGGGAGCGACCAGGCCGGGCCCGGGCGCCGCCCTGCTCCGGGCCGCCCCCGCGGGCACCTTCACGCTCGCCTCGCGGCCCGAGATGATCAACGTGACGATGACCGTCTGGAGCAAGGTGATCCGCCGCGCGTTCCTGGCCGAGCTCGGCGTCACGTTCCCGCCCGGCATCGACGAGGATGTGCCCGTATCCTGCGCCGTGCTGCTGTCCGCCCGGCGGATCAGCGCGCTCGGCCGCGTGTGCTATCGGTACCGCAGATCCAGACCCGGGTCGTTCATGGTCACCACGGGCGACCAGCACTTTGACATCTTCGACTCCTATCAGGCCGTCTTTGACCTGCTGCCCGCCATCGCCCGGCGCAACGGGGAGCCGGTCAGCGACGCGGTCATGACGGCGCTCTTCGAGCGCGCCATCTGGCATTACACGACCATCCTCGCCGCCGGCCGGGCCGGCCTCGGCGCGCCGGCCGGCGCGGCCGAGGCCGGCGCCCTGGTGCCCCGCCGGGCCCGCAGGATGTTCTTCACCCGCATGCACGAGGACTTCCGTCGCTGGCGCCCGCCGGGCTACCGGTACCCGCCCGGCGCCCGCGGAGCGAAATTCCGCCTGGTCGACCGGAACGCCTACCGGACCTACACGCTCCTCGAACCGGTCAATCAGCTGCGCGTCCTGCTGAGCCGCGCTGCCTCGCACCCGCGCCCGTAGCCCCGTTTCCCTGATCGCGGAAACTAGGGGTAGCTGGGGCAGCCCTTTGTTTCCGTGATCACGGCGCAGCCTGGCGAAAGCGGAGGCTGGCGAATGGGGAGCGGCGGGGCGGGGTTCAGTGGGCCGGGGCGAACTGCTCGCTCTCGGTCGAGCCGGTCAGCGCCACGGTCGAAGCATCCGGGGTGATCGCCGAGGTGACCAGGTCGAAGTAGCCCGTGCCGACCTCCCGCTGGTGCCTGGTCGCGGTGTAGCCGTCGGCCTCGGAGGCAAACTCGGCGTCCTGCAGCCGGACGTAGGCCGGCATGCCCTCGGCGGCGTACCCGCGGGCCAGGTCGAACATCGAGTGGTTCAGCGAGTGGAAGCCCGCCAGCGTGATGAACTGGAACTTGTAGCCCATCTCGCCGAGCTCCTGCTGGAACTTCTCGATTGTTCCTGGGTCCAGGTGCGCCCGCCAGTTGAACGACGGCGAGCAGTTGTAGGCGAGCATCTGGTCCGGGTAGACCGCCCTGATTCCCTCGGCGAACTCCCGCGCCACCGCCAGGTCGGGCTTGCCGGTCTCCATCCAGAGCAGGTCAGCGTAGGGGGCATAGGCCAGCCCGCGCGCGATGCAGGACTCGACGCCGCCGCGCACCCGGTAGAACCCCTCGGCGGTCCGCTCGCCGGTCACGAACTGCCGGTCACGCTCGTCCACGTCGCTGGTGATCAGGCTTGCCGACTGCGCGTCGGTGCGGGCCACGATGAGGCTGCGGACCCCGCAGATGTCGGCGGCGAGGCGGGCCGCGTTCAGCGTCCTGATGTGCTGGCCGGTCGGGATCAGGACCTTCCCGCCCAGGTGGCCGCACTTCTTCTCGGACGCCAGCTGGTCCTCCCAGTGCACTCCCGAGGCGCCGGCCGCGATCATGGCCTTCATCAGCTCGAAGGCGTTCAGCACGCCGCCGAAGCCGGCCTCGGCATCGGCGACGATCGGCGCAAGCCAGTGCGGTTGGGCGCCGCCGGCTTCGCCATCGGTCTCGGCCCAGGTGATCTGGTCGGCGCGCAGCAGCGCGTTGTTGATCCGCCGGACGACCTGCGGTACCGAGTTGACCGGGTAGAGGCTCTGGTCCGGGTAGGTCTGGCCGGCCAGGTTGGCGTCTGCCGCGACCTGCCAGCCAGACAGGTAGATCGCCTTCAGCCCGGCCCGGACCTGCTGCACCGCCTGGTTGCCGGTCAGCGCGCCGAGGGTTCTGATGTACGGCTCCTGCCGCAGCAGGGACCACAGCCGCTCCGCGCCGATCCTGGCCAGCGTGTGCTCCTCCTGCACCGAGCCGCGCAGCCTGATCACGTCCGCGGCCGAGTAGCTGCGATCGACCCCGGCCCAGCGCGAATCTGTCGCCCACTCCCGGCGCAGCGCGGCTGCCTGCTCGTCGATCGGCCGGACGGCCCGCTGCCCGTCACCCTGCTTCCCGTCACCGTTCAGCCCGTGAGCGTTCTGCCCGTGAGCGGTGCGCCCGTCGGCGTGCTGTCCGCCGGCGCGCTGTCCGTTGCTGCCGGCCTTGCCGTTCTGCGTGCCGTTGAGGCGATCGTCACTCATGGGGGGCTCCTGCCATCCTGTCGTTCCTCATAACAGCGTGCGCTCCCAGCTGGCGAGCCACCAGAACGATAGGGATGAAGTTTGCTGATTTTTCGTCTAACATCAATTTATGCCAGATTTGATGCGAGAAGAACGTCCGTCCTTGGCGTCAGATGGCCTGGACCTAGCATTGTTCGGGCAGCGCCTCCGGCACGTCCGGCGCTCTCGCGGGCTCACGCTGGCCGAGCTCGGCGCCCGGGTCGGGCGCGCGCCGTCCGTGCTGTCCCTGCTCGAGAACGGCCGCCGCGAGCCCAGGCTCTCGATGATCGAGGCGCTCGCCGCGGCGCTGTCCGTGCCGGCCGGGGAGCTGCTGCGCAGGCAGCCGCCGAGCCGCCGGGCCCAGCTGGAGATGGCGCTGGCGGCAGCGCAGCGCGACCCGGCCTTCGCCGAGCTCGGCCTGTCCAGCCTCCGGGTGGGCGCGCGGGTGCCGAATGACGTGCTCGAGCACCTTGTCGCCCTGCACGCAGTGCTCCGCGAGCAGCGGGCCAAGCCGACCGCCACGCCGGAGGAGGCCCGGGAGGCGAACGCGGATCTCCGGGCGATGATGCGCGAGCGCGGCAACTACTTCGCGCCGATCG
>JBEKFH010000436.1:0-3743 GCA_050013415.1 Streptosporangiaceae bacterium | reverse complement strand
CTCGCGCCGTGCGCGCACAGCTTCGCCAGCAGCGGGTCGTAGAAGGTGGTCACCTCGTTCCCGGCGGCGTAGCCCGAGTCCACCCGGATGCCCGGGCCGGCCGGCTCGGACCAGCCGGTGATCACCCCCGGGCTGGGCAGGAACCTGCGCGGGTCCTCCGCGTAGACCCGCAGCTCCACCGCGTGCCCCTGGTAGCTCACGGCGAGCGGATCGAAGCTCACGTCCAGCCCGGCGGCGATCAGCAGCTGCTGCTCCACCAGGTCGATTCCGGTGACAAGCTCGGTGACGGGATGCTCGACTTGCAGCCGGGTATTCATCTCAAGGAACACGAAGTCCCCCGCGGCCGTGTCCACCAGGCACTCGACGGTCCCGGCGCCGCGATAGCCGACCGCGCGACCGGCCAGCACGGCGGCCGACTGCATCCGGTCCCGCAGCCCGGGCGTCATGCCAGGCGAGGGCGTCTCCTCGGCGACTTTCTGGTGCCGCCGCTGGGCGGAGCAATCCCGCTCGCCGAGGGCGACCACCCGGCCATCGTTCAGCCCGAGGATCTGTATCTCGACATGGCGGGCGCGCTCGATGTAGCGCTCCAGCAGGATCGCGGGATCCCCGAAGAATCGCTCGGCGCGGGAGCGGGCCGTCTCGAAGGCAGAACGCAGCCCGGCCGGGCCGGTCGCGACGCTCATCCCGATGCCGCCGCCGCCGGCCGCGGCCTTGACCATCACCGGGTAGCCGAGCCGCCCGGCCTCGGCGAGCGCCGCTGCCACGTCGGCGACCGGCTCCCTGCTGCCTGCGGCGACCGGCAGGCCGGCCTGCTCCATCAGGTTCCTGGCGGTGATCTTGTCACCCATCTGCTCGATCGCCGATGGCGGCGGCCCGACCCAGGTGAGTCCCTCGGCCAGCACTCTCGCGGCGAACGACGGGTTCTCCGCCAGGAAGCCGTAGCCGGGGTGAATCGCGCTGGCGCCCGTCCGCCGGGCGGCGCCGATGACGGCGTCGACGTCGAGGTAGCTGCGGGCGGGCGGCGGCGGGCCGAGCAGGACCGCCTCGTCGGCCTCGCGCACGAACGGCAGTCCGGCGTCGGCCTCGGAGTAGACGGCGATCGCGCGGATCCCCATCCGGCGGACGGTCCTGATCACCCGGCGCGCTATCTCGCCGCGGTTGGCGACGAGCACTGATTCGAGCACCCGGGCAGCCTACCGGCGGCTGGCGCGGCGGCGGCCGGCGACCGCGCCGAGCGCGTCGACCACGCCGGGGTCGTACTCCGATTCCGTGTCCAGCCGGAGCCGCTCGACCGCGGCGGCGCTGCGATCCCGGTCGGCGGAGCCGCCGACCAGGTCGTCGAACGCGTTGGCGGCGCGGATGATCCGGCTGCCCACCGGCGGCCCGGGATCGCTGCCCCGGGCGGCCAGGCTCTGGCAGCGAACGAGCTCGGCGACCCGGTCAAGCACGCCGGCCTTGGCGATCACCTCTGCGCCGAGCTCGGCGATGCGCTGCTGGTCGGCGCGCGACACCAGCACGGTGGCGCCGCCGGGGATCGGGTCGCGCAGCGAGAGCTGCCCGATGTCGTGCATCAGGGCGGCGTACTCAAGGTCCAGCAGATCCGGCTCGCTCATGCCGAGCTCCCGGCCGACCGCGACCGCGAGCACGCTGACCCGGCGGGAATGACCGCTCTCCACGTAACCGCCCACCTCGGTGACCCTGGCGAGGGCCCGGACGGTCTGCAGGTAGGTGGAGCGGATGCCGGCGTAGCGGCGGAACGCGAGCTGGGTCACCAGCAGCGGCACGACGAAGACCGCCAGCCCGGCGATGCCCATGGTCTCGGTGGCGAACACGATGATCATCGCGGACGCGCTCACCGCCGCGCCGAGCGGCCACTGCACCCGCAGTTCGTCCCCGAGCGCCACGCCGAACCTGGCCCCGAGGTCGTCCGCCCGGATCAGGGCGTCGATGACGGTGTTGACGAGCCAGCCGAGGCCCGCCAGGACGGCCATCACGGTGGCTGCCAGCCACCACCGGGAGGCGATGGCCTGGACGCCGGCCAGCGGGCGGAAGGCGAAGGCGACGCAGGACACCGCGACCAGCCTGGACGCCATGCCGGTCACCCCGACCGGCCGGCCGGCCGCCAGGTGCGGCAGCGCGCCGATGGTCATGCCGGCCACCGTCACCGCGATCACCTGCAGCGCGGGGACCTGCGGGGGCAGTTCGCGGAACGGCGGCCTGCTGGACACGTACAGCAGCAGGGCGTACGCCATGCCGCCGGCGGTCGCAATCGGGGCAGCCTGCCTGCCGCCGGGCAGGGCGAGCCTGAGCAGTTCCCCGAGGGCGATGAGAACGCCGAAGGCCACGGCCACGTGGACCGTGGCGGCGGGCATCGCGACGGCCGCAGTGTGCGCGATTGCGGCGATCGTCAGCATCACGGCGGCGGCGAGCAGCAGCAGCCGGCCCGAGTCCATGTCCTGCCAGGACGACCAGCGCTCGGCGGGCTGCCAGACAGTCATTTCCGCCTCCCCTCAGAAGCTGTCGACGACCCGCAGCGGCGCGGTCGGGTCGTCGTGGTCCTGCGCGGTGACCGGCTGGCCGGCGGGCGGGGCGCCAGCCGGCCCGGGCAGCGTCCAGCCGTCCCGGCCGAGCGCGGTGATGAACGCGTCCACCAGCGCCGGATCGAACTGGCTGCCCGATCCCTTGCGGAGCTCGCTGACCGCCTCGTCGATGCCGCGCGCCTGCCGGTAGGAACGGTTGGACGTCATCGAGTCGAAAGCGTCGGCGACCGCGATCACCCGGGCGAACTCGGGGATCTCGTCGCCGGCCAGGCCCATCGGGTACCCCTTGCCGTCGATCCGCTCGTGGTGGTGCATGATGCCGGTCAGCGCGTCGTCCAGGAAGCCGATCTCCCTGACGATCTCAAGGCCGCGCATCGGGTGCAGCTGGATCGCGGCGTACTCCTCCTCGGTCAGGGCGCCGTTCTTCTGCAGCACCTTGGTGGGAACGCCGAGCTTGCCCACGTCGTGCAGCATGCCCGCGTAGCTGACGGCGTCCGCGCGGTCCGCGCGCATGCCGATCTCGCGGGCGATCATGCCGGAGCCCCGCGAAACCCGCTCGCTATGGCCGCGGGTGTAGAAATCCTTGGTCTCGACCGCCTGGCAGAGCGCTTCCATGGTGGCCGAATAGGCCTGCTGCTGCTCGGCGAACTGGCCCATCGCCCACCGGGCCACGAAGAGCGGGACGAGCACGAGGACCGCTGCGAAGTACCCGGTCACGGTCCAGAGGGCGGCGATGAGCAGGCCGAGCACCGCGTAGCCGAGGTCGGAGGCCAGCAGCAGCGGCAGGCTGGACTCCAGCCGGCTCCGGTCCCGCGGCCGGCCCCGCATCCTGGTCAGCCGGAGCGCGGCCCAGAGCAGTCCGTGGTTAGTGACCACGTGCACGGCGGCCGCGGCGGCGAATGCCCAGATGAGCGCAGGAAAGTCACGCGGCGCCGGGGTGCCCACGACGCCGCCGAGCGCGACGTAGGCCCACCCGGCCGCGTAGCCGGACACGGCATACATGGCGCCGTTGAACAGCCGCTCGGCCAGCATCAGGTGCCGCCGCAGGCTGAACACGGAGACAACGCCGACCAGGGCGGCGCCGGCCGGCCCGAGCAGCACCACCGCCGCGAGGGTGGCGGACGAGCTCGGGGACCACGCGGACTGCCGCGACGCGAGCGGCGTCGGCGTGGAGTCGCAGATCAGGAACAGCAGCCGGAGCAC
>JBEKFH010000435.1:0-3755 GCA_050013415.1 Streptosporangiaceae bacterium | reverse complement strand
CCACGACAAGCGCGAGCAGGGACCAGACCGTGGAGCGGACAGTACGGAGCTTCGTCCACTCGCTCAGCAGCAGATGGCCGACATCGGCCCGGCGGCTGTCCGGCGCCGCGGCCGGCCTGACCGAGGTTGAGGCAGAGACGGCGGATGTCATCGGGCGCTCCCCTTCGCCGCAGCCTCGTGGCCGGGCTGATCCCCGGCACCGTGGCCGGGCTGATCCCCGGCGCCGTGCCCGCCCTCGTGGTTCCCGGCCCCGCGGCCCGGCGGATGGTCGCCGGTATCGTGCGCCCCGAACTCCACGCTGCCGGACGTCAGTTCCAGGAACGCCTCCTCCAGCGAGGCGCGCGGGGTGAGCTCGTGCAGCACGACGCCGTTCGCCGCAGCGATCTCGAAGATCCGGGGCGCCGCCAGGCCCGTGACGGCCAGCGCCTTCGTCCCGTCGGAGCTGGCCACCTCGGCCTGGTCATCGCTGCTGGCCTTGCCGCCCGCCGCGGCGATCAGCTCAGCCAGCCTGGCCGTGTCGGGCGTACGGACCAGCACCGACTTGTCGGAGCTGCGGGATATGAACTCCTGCGTGCTGCAATCGGCGATGAGCCTGCCGCGGCCGATCACGATCAGCTGGTCCGCCGTCACGGCCATCTCGTTCATCAGGTGACTGGAGACGAAGACGGTCCTGCCCTCGGCGGCGAGCTGCTTCATCAGGTTCCTGATCCACAGCACGCCTTCCGGATCCAGCCCGTTGACGGGCTCGTCGAACAGCAGGACCTCCGGGTCGCCCAGCAGCGCGGCCGCGATGCCGAGCCGCTGGCTCATGCCGAGCGAGAAGCCGCGCGCCCGCTTTCTCGCCACGTCCTGCAGCCCTACTAGGCCGAGCATCTCGTCCACCCGGGTCGCCGGCAGTCCCTGGGTCTGGGCGAGGAACAGCAGGTGGTTGCGGGCGCTCCGGCCGGCGTGCGTGGACTTGGCGTCGAGCAGCGCCCCGGCCGTCCGCAGCGGGTGGGATATGTCAGCGTAGCGCCGGCCGTTGATCGTCGCGGTGCCGCTCTGCGGCCGGTCGAGGCCGAGGATGAGCCGCATCGTGGTCGACTTGCCGGCCCCGTTCGGCCCGAGGAAGCCGGTGACCTTGCCCGATTCGACGGTGAAGGACAGATGGTCGACCGCCGTCTTGTCGCCGTAGCGCTTCGTCAGGTCGTGTGCCTCGATCATGCGATTCAGCGTAGCCGCGCCTGCGCGCTGCTTCGTGGTCCGCTCGATCAGCGCGCCTGCGGATCGCCAGGGCGGAGCAGCTCTGCCAGGGCGGGGGAGCCGGTGATCCGGGCCGCCATGTCGTCGCCCAGGGCCCGCATCTCGGCTTCGGCGTGCCGCGAGTGCGCGGCGAAGCACAGCTCGCCCATCGGCGAGCGCATGGTCCGCGCCCAGTAGCGGACGGCAACTGCCCTGAGCAGCGGGCTGTGCAGCGCGGCGAGGTTGCGCGGGAGCCCCGTGGTGCCGCTGGCGCGCAGGGCGGTGAATGCCCCGGTGATGGCCCGGCACATGAGCGTCAGGGTCGCGGGGTCGGCGGCAAGCCGGGCGGGGTCGGTCCCGCACCGGTAGAGGGCCGCCGCGACGCACGCGACGAACGCGGCGTGGTAGGCGAGCCATCCGTCCATGTCAGCTACCCGCTGGACAGCGAAGCCGCGGCCGGACAGGTCCGAGTCCAGTGCGGCCAGCCGGGGATCAGCGCTGCGCTGCAGGGCCGTCGGCTGCTGCCGGATGCGAACGTAGTCGGCGGTCCCGCTGGCCATGACGCCGCCAACGCCGGGGAACCCGAGGAAGACATCACCGGGCAGGTCGCCGGGGATGGCCGCCCGGCCAGCCGGGTTGTTGCCGAAGAAGACGATGGCCGGATTCCCGGCCAGGCCGGCCAGGCTGCCGCATGCCGACGCCAGCTGGTCACGGCGGACCGCGACGAGGACGAGGTCGTACTCCCCGCTGGCATCCGGCACCACGGCGGTTTCCGCGCTAGTCAGTTCCCCGCTGAGCACATCGCGGGCGGAAAGGCCCCTGACGGCCACCTCATCGGTCCTCCCCCCGTGGCCCAGCACGGAGATGCTGTTCCCCGCGGCCGCGAGGTGGGCCCCGTAGACCGTTCCGATCACGCCCGCGCCGACGATGAGCAACCTCATGGTGACCTCCCAACGCCAGCCGTGGATCCGTCAGGACGTCAGGTCACAGCGGATGGTGTAATCGTGATCAGGTGTCCTGGGGGCATTTTTCGCCAACCTCACCGCGGTAGGGAAGATTCCGGCGGGCGGTCATCGACAAGTGGGAGGTTGCTCCGAAACAGCGGTCCGGGCGAGGCGGCGGGATGGCGCGCGAAGTCCCTGATGACGTCCGGGTCACGGCGGGCGCGAGCAGCGCCTCTACATCGAAAGCCACTCAGCAAATTCAAGATGTAGTCGCAAAACCATGGAATAAATACCTCTCCTCCGCAAGGGCGAATATACTGGCGGCTCTGGTGCGGAAACGGCCTCCTCGGCCAATTCTAGCCACTTCAGCAACAACTCCGCCTGGGAATCACTGGTAAGATTCTGCGCGGCGAGGGCATGAACGACAGTTCGTGCCTGAGCGAAATCTGGCTGCTCACTGGCCGAAGCGCCACTTGCTAGGCACCCAGTGTGCCCGAGCACCCGGAGTGTCCTGTCGCAAAACGCCATCACCATGGCCCCCGCCAGGGCTGCGGCTCCGAATATGTGGCCTTGTTCTGCAAGGAAGAGGCACAGGCCAGTATCCAGTTTGTGCTGCCCGAGATCAAACGCGCGAGCTATCACCGATATATCGTCGTACACAAAGCGCGAGGAAAAGAATCGAAACAAGCCCGGATATAGGCACGCATTGATGGGCGCCCGCCACCAGTAGTTAATAGAGATGGAAATATCCATTGACATTACGTGATGCCACCAGAACGCTGGAATGAAAAGGATGTCACCAGGTCCAAGGTCCGTCTCAGAACAGGAAAGCTTGAGGCTAGACAGGTTGATATTGAAGGCGGAGGTCACAAGGTCCAGTGAGCTGACGTGCTCGCCTGGCGAGTTCTTCTCCCCGGGCTTCAGCAGATCAAAGTGAGACGGATTAACGAGAATGACGTGCTTGCGACCATAGTGCTGATGAAGCAGGTTATGGTTCTGGTCGAAATGCAATGGCGAAATAGTACCGGCCGGCCCGAACCAGAGATTGGCGCTGACAACCCGGGAATCTTCCGGAACATATGCAGGCACAGCCAGATGTGGGCTGAGGGCCAGTGACGCCGCATCGAGTGGAAACTGCGAAAGATAAAGCCGCTCATCGCCATACCGGTCCGAGTTCTCCACGTAGCTGGCAAAGTCGCCAAAAGGCATCCGTCTGACTATTCTCTTCGAACCATCCTGGTTATCTCGAAAACTCTCATGGCGATCGACATTCACGCTCACAGGTTTATCGTGGAAAATACGTCTCAGATCACCGGGCGCCTGGAGGCGGCCGACTCCGATATCTGCTACGTCAGGCGTGACTAACACGGGCGATGCGGCATCTATCAACGCCGCAATATCTGCGCGCGCGGAGGAGGATACCCGTGGTACCTGAGCTACCGGAAATCGCGCCGAGGCCGTTACAGTCAAAGGCGGCACGCTAGCGGCCATTAATACTTACTCCTCTCAGGCCACACGTACAGCGGCACCTTATCGAACAGCCTCCAGCCATTCGCCCATCTCTCGGCAAGGGTCCACAGGAATTCAAGC
>JBEKFH010000434.1:0-3757 GCA_050013415.1 Streptosporangiaceae bacterium | reverse complement strand
CCGACGAGCAGCTCATCATCCTGCGCAGCACCGTTCACCCGACCGTCACCGCGCTGACCGAGCGGATGCTCCGCAACCGCGGCATCCAGGCCGACGTGGTGTGCTGCCCCGAGCGCATCGCCGAGGGGCACGCCATGACGGAGCTGTTCGACCTGCCGCAGATCGTGGGGGCCCGGACCGAACGTGCGGGCGACCGGGGGGAGAAGTTCTTCCGGATCCTCACCAGCGAGATCATCCGGCTGGAGCCCGAGGAGGCGGAGCTCGCCAAGCTGTTTACCAATACCTGGCGGTACATCAAGTTCGCGACGGCCAACCAGTTCTGGATGATGGCCAACGACTACGGCCTCGATTTCGAGCGGATCCGGTGGGCGATCCAGCACGACTACCCACGGGCCGCCGACCTGCCGGGACCGGGCTTCGCGGCCGGCCCGTGCCTGCTGAAGGACACGATGCAGCTCGCCGCGTTCAACCAGAACAAGTTCGTTCTCGGCCACTCGGCGATGCTGATCAACGAGGGCCTCCCGCTCTACCTCGTCTCCCGGCTGGAGTCCAGCTACGACCTCGCGTCGCTGACCGTCGGGGTGCTGGGGATGGGCTTCAAGGCCGGCAGTGACGACCCGAGGGAGAGCTTGTCCTACAAGCTCCGCAAGATCCTGCTGCTGAAGGCCGGCCAGGTGCTCTGCTCCGACCCCTACATCGCCGATCAGCGGTTCACCCCGCTGGAGGAGGTGCTGGAGCGGGCGGACCTGCTGGTCATCGCGACGCCGCATCCGGAGTACCGCGATCTGGTCACCGAGAAGCCGGTCGCGGACCTGTGGGGCGTGACCGGAAGGGGCATGCGGATATGAGGCCCGAGATCACGGTGGTGATCCCGGTCTATGACGAGGGCGCGGGCATTCTCCCGTGCCTGGACCGGATCCTGGCCGCGGTGACCGCGCCGTGCGAGGTTCTCGTCGTCTACGACCGGCCGGACGACACCACGGTGCCCTACATCGAGAAGGCCGCTGCCTCGGATCAGCGCGTGCGGGGCGTGCTCAACGGCTACGGCCCCGGCCCGGCGAACGCGATCAGGTCCGGCTTCGACGAGGCGGTCTCGCCGGTGACCGTGGTGACCATGGCGGACGGCAGCGACGACCCGCGGCAGATCGACGACCTGGCCCGGCTGGTGGAGCGGGGCGTCGCGGTGGCGGCCGCGTCGCGGTACATGCCGGGCGGCCAGCAGGTCGGTGGCCCGCCGCTGAAGCGCAGGCTGTCGCGCTGGGCGGGGGTATCGCTGCGGCTGCTCGCCCGGGTCGGCACCCGGGACGCCACCAACAGCTTCAAGGCGTACTCGACCGACTTCGTCCGGCAGGTCGGCATCGACTCGCGAGCCGGATTCGAGATTGGCCTCGAGCTCACGGCGAAGGCCACCAGGCTGCGGCTCCCGGTCGCCGAGATCCCGACCATCTGGCTGGACCGCTCTGCCGGGGAGTCCCATTTCGAGCTGGTCCGGTGGCTGCCCGGCTACCTGCACTGGTACCTGTTCGCCTTCGGCCGGAGACTGACCGCCGACGAGCTGACTGCCCGCCGGGACACTGCGGATGCTCCCGCCCCAGCGCGCTGATCTGCCCCGCCGCCAGCAGGCCGCATGCGACCAGGCCGCGCCAGCGACGCCGCCCGTGAGTAACCAAGACGAGTAACGAAAGAAGGAGCGTTCGTGGCGAAGGTTCTTGTCACCGGCTCGGCCGGCTTCATCGGCGG
This sequence comes from Streptosporangiaceae bacterium, assembly GCA_050013415.1. Classification (GTDB taxonomy): domain Bacteria; phylum Actinomycetota; class Actinomycetes; order Streptosporangiales; family Streptosporangiaceae; genus Palsa-506. The sequence goes on along the minus strand of JBEKFH010000434.1, from coordinate 2,017 downwards.
CTACGTGACGGCGGAGTTGCTCGAGCAGGGCCATTCCGTGGTCGGCGTCGACAACTTCTCCAAGTACGGGCCGGTGAAGCACAGCTTCGACGACCACCCGAACCACTATTTCGTCGAGGGCGACGCGCGCGACACCGACCTGCTGACCGAACTGCTGCAGGGCTGCGACCATTTCATCGCGGGGGCGGCGATGATCGGCGGGATCTCCTACTTCCACGCCTACGCCTACGACCTGCTCGCCACCAACGAGCGGATCATCGCGTCGAGCTGCGATGCCGCGCTGCGGGCACGCGACGCGGGCACGCTGCGGAAGATGACCTACGTCAGCTCCTCGATGGTGTACGAGAGCACGGACCACTGGCCGTCAGCGGAGGGGGACGAGCGGCGGATCGCGCCGCCGCGTTCCTCCTACGGCTTCCAGAAGCTCGCCGTGGAGTATTTCGCCCGCGCCGCCTGGGATCAGTACAAGCTGCCCTACACCATCGTGCGCCCCTTCAACTGCGTCGGAGTGGGCGAGGGCCGGGCGCTCGGCCAGGTCGAGGTGCTGTCCGGGAACGTCCGGCTGGCCATGTCCCACGTGGTGCCGGATCTCGTGCAGAAGGTGCTCAAGGGCCAGGACCCGCTGCGCATACTCGGCGCGGGCGACCAGGTCCGGCATTACACCTACGGCGGTGACCTGGCCCGCGGCATCGTCGCCACGCTGGAGCATCCCGGCGCGGTCAACGCGGACTTCAACCTGTCCACCGAGACGTCGACGACTGTGCTTGAGCTGGCCGAGATCATCTGGCGCAAGGTCAGGGGCCCGGAGGTGCCGTTCCGGTTCGTGACGGATGAGCCCTACGAGCACGATGTGCGGCGCCGGATTCCCGACGTCGGCAAGGCCCGGCGGGTGCTCGGCTTCGAGGCCACGACCACCCTCGACGAGATGCTGGATGAGGTCATCCCGTGGATCGAGCAGGCGGTCAGCGAAGGGCGGCTGTAGGCCGGGGACTCAGCGCCGGGACGCACCGTTCCGGCCGCGGCCGGGCTGACCGGCCGCGTCATGAGCTAAGCGAGGGGACGGATGGACACGGCGGGCGCTGACCGGCGGCAGCAGGCGGGGTCCGTCGCGGCGCAGACCCTTGATCACGGCGCCTCGGCCGCCGTGGCGGCCGGGCCCGCGGTGGCGGCCGGGCCCGCGGTGGCGGCCGGGCCCGCGGTGGCGGCCGGGCCCGCGGCGCCGCCGGCCGGCGCCGGGTGGGCTGGCGGCACCGGGCCGCGCGCGCTTGCCCGTCACCCGGTCACCGTGCACCTGGCGGTGCTGGCCGGCTTCATCGCGGCTGGCATCGCGGTGAGCTGGCCGCGGGCTACTTACCTGGCGGGCCGCCTGCCGGCCACCAGGGACGCGGGCAGCTACGTGTGGGGCTTCTGGTGGATGGCGCGCCAGGTGGAGCATCTCGGCAACCCGTGGTTCACCCGCTCCATCGACGCCCCGGCCGGCGCGCAGCTGGGCCTGCATGCGCTGATGCCGCTGCCGGGCGCGGCGATGATGCCGGTGACCCTCGCGTTCGGCCCGAGCGCCTCCTACAACCTGCTGTGCATCACGCTGCCCGGGCTGATGTGCTACGCGATGTACCGGGTGGGCAGGCTGTGGCTGCCGTCGCAGGCGGGCGCGATTGCGGCGGGGGCGTTCTTCGGGCTGTCCTCGATGATGGCCTGGCGGTCGTGGTATCACCTGAACCTGGCGGCGGGGATACTGTTCCTTCCGCTGGCGCTGGAGGCGGCGGTGCGGCTGACGCGCCGCCCGGGCTGGCGCCGGGCCGTGATCCTCGGGCTGGTGGTCGCCGCGGCCCTGCTGACCGACCAGGAGATGGCTGTCCTGGTGGTCATGCTGACCGCCGCGGCCGTAGCGCCCTGGCTGCTGCGCCGCCCGGCGGCGGGAGGACTCGCGCTGGCCGCGCGGGCGCGAATCGCCGCGCTGGCCGCCGGCGTCGCCCTGGTTGTGGCCAGCCCGCAGATCATCGCCGTCATCCAGCAA
>JBEKFH010000433.1:0-3758 GCA_050013415.1 Streptosporangiaceae bacterium | reverse complement strand
AATGGATCGAGGAAGGCCAGCAGGCAAGGGTGACCGCGCGGCTGCCGGTGGAGGAGCTCGAGGAGCTGTTCGGCGTCCGGATCGACGCCGAGGACGTGGAAACCGTCGGCGGCCTGCTGGCCCAGCAGCTGGGCCGGGTGCCGATCGCCGGGTCGGTGGCAATCGTGCAGGGGCTGAAGCTGACCGCGGAGAGCCTCGCCGGGCGGCGGAACAGGATCGGCACCGTGACGGTGCAGCGCACCGGGCCAGCGGCGCGCCCGGCCGCCAACGGCAGCCCGGCCGCTCCGCCGTAGCCAACCCGGCAGGCGGCACCGCGGCCCGAGCGGAGCGGAGAGGCGGCCGGACCGGGGCGGAGGGCAACTAGAGTTGGGCGGGTGAGCGACGCTCAGCCGGGGCCGGACGCTCAGCCCGGCCCGGAGGACATGAAGATCATCACTCTGGCGCGGTCAGCGCGCGCCCGGGTTGCGGCCGCCGAGGGCGCGGCGGTGCGCGACGAGACCGGCCGTACTTACGCGGCAGCCGCGGTGGCACTGCCGTCGCTGCGGCTCTCGGCGCTGCGGCTGGCCGTGGCCATGGCGGTCTCCAGCGGCGCGGCCAGCCTGGAGGCGGCGGTCCTGGTCAGCGACGCGGACGAGCCCGACCCCGCTGATCTGGCGGCGGTTCGCGACATCGGCCCGGATGCCACCGTGTTGCACGCCAGGCCAGATGGCACGCTGCGCGCGACGCTGCGGCCGTGATTCCACCCGGCCGTACGCCATTGACGCACCGGTAGGGGAGAATCACTGCGTGGGACGACCGCGGGGATCGCAGCCGGCCGCCGGGCCGGAGCCGCGGCCGGCGGAGTTCAAGTCGGCGGAGTTCAAGTCGGCGGAGTTGAAGCCTGCGGAGTTCAAGTCGGGCTTCGCGTGCTTCGTCGGCCGTCCCAACGTCGGCAAGTCGACCTTGATGAACGCCCTCGTCGGCGCCAAGATCGCGATCACCAGCAGCCGCCCGCAGACGACCCGCCGGGCGATCCGCGGCATCGTGCACCGGCCGGACGCGCAGCTGGTGATCATCGACACACCCGGGCTGCACCGGCCGCGGACGCTGCTCGGGGAACGGCTGGACAGCCTGGCGCGCTCCACGCTCACCGAGGTCGACGTGATCGGATTCTGCCTGCCGGCCAGCGAGCGCATCGGGCCGGGTGACCGGTACCTGGCCGATGAGCTGGCGGGCATCGGCAAGACGCCGGTCGTCGCGATCGTCACCAAGACGGATCAGGTTTCCAGGGACCGGGTGGCCGCTCAGCTCGCCGCTGCCGCGGGCCTCGGCGAGTGGGCGGACGTGGTGCCGGTCTCGGCAGTGTCCGGCTTCCAGCTCGATGTGCTGGCCGGCGTGCTCGTGTCGCACCTCCCGGCGGGCGCGCCGTTGTACCCGGACGGCGAGCTGACCGACGAGCCCGAGCAGCAGCTGGTGGCCGAGCTGATCCGCGAGGCGATCCTGGAGGGAGTGCGCGACGAGCTGCCGCACTCGATCGCGGTCGTAGTCGAGGAAATGGCACCGCGGCCGGGGCGCGCGGACCTGATGGATGTGCACGCGCTGATGTACGTGGAGCGGCCCAGCCAGAAGGCCATCGTCATCGGGGCGAAGGGCGCGCGGCTGAAGGAGGTCGGCAGCCAGGCCCGCCGCCAGATCGAGGCGCTGCTGGGCACGCGGGTCTACCTCGACCTGCGCATCAAGATCGCCAAGGACTGGCAGCGGGATCCGAAGCAGCTGCGCCGCCTCGGCTTCTACGACTGAGAGCCGATCCCGTACGTCTGGCTGTGCCGTTCCGCGCCTGGCTGCGCCGTTCCGGCTGGCTGCGCCGCTCAGACTGCGGTGATGATCTCCTGGTGCAGGTCGAGCAGGCCGGGAATCTCCTCGCGGCCCGCGCGGCCCATTCCGCATTCCGTGCAGACACCCCATGCCTTGCCGCCGACACCGGCGGCACCGGCGGCCAGGGCCGCGTCGATCAGCCGGACTTGCTCCGCCGTCGTGCCGGGTGCCTGCTCTGCCGGGTGGTAGGGCACGAGCGCGAAGTAGAGCTCGGTATGCTCGCCCGCGAGCAGGTCGGCCAGCGGCGCGAAGTAGGCCGCGCCGCTCTGGTACTGGGGCACGGTGAAGGACACGAAACTCACCTCGCGCCCGGCGCCCGCGCTGACCGCATTGAGCACCCGGACCTGCAGGCTCAGTGACTCCGGCTGCTTGAAATGCTGGTGCCCGTAGTCGCCGTAACACAGGTGCAGCCCGACGGGAATGTCGTGGGGTACCTGGTTGACGCAGCGGATCAGGTTCGCCGCGATGGTGTCGAAGGTCTGGGCGCTGGTGCTGTCAAAGCTCTGCTCGAGGATCCCGAACTCGACGGCGACGTCCCATTGCACGGCCACCTCGTCGTGCGGGATGGCGGCGAGCAGCCGGCTCAGGTCGGCGAACAGGGCCTGCTCGTAGGAGCCGAGCAGTGCATCCTGCTGCTCGGCGACCACCCAGGTGTTCACCGCCGCGAGCGGCGTCGGGTACTGGACCTGGAAGCGAACGCCGTCAGGGATGGCGCCCTCGTCCCGCAGCCGGCGGAAGGTCGCCCAGGAGTCGAGGTAGGCGTCCGCGTAGCCCAGGTCCGGCCACTTCACGTCGTCTGGCCCTACCCCGTCGGCCAGCCGGACCTGCGGCATCTGCTGGTAGTCCTCCGCCGGGTTGTCGTGCGGCTGGGCGGGCACGAGCGAGCCGGACTGCAGGAACCGCTGCAGCTGGAAGAAGATCCAGTTTCCCCGGTCCCCGGTCTCGCCGTCGGGGATGCGGCGCACGCCGGACGGGATCCGGGTGGTGATCTCCCTCATCACGGTCTCGGTGTCCGGCAGGTTGACGCTGCCGTTGAAATGAACGCGAGTTGGCGGCACGGCGGGGCTCCTTGGGTTGATGAGCCATTATGGCGGCCCGGCGACGCCAGCGTCCACGCTCGCCACCGGGCCGTGCAGCGCGGCGGGCGTGCCCGGGAGTGCCTGCAGAGGGCGTGCCGGGAGTGCCCGCGGAGGGCGGCCGGGAGTGCCTGCAGAGGGCGTGCCTGGAGTGCCCGCGGAGGGCGGCCGGGAGTGCCGCGCGGCGCGGCCTGGCGGCTAGGCCGCGGCGGTGCGGGACAATGGCCGGGTGAGCGTCTACCGCGACGACGGAATCGTGCTGCGCACCCAGAAGCTGGGCGAGGCCGACCGGATCGTCACCCTGCTCGCCCGGCGGACCGGGCGGGTCCGGGCGGTGGCCAAGGGCGTGCGGCGTACGAAGTCGAGGTTCGGCGCGCGGCTGGAGCCGTTCACCCATGTCGACCTCCTGCTCTACGCCGGGCGGTCGCTGGATGTGATCACCCAGGCGGAGACGCTGCGGCCGTACGGCGAGCCGCTCGCGGCCGACTACCCGCGCTACACCACGGGCACGGCGATGCTGGAGACGGCCGAGCGGTTCACCCCGGTGGAGAAGGAGCCCGCGCTGCGCCAGTTCCTGCTGCTTGTCGGCGGGCTGCGCGCGCTCGGCGAGGGCACTCATGACCCGCGGCTTGTGCTGGACGCCTACCTGCTGCGCTCGCTCGCGGTCGCCGGATACGCGCCGGCCCTGGACGAGTGCGCGATCTGCGGGACGCGTGCGCCGCGGCCGGAGCCGGAGCCGGGCGGGGATCCGGGGCCGATGGCGGGGCCGGAGCCCGAGCGGATGGCGGGGCCTGGGCCAATGCCGGGGGCGGGGCCAACGCCGGGGGC
>JBEKFH010000432.1:0-3772 GCA_050013415.1 Streptosporangiaceae bacterium | reverse complement strand
GCGCAGCCCTTCCACCGCGATCGGGTCGGCCGCATCGGCCTTGTTCACGACCACGAGCTCGGGCACGTCAGCGGCGCCTATCTGGCCCAGCACCTCGCGCACGGCGGCGATCTGGGCGGCTGGATCGGCGTCGGAACCGTCCACGACGTGCAGGATCAGGTCGGCCTCGGCCACCTCCTCCAGCGTCGACCGAAAGGCCTCGACCAGCTGGTGCGGAAGATGCCGTACGAACCCGACCGTGTCCGTCAGGGTGAACAGCCGGCCGCCCGGGGTGCGAGCCCGGCGCACCGCCGGGTCGAGCGTGGCGAACAGCGAGTCGTCCACCAGCACGTCGGCCCCAGTCAGCCGGTTGAGCAGGCTCGACTTCCCTGCGTTGGTGTACCCGGCGATCGCGACAGATGGCAGTGCAGTGCGCCGCCGCTGCCCGCGCTGCACTTCCCGCCCGACCGACATGCCGTCAAGCTCGCGCTTCAGCTTGGTGATGCGCGCCCTGATCCTGCGGCGGTCGGTCTCGATCTTTGTCTCGCCGGGGCCGCGGGTCCCGATGCCGCCCCCGCCGGCGACCCGGCCTCCGGCCTGGCGGGACAGTGACTCGCCCCAGCCGCGCAACCGGGGCAGCAGGTACTGCAGCTGGGCGAGCTCGACCTGCGCCTTCCCCTCCTTGCTCCGGGCGTGCTGGGCAAAGATGTCCAGGATCAGCGCCGTGCGGTCGATGACCTTGACCTTCACGATGCCTTCCAGCTTGCGGAGCTGGCCGGGGGTGAGCTCACCGTCGCAGATCACGGTGTCGGCGCCGGTTGCCGCGACGATCCCGGCCAGCTCGGCTGCCTTGCCTGCGCCCACGTAGGTCGCAGCGTCCGGCCGGCCGCGGCGCTGGATCAGCCCGTCCAGCACCTCCGACCCGGCGGTCTCCGCCAGCAGCGAGAGTTCGCGCAGCGAGTGCTCCGCCGTGGCGAGCGTCCCGTCAGCCCATACGCCCATCAGGACGACGCGCTCGAGCCGCAGCGCGCGGTACTCGACCTCGCTGACATCCTGCAGCTCGGTGGACAGGCCGGCCACCCGGCGCAGGGCGTGCCGCTCCTGCAGGTCAAGCTGATTGGCCTCGCGCCGGTCCTGCAGGTCAAGCTGATTGGCCTCGCGCCGGTCCTGGTTACGCTGATCGGCGTCGCGCTGGGCGCGCGCGCCATCCGGCACGTCGTCGAAGAGTGCAGTCATCCGCCATCCAAGGTCGGCAGTCCCCGCGGGGGTGCCGCGATAATCGGCCGGGCAGCGCCCGCCGGGCGGCGGGTGATGTGCTGATGGTGCCACGCTTCGCAGTGACACTCACCTGGTTAACGCCGTGGCTCGCCGGGTTGTGCCCGATGGTGCCAGCCCAGGCGAGCCCTTTCCAGGAGCGCGGAACTTCCGGGTAGCTAGGACTACCCGGAAGTTCCGCGCTGACGGGCAGGAGTTCCGCGCAATGGACGGCCCACTTCGCGTGCTGGCTGGCGCCGGCGTTCGCGGGCAGGTGGAGTCTGGGATGATCGAGCCTGCCAGCCTGCGCGGCCTGCCAGCCGGCACCATGCCAGCCAGTCCGGCACCGCGCCAGCCAGGCGCGCTGGCTGACACTGACAATCGCCGGACGACCGCTGCCGGGGCGAACGCCGGGCGGGGCGACGAGTAAGACGAGTAAGGAGCGCGGAATGCTAGGAACTGACGGCGTCGAGGTCACCGGCCCGGCCGGGGACCGCTACGACGAGATCCTCACGCCCGGCGCGCTGGCCCTGATCGCCAAGCTGCAGCGGGAGCTCGGCCCCCGGCGTGCCGGGCTCCTTGCCGCCAGGGCGCGCCGCCAGCACGAGCTGTCAGCGGGCGCCATGCTGGACTTCCTGGACGAGACCAGGGACATCAGGGCGGATCCGTCCTGGCGGGTCGCGCCGCCCGCGCCGGGCCTGGTGGACCGCCGGGTGGAGATCACCGGCCCCACCGACAGGAAGATGACCATCAACGCGCTCAACTCCGGCGCCAGGGTGTGGCTCGCCGACTTCGAGGACGCGAACACGCCGTTGTGGGACAACATGGTCACCGGCCAGCTCAACCTGATGGACGCGCTGGACCGGAAGATCGACTTCACCAGCGACGAGGGCAAGTCCTATCAGCTCAGGCCGGACGCCGAGCTGGCGACGATCGTCGTCCGGCCGCGCGGCTGGCACCTGGACGAGAAGCACCTGCTGGTCGACGGCGAGCGGGTCTCCGGCAGCCTGTTCGACTTCGCCCTGTACTTCTTCCACTGCGCGGGCCGGCAGCTGGCCAAGGGCAAGGGCCCGTACTTCTACCTGGCCAAGACCGAAAGCCACCTCGAGGCGCGGCTGTGGAACGACGCCTTCCTGATCGCCCAGGACGCGCTGGGCATACCGCGCGGCACGATCCGGGCCACGGTACTGATCGAGACGATCCCGGCGGCGTTCGAGATGCAGGAGATCCTGTACGAGCTGCGCGAGCACAGTTCCGGGCTGAACGCCGGCCGCTGGGATTACCTGTTCAGCATCATCAAGAAGTTCCGGACCCGGGGCCGCGACTTCGTGCTGCCGGAGCGCAACGCAGTTACCATGACGGCCCCGTTCATGCGTGCGTATACCGAACTGCTGGTCAGCACGTGCCACGCGCGCGGCGCGCACGCGATGGGGGGGATGGCCGCGTTCATCCCCAGCAGGCGCGACGCCGCGGTCAACGCGACCGCGCTGGCCAAGGTGCGCGACGACAAGTCGCGCGAGTCACGGGACGGATTCGACGGCTCGTGGGTGGCGCACCCGGACCTGGTGCCCGTCTGCCAGGAGGTGTTCGACGGCGTGCTCGGCGACCGGCCGAATCAGCTCGGCGTGCTGCGCGACGACGTCAGCGTCGGCGCGCCTGACCTGCTGTCCATCGCCGAAACGCCGGGCGGCATCACCGAGGCGGGCCTGCGGAACAACATCAGCGTCGGGCTGCAGTACCTGGCCAACTGGCTGGCGGGCAACGGCGCCGTGGCGATCTTCAACCTGATGGAGGACGCCGCGACGGCGGAGATCTCGCGATCCCAGGTCTGGCAGTGGCTGCACAACGACATCCGCCTCGCCGAGGGCCCGCTGATCACCAGGGATCTCGTGGAGCGCCTGATCGGCGAGGAGCTCGCGATCATCCGCGAGCAGCAGGGCGCTGCCTTCGACGGGGCCAAGTACGACGAGGCGACCGCCCTGTTCACCGAGGTCGCGCTCGCCGACGACTACGCCGACTTTCTCACCATCCCCGCCTACGAGCGGATGCCCTAGCTGACTCGGGCGTGATCCCGGCCGGCTGACGCCGCTCGCGTTATGCCGGGGATTTCTCAGTCGCCACGACTGAAAAGTCCCCGGGATCATGAAGGACCCGCCTCAGCGGTGGCCAATACGCGGCGCAGGGGGCACTCTGGGAGGGAGGGCAGCGAGAGCGAGGCAGGGACGATGACCGGGACACTGACCGGGACGACGAGCGCGGACAGCGGATCCGGCGCGGTGACAGGGCCGGCCGGGGCGACCGGGGCGACCGGGCCAGCCGGGGCGACCGGGCCAGCCGGGGCGACCGGGGCGACCGGAACTCCGGCAACCGCGCTGATCCCCCGGCTCACCGAGATCTGCGGGCCGGGCGGCGTCGTCAGCGACCCGCTCGAGCTGCGAACCTACGAGTGCGACGGGCTCACCTCCCATCGGTGCAGTCCTGGCCTGGTCGTGCTGCCGCAGACCGCGAGCCAGGTCGCCGAGATCGTCACCGAGTGCGC
>JBEKFH010000431.1:0-3787 GCA_050013415.1 Streptosporangiaceae bacterium | reverse complement strand
GCTCCCCCAACCCGCACCTCGGTTTCGGCGCCGCTGGCCCGCATTTCTGCCTCGGCGCGCACCTGGCCCGCAGGGAGATCACCGCGATGCTGCGCGAACTGCTGCACCGGGTCCCCGACATCCGCGCCGCCGGGGAGCCGGACAGGCTGCTGTCCTCGTTCATCAACGGAATCAAGCACCTGCCCTGCGACTTCAGCGGTTGAACGGGGCCCAGATGGCTACCCGCACTACAGAGCCATAATCTTGTAACAAGATGTAGCGATCCATCTACAGCGTGTTATAACTGGAGTCCCACGCGGCGCTCAGGGCCCGGTCAGCCGGGCCAAGAGAAGGGGGGCGCCGTGTGGCCCGGGAACCGTGCGGTGTCCCGGGAAGCGTGAGCCGTGGTCCGAGCACTCGCAGCGGGCGCCATGGCCATGGCAGCGGCCCTGTCGGCTATGCGACCGCCCGCTCCTCATGGCTGGCTGGTCGCACGTCATGGCCGGGTGGTCGCAGGCGATGACGCGAGGGACATGGCGAGCGGAGCGGAACATTCGCCTGGTGAGCGGCGCCACCCGGGGGCGTGGCGCCTCTCACGGGCGAGGGCTGGCGGACATGCGAGCGTCCGCCCGGGACGGAGCGGCGCCAGCGTGGTCGCCGCGCCGATCCGTCTGCCCAGTGCGCCGATCAGGCCAGCCCGGCACCGATCCGTCCATCTCACCGATCAGGCAGTCTCACCGATCAGGCAGCCCGCGCTAACTGAGCGCAGCGTCGTCGAGGCGCCTAGCCCAGCGCGCTGATCTGCCTGGCGAGACCGAAGTCAGCGGCTGTAAGTCCGCCCGCCGAGTGCGTGGAGAGCGTCAGTGTCACCCGGTTCCACTGGATCAGGATGTCCGGATGGTGGTTGGCGTCCTCGGCCAGGTAGGCCACGGCCCCGGCAAACAGCATCGCGCCGGGAAAATCGTCCCGCGTGACGCTGCGGGTGATGCTGTCACCCTCGCGCGCCCAGCCGTGCGTGCTGCTGAGCTGGGCGGCGATCTCGTCCTCAGTGAGCGGTTCCATGCATCTCGAATATCACGCCGGTCACACGGATTCAGTCACCGGGTGTCCTGATGGCTAACTTATACCAGATTGCGATACCTGGCCCGTGGGCCATGCCTGCCCGGCCGGCTGGCCCGTGGGCCATGCCTGCCGGCGGCCTCGCCTGTGCGCCATGCCTGCCGGCGGCCGGGTCTGAGCGCTGCCGGTAGGCTGGCCCGCGCCGGACACCCCGCTCGCGCACCTGCCGCCGATCATCGCGGCGGTCGCGCCGGCGGCGTTCCCGCCACCACTGCTCCCGCCCTGGAGTGCCGCACATGACCGACCCCGAGTCCGCCCAGCCAAGGCATACTCCGCTGACGGCGGTGCACGAGCGGCTCGGCGCGACGCTGACTGACTTCGCTGGCTGGCTGATGCCGCTGCGGTACGGCAGCGAGCAGGCCGAGCACCGGGCCGTGCGCGCGTCCGCCGGGCTGTTCGACCTGTCGCACATGGGCGAGATCACGGTGACCGGTCCGGACGCCGCCGCGATGCTGGATTACGCGCTGGTCGGCGACCTCTCCGCGCTGGCGCCCGGGCGTGCCCGCTACACCATGATCTGCGCGCCGGACGGCGGGGTGCTCGATGACCTGATCGTCTACCGGCTGTCCGGGGAAAAGTTCCTTGTCGTCGCGAACGCCGCCAACACGGCCGCCGTGCACGCCGCGCTACTAGATCGGGCAGGCGGCCAGGCCGCGGTGGTCGCGGACGAGACGGCAGATTACGCCCTCATCGCCGTCCAGGGACCGCGTGCGGCGGGCATCCTCGGCGCGCTCACGAGCGCCCGGCTGGCCGACGTGCGGTACTACGCGGGGCAGTCGGCCGAGGTGGCGGGATGCGCGGTGATGCTGGCCAGGACCGGGTACACCGGCGAGGACGGATTCGAGCTCTTCGCCAGGCCCGGCGATGCCGAGCGCCTGTGGGCGGCCTTGACCGAGGCGGGATCCGGCGCCGGCCTGGTTCCAGCCGGCCTGGCCGCCCGCGATACGCTCCGGCTCGAGGCCGGGATGCCGCTCTACGGCAACGAGCTCGGCCCGGACGTGACCCCCTTCGACGCGGGGCTGGGGCGGGTGGTGAAGTTCGGAAAGCCAGGTGACTTCGTCGGCCGCAGCGCGCTGGCCGAGCGAGCGCAGGCCGCGCCCCGCCGCGCGCTCGCCGGGCTGACCGTCCAGTCGCGGCGGGTGCCACGGCACGGGCATCAGGTGCTCTGGGACGGGCGCGCCTGCGGAACGGTCACCAGCGGCGCCCCGTCACCGACGCTCGGCCTGCCGATCGCGATGGCGTACCTCGACCCGGCCGTGGCGCGGGAGGCAGACGGCGGGGACGGGCAGGGCCGGCTCGCCGTGGACGTCAGGGGCAGCGCCGAGCCTGCCATCCTGGTACCGCTCCCGTTCTACCGCCGCCCGGCCTGACCCGCCCGGCCTGACCCGCCCGGCCCGCCGAACTCGCAGATGAGAGGCAAGCATGACCGTTCCAGCAGGACTGAGCTACACCGCCGAGCACGAGTGGGTGGCCCTCGATGGCGCCACGGCCTCAGTCGGCATCACTGATCACGCGCAGCGCGCGCTGGGGGATGTCGTCTACGTGTCCATGCCCGCGGTGGGCACCACGGTGACGGCCGGCGAGCCCTGCGGCGAGGTCGAGTCCACCAAGTCGGTCAGCGACATCTACTCGCCAGTGGACGGCGAGGTGACCGAGGTCAACGCGGAGATCGACGATGACCCGGGTCTCGTCAACGCCGATCCCTACGGGGCAGGCTGGCTTTTCAGGGTCAGGCTGGCTGACGGCGCCGCCGAGCTTCCCCCCGGCATGCTCACCCCCGCCGAGTACGCGGAGCTGACGAAAGATACCGAGTGACGATCCCCGATCCGGCCAGCGACCTGCGGCGCTACAACGCGGCAACCGCCCATCTCGAGCCGCCCTTCGCCGTGGTCGACCTGGCGGCGATGCGGGCCAACGCCGCGTCGATGGCCCGCCGGGCCGCGGGCAAGCCGATCAGGGTGGCCAGCAAGTCCGTGCGGTGCCGCGACGTGATCAGCCGGGTCCTGGCGATGGACGGCTTCCGCGGAATCATGGCCTACACGCTGCCCGAGGCGCTCTGGCTCGCCGAGTCTGGTCTGTCCGACGACATCCTGGTCGCCTACCCCACCGCGGACCGCGGCGCGCTCGCGCACCTGGCGGGCGATCCTGCAGCGGCGGCGGCCATCACGGTGATGGTGGACTGCCCCGAGCATCTCGACATGATCGAGAAGGCCATCGCGGGCACCGCCGATCCGGCCCCCGTCCGGGTCTGTATCGACATCGACACCTCCTATGTCGCCGCCCGCGGCCGGCTGCGAGTCGGCGCGCGCCGGTCGCCGGTCCGCACGCCCGCGACCGCCGCCGCCCTGGCCGCCGATATCGCCGGCCGGGCCGGGCTACGGCTGGCCGGCCTGATGGCGTACGAGGGCCAGATCGCCGGCGTCGGGGACAGCCCGGCCGGACGGCCGCTGTACGGGCTGGCCATCCGGTACATGCAGCGCAAGTCCGGCGCCGAGCTGGCCATCAGGCGCTCCGCCATCGTCGCCGCGGTTCGCGCGGTTGCGCCGCTGGAGTTCGTCAACGGCGGCGGCACCGGGTCGATCGAGAAAACGACCAGGGAGGCCGCAGTCACCGAGATCGGCGCCGGGTCGGGGATCTACCAGCCCGGCCTGTTCGACAGCTACCGCGGCTTCTCCGGCCTGCCCGCCGC
>JBEKFH010000430.1:0-3802 GCA_050013415.1 Streptosporangiaceae bacterium | reverse complement strand
AGGAGCCCGCCGCCCGCTGGGCGCACCGTCATGAACCTCGTTCTCGCGCACTGGCAGGCCGGCTGGCTGGTCTGGGCCTGCTACCTGGCGCTGGCGGTCATGCACCTGACCGGGCTGCGGCGCGTGCTGGCAGGCCGGGCTGATGCCGCCAGCCCGGCCGGCGGTGGCCTCGTCCGCGGAAGTCCGGCGGGCGGTGGCCTCGTCCGCGGAAGCTGGGCGGGCGGTGGCCCGGCCGGCGGCAGTGCCGGCGGCCCGGCGGCCAATCGCGGGCAGCTGCTCCGCGAGGCCGTGACGTTCCACCTCGGGCTGATCCTCGCGCTTGCTGCGCTGGCTTCGCCGCTGGCGTACTGGTCGGAAACCTATATCTGGGCACGCGGCATCCAGGATCTGACCCTCGCCTTCTTCGCGCCGCCGCTGATCGTGCTCGGCGCGCCCTGGCTGGCGCTGCAGGCGGGCTGGCCGTGGCCGCGCCGCGGCCAGGCCAGCCCGCAGAGCACCGCGACCGTGCCCGCCGGCCTGGCGGGCCATCACGCAGCGAGCCCCGGCCCGAACCCAGTAAGCTCCCGCCCGAACGCAGTACGCCCCGGCCCGAACGCACTGAGCCCCGGCCCGGTCCGCCCGCCATGGTGGCTGCGGCACCCCGCAGCCGTCACGGCAGCCTTCAGCGTGACCTGGCTGTGCTGGCACCTGCCGGCGCTGTTCGATCTCGCGCTGCGCAATCCCGCCGTCCGGTGGGGGGAGTACGCGTGCTACCTCGTCGCGGGCGTCGCGCTCTGGCTGCAGCTGATCGGCTCGCGCCCGTTCAGCCCGCTGTCCGGGCCGCTTCGCCGGACGACGTATCTCGTCGCCGTAGTGGCGGCGGGCACCGTGCTCGGGATGATCCTCGTCTTCGGCTCGGGGGTGCTGTACCCGGCGTACGGCGGCACCGCTCACCAGGTGATGACCGTGCTCGACGATCAGCAGCTCGCGGGCGCGATCGTCTGGATGGGCATGCTGCCGCCGATGATCATCGCGGCGGTGGTGCTGCTCACCCGGTGGCTGGAAGCGGAGGAGTCCGAGGCGCTCACGGCCGGCCTGGACCGGCTGCTGATCCAGCGGCAATCAGCCTGGCCGTCACGGCCGGGATCCAGATGACCAGATGTTTCACCCGTAGCGGGAGGCCGGAATGCCGGGATCGATCCTTGCGATAGCGACGTCAGACGGCGTGGACGGCGGTGCCGTCCTGACCTTCGCTTTCCCCGTGGCGTTGTTCGTCGTCATCACCGCACTGCTCTACCTGCGGTTCAGCAGGCCGCACAAGCGGGTTCCCGAGCGCCGGATCCTGGTGGCCGCGCACGCGGTGCCGTCCGACGCAGGCACCGCGCGGGCGGCGGCGGTCGCGGCCGGGATGCCCACGGCGTCCGGCGGCGGCGGGGCCGAATCCACCGCCGAGCCCGCCGGAGCGGCACGGGACTCAGCCGCCGGCGAGGAGCCGGGTAACGTATCTGACCGGGGCGCAAGCCCGGCTGACGCGGGAGACCCCGGTCAGGACACCTCAGCGGACGGCACGGAGGCCGGCGAGTGACACAGGTGACAAGCGCGCTGCCCGGGCTTTCCCTCCCCGCCGGGGGGCGACGGCCGGTGCGGCTGGTCGCCAGGTCGCTCTTCCTGCTCACCAAGCCCAGGATCATCGAGCTCCTGCTTGTCACCACCGTCCCGACGATGCTGCTGGCGCAGCGCGGGCTGCCGTCGCTCTGGCTCATCGCGCTCACGCTGCTCGGCGGCGGGCTGGCCGCCGCCAGTGCCAACACCCTGAACTGCTATATCGACCGCGATATCGACGCCGTGATGAAACGGACCGCCCGCCGGCCGCTGGTCGCCAAGGGGACGAAGGCGCCGATCAAGCCCGGTGAGGCCCTCGCCTCCGGCATCGTGCTCGGCATCGCGTCGACGCTCGTGCTCGGGCTGACCGTGAACTGGCTGGCCGCGGCACTGGCCGACGGGGCGATCCTGTTCTACGTTTTCGTCTACACACTCGGGCTCAAGCGCCGGACGGCATCCAACATCGTGATCGGCGGCGCGGCCGGCTGCTTCCCCGTCCTGGTCGGCTGGGCCGCGGTCACCGGCACGGTCAGCCTGCCCGCTGTCGTGCTCTTCGCCGTGATCTTCCTTTGGACGCCGCCGCACTTCTGGGCGCTGGCGATGAGATTCCGCGACGACTACGCCGCGGCCAGCGTGCCGATGCTGCCGGTCGTCGCGCCGGCCGCGACCGTGGTGCGCAAGATCCTGATCTACTCCTACGCGATGGTCGCCGCCACCCTGGCGCTCGTCCCTTACGCGGGCTGGCTGTACGGGTGCTGCGCGGTCGGGCTGGGGGCCTGGTTCCTGGCCGAGCCGCACCGGCTGCGCAGGCGGGTCGCCGCTGGCGGCTCGCCGGCCCCGATGCGCCTGTTCCATCTGTCGATCGCTTACCTCACCCTGCTGTTCGGCGCCATCGCCGTGACCGCCCTGCTGCCGTGGGGCCGCTGGTAGCGACACCAGGCGTGCGTCCAGGCCGCGCTGGCCAGAGGCGGCGGGTGAGTTCATGTTCGCGGAAACAAATGGGTGCTGGGGGCCCCAAGGGTTTCCGTGATCACGAAATCGCAGCATGAGCTGACCGAGCCGCGTCGCTGATGACGCGCTATGGCTCATTGTTTAAGGCGAAATACGCTGTATTTGACCCATTGATGACGTCGGACGGGCATCCTGGCTGGCATGAGCCGCCGCCCGGTTTACACCAGAAGAGCATTCATCGGCGGTGCGGCGGCGGCGGGTGCCGCGGCGGCGGGTGCCGCCGTGGCGGCCGCCAAGCTCGCTGGCTCGCCGGGCGCCACTCCCGCGGGTGCCACTCCCGCGGGCGCGGCGGCGCAGACCGCGCGCCGCAGGCGCCAGGGCCAGCACCCTGCCCGCCGCCCGGTGATCGCCGAGAACTCGCTGCCGGGCGACCCGCACTGGTGGCTCAGCAGCACCGGCGCACCGGACGCGATCATGGCGTATGCCGGGCAGGCGAGCGTGCTGCCGGGCGAGCCCGTCCAGCTCTACGTCTCGACCACGTCACGCGAGTTCAGGGTCAGGGCCTTCCGGATGGGCTGGTACGCCGGGGATCTGGCTCGCCGGGTGTGGGAGTCCGGGCCGGTGCGCGGGCACCGGCAGCGGGCGGCCGTCATGACGGCGGAGACCAACACCGCCCGCGCCGACTGGGGGGTGTCGCTGGCAGTGCCGACTGACGGCTGGCCAGCCGGGTCCTACCTGCTCAGGCTCGACGCGCACTCGGGCGCGCAGCGCTACGTACCGGTGACCGTGCGATCGGCGAGCACAGCGGGAAAGGTCGTGATCAAGAACGCGGTGGCGACCTGGCAGGCGTACAACACCTGGGGCGGCTACGACCTTTACGCCGGCCCCGCCGGGGAGTACGGCGACCGGGCGCTGGCCGTCAGCCTGGACCGGCCGTATGACCAGGACGGCGCCTACCTGTTCATGGTCTACGAGCGGAAGCTGGTCAACCTGGCCGAGCACATGGGCCTGCCACTGGCTTACCTGACCAGCATGGACATCGCCAGCGACGCCCGTGCGCTGGACGGCGCGAGCGCGCTGATCTCGCCGGGGCATGACGAGTACTGGTCACCGCCCGAGCGCGCCCATGTCACCGCGGCCAGGGATGCCGGGGTCAACCTCGCGTTCCTCGGCGCCAACGCGATGTTCCGGCGCACCCGGCTGGCTGCCACGGAGCTGGGACCCGACCGGCTCGTCATCTGCTACAAGACCAGCTACCAGCAGGACCCCA
>JBEKFH010000429.1:0-3808 GCA_050013415.1 Streptosporangiaceae bacterium | reverse complement strand
GACGGCGCCGGCCACTTCAACATCCTGCGCGGGCACCTGCCCGGCGGCGCGGGCGATGCCGGGGTCAGCGGCGTCAAGGTCGTCGGCGATTTCGTCGATAACTACGCCCGCGGCCTGCCTAGCGAGCTCGGCCTGCTGACGCTGTACGACCCGGCGACCGGGATCCCGGTATCGATCATGGACGCGACCATGATCACCGCGTGTCGGACCGGGGCCATGACCGCGGTTGGCGCCAGGTACCTGGCGCGGCCGGACTCGCGGATCCTCGGTCATGTCGGCGCGCGCGGAACGGCGCTGTGGAACGTGCTGCTGCTGGACGAGGAGTTCGATCTCGACGAGATCCGGGTGACCAGCCGGAGGCCCGAGTCGCGGGAGGCCTTCGCGCTGGAGCTTGCGGCCGTCACGGACACCCCGGTCCGGGTCACGCCGACGGCGCAGGAGGCCTTCGACGGCGCCGACATCCTGGTCGAGGCGTCGAGGCTGACCGAGCCGCAGGCCCTGCTGCGGACCAGCGCGGTCGGGCCTGGCGCCTTCGTCGTGCCCTACGGCACGGTCAGCGCCGTCGAGCTCGACCTGCTCGACGTCATGGACAAGGTCGTCGTCGACGACTGGCGGGAATCACAGTCGGGGCCCTTCGGCGCGCTCCGGCGGCACGTGGATACCGGCCGCCTGTCCCGCGCCACCCTGCACGCGGAACTCGGCCAGATCGTGACCGGCCAGCGGCCCGGCCGCGAGCGGCCGGATGAGCGGATCCTGCTCTGGCATCGCGGGCTGTCCATCCTGGATATCGCTGTCGGCCGGCTGATCCTGCGCAAGGCTGCGGAGGCCGATGCGGGCACGATGCTCCGTTACCGGTCATGATCACTGAGCGCACGCTGACCGCGGCCGCCGACCTGGATCCGGCGCTGATCTGCGAGATCGCATCCGCCAGCCCTGGGCTGGCGTTGCGGATCTCCCCTGAGCTGCTGGCCGGGGTGCAGCGGCAGTGCGAACTGGCGCGCGCCGAGCTGCGCCGCGGTCATCCGGTGTACGGCGTGAACACCGGCATGGGGGCTCTCTCGGGCACCCTGCTAACGGAGCCCCAGCAACTCGCGCACCAGCGCAACCTGCTGCTGGCCAGGGCGACGGGCGGGCCGCCCTGGCTGGACCCGGCCGACGTGCGGGCGATCATCGCGGTCCGGCTGCGCACGTTCCTGTCCGGCGACGCCGGGGTCTCTGCCGGGCTCTGCCAGCGGCTGGCCGATTTCCTCAACGCGGGCATCATCCCGGCGGTGCCGCGCACCGGGGCGGGATGCGCCGGCGAGATCATCCCGATGGCGCATGCGTTCGGGCCGCTGGGCGGGATCGGTCAGGTGCTCGGCGGCGGCGGTGAGCTCCGGCAGGCCGATGAGGCTCTGCGCGATCACGGGCTCCAGGAGACCGTTCTCGGGCCTAAAGAGGGGATCGCGCTACTGGCTGGCGTTCCTGGCGCGACCGCGCTGGCGGCGCGGCGGTCGGCGGCGGCGCGCGGTGCGGCGGCCATGATGGAAGCAGCCGCCGGGTTGTCGATCGTCGCGGCCAGGGCGTCCCGCGACCCCTACGCCGCCGCGTGCGCGCGGGGGGACGACGTGCTGGCCGGGGTGCTCAGCCGGATCCGGGCGGCGGCCGGCGCCGAGCCCGAGCCAGCGGCGCTGCAGGCCCCGGTGTCGTTCCGGGTGGCCGGCCCCGTGCTGGCGCAGCTGCGGCGGGCCGGGGACGCGCTGGGCGCCGCGGTCGAGCGCGCGCTCGCCGGGGTGACGGACTCGCCGGCCTTCCTGGACGGCAGGTTCACCGGCACGGCCGGCTTTCACGGCATCGACCTTGCCGCGCACTGCGACCAGCTCACCGCCGCGCTCGCGCATGCCGCCGGGGTGTCCGCCGCCCGGGCGGGTCGGCTGCTGGACCCGCGGGTCACCGGCCTGCCCGCGCAGCTGGCCAGGACTCCCGGACCGGACGCCGGGCTGGTCGCGGTGCACAAGCGCGCGGCGGGCGAGATCCACGCGATGCGCCGGCTGACGATGGCGACTCCGGTCGGCATGATCGAGACCTCGGGCGGCCAGGAGGATGTGCAGTCCTTCGCCTGGGAGGCAGCCGAGGCGCTGCGCGCCGCCGTGCGCCACGCGCGCGTGGTCACCGCGTGCGAGCTGCTGACGGCCTGGCAGGCGATCGCGCTGGCGGGCCGGCCTGCGCCGCCCGGCTGCCGCGCGGTGCTCGGCTGGCTGGCCGGCCTCGTCGAGCCGGTCACCGGCGACCGGCCGTTCGGCGAGGACATCGAGCGCATTGCCGGCGCGCCCTGGCCAGCCGGCGGCCCCGCGATCCGCTAACCCCGCGGCCCGCCGACGGCCCGCGATCCGCCAGCCCTGGTGAGGGGCGCGGGGGGGAATAATGCAGCGTGCAGGCCCGTTGCGAAATCACTGCCGCGCTAACGCGCATTCTGCAGTTGGCTCCGCTCCGTGTCCGCGACCAACTCCGCTACCCTTCCGGGCCCTGTCCCCGACCGACTTGCTTCCCGACTTTGCGACCGACTCCGCTCCGCACTCCGCGACCGACTTGCTTCCCGACTCCGCTCGCGCACTCCGCGGCCGGGCAGCCAACACGGAAATCCGAGGGACCGCGCAATGACCGCAGCTGGCAAGTCACGCGGCGAGATGCCGGACAAGGCATCAGCCCGGATGCCCGATGCTGCGGGGGACCTGGCGCCGGACACGCTGCCCGACATGGGGCCGGATCTGGCGGCGGCGCACGAGGCGCTGGGCGAGTCGGACGGCCACCATCACCGGGACGTGTCGGGCGGCTGGCTGCGCCCGGCGGTGTTCGGCGCGATGGACGGCCTCGTGACGAACGTGTCGCTGATCGCCGGTGTCGGCGGCGGGATCGCCAGCGTCGGCGGCGCGGCGAGCCGCACGCTGATCCTGACCGGCCTGGCAGGCCTGGCCGCGGGCGCGTTCTCGATGGCGACGGGCGAGTACGTCTCGGTGTCGTCGCAGAACGAGCTGATCGAGGCCGAGGTCAGCAAGGAGCGGTTCGAGCTGGAGAACCATCCCGATGCCGAGCGGCACGAACTCGCCGCGGTCTTCCGGCAGCGGGGCGTGGACGCGGACCTGGCCGACCGGGTGGCGCGGCAGGTCTCCGCGCATCCGGAGCAGGCGCTCCGCGAGCATGTGCGGGAGGAACTAGGAGTCGATCATCATGACCTGCCGTCGCCGGTGACCGCGGCGGCCGCCTCGCTCGTGACATTCGCGGCCGGCGCGCTGGTCCCCCTGCTGCCGTACCTGGCCGGCTTCGACTCGCTGCCCGCTGCCCTGATTCTCGCCGCGATCGCCGCCTTTGTCGGCGGCGGCGTGGTGTCACGGATCACCAGCCGGCCGTTCCTGCGCGGCGCGGGCCGCCAGCTGGCGCTGGCCGCGGTGGCCGCCGGCCTGACCTACGGAATCGGGGTACTCTTTCGTTCCCTGGTTCACTGAGCCGTGCATTCCGCGCGCTACCAGGATTCCGCGCTGAACGAGTCCTCCGCGTAACCCCCGGAGACCGAGAGCAGCTCAAGATCGGCCTCGACCATCATCGCCACCAGCTCCTCGAAGCCGATCTTCGGCTCCCAGCCGAGCTGGTCCCGCGCCCTGGCCGGGTCCGCGCACAGGTGGTCGACCTCGGCGGGCCGGATGAACGCGGCGTCACACACCACGTGATCGCGCCAGTCCAGCCCGGCCACCTCGAAGGCCAGCTCCACGAGCTCCTGCACCCCGTGGGTCACGCCGGTACCGACCACGTAGTCAGCGGGCTTGTCCTGCCC
>JBEKFH010000428.1:0-3819 GCA_050013415.1 Streptosporangiaceae bacterium | reverse complement strand
GAACGACCGGTTGGGCGGTTTTCGTCTCCTGCATGCGGAGATCATGCCATAGCCGATGGCCCCTGTAACCAGCCGTAACACGCTTGATCTTGACATCTAACACGGCGCGCTCAAGGTGAGCTAATGAGCGTCGAGCAGATTCAGGCCCTCGTGGACGGGCTGGCCGCCCGGCTCGGGCGCGCGGTCCTCGTCGATGACCGGGCCCTGCGGCTGGTGGCGGCGAGCGAGGACTTCGGCGATGCCGACCCGGCCCGGGTGTGGTCGCTGCTGCACCGCAGAACCCGGCCGGAGGACGTCCGGCCCGATGAGCTCGCCCGGCTGACGGGTCCCGGCTACGTGCCCGCGAACCCGGAGCTGGAGCTGTGGCAGCGGCTATGCGTGCCGGTTCGCTGCCAGGGACTGCTGCTCGGCTTCGTCTGGGTCACGGATCGGTTCGGCGAGATCGCGGCCGGGCAATTGGCGGACTGCGAGCGCACCGCGGCCGAGATCGGCGTGCTGCTGCGCGGCCGGCTGCTCGGCACCGAGCGCGATCGCGCGCTCCGCCAGGACCTAGTCGAGCGGCTGCTCGGCGGCGACGCGGCGGTCAGACGGGTGGCCTGGGAGGAGGCGGTCGACCGGGGGCTGCTGGCCGGCGTCGGGCCGGTGGCGGTGCTGCTGGTCCGGCGCGGCGGCGAGTTGCCCGGGGCTCCCCTGGGCGACGTCGACCGGGCCGCGCGCGAGCATCCTGGGCTGCGGGTGCTGAGCACGTCGTGGCCGGGGCGAGTGGTCGCGATCGTCAGCCGGGTCGGCTCGTCGGGCGAGTGCCTGGACCAGACGGTGCGCGCGCTGGCCGATGACCTCGGCCAGGCGGGAAGCTGGCGGGTCGGCGTCGGCGGCCCGGTGCCGGGGATGGACGAGCTGCCCGCCGCCCGGCGGCAGGCCGACATCGCGCTGTCGACCCTGGACGGCAGCGGCGTGGCCTGCTGGACCGAGCTGAGCGCGGACGCCCTGCTGGCGCAGTTCCCGCGCCAGCTGTGGGCGGACGCGCTGCTGCCCGCGGGGGTGGCCCGGCTGCTGGCCGATCCCGCCGCGTCGGTGTTCCTGCCCACGCTGAGCGCTTTCCTCGACTGCGCGGGCGAGGCGCAGCGCACCGCGGCGCTGCTCCATATTCACCGCACCACGTTGTATTACCGGCTGAGCCGGATCGAGCAGATCTCCGGGCTGAGCCTGCGCGACGGCCGGGACCGGCTGCTGGCCCACCTCGCGCTGCGCCTGCACGAACTGCACGGCGCCCCGTCGCGGCCGGCCGGGGCCGTTCCTACAGATGTCGAAGAGGCGGCCCGCAATCCGCGACGCCGTGCCGGATGACCCGGCGGCGAACGGTTGACAAACTGGCAGCCAGCCTGACCTGCGGGAGGACGCCCGGTTGAACAGCACTTACGAGCACATCGTGCTCGGCGTGGGCGGCATCGGCAGTGCGGCCGCCTACTGGATTGCCCGGCGCGGCGGCACGAACGTCCTGGCGCTTGAGCAGTACCGGCTCGGTCACGAGAACGGCGCGTCGGAGGACCACTCCCGGATCATCCGGCACTCGTATCACACGGCCGAGTACGCGTCCCTGACCAGAGCGGCCTTCGACCACGTGCGCGCGCTCGAGGCGGAGACCGGTCTGGGGCTGCTGACCGTGACCGGCGGCCTTAATCTGGCGCCGAATGATGGCGGCGGCGAGGCCGAGATCGGCGGCTATGCGCGCTCGCTGGCCGAGCAGGGACACTCCTACCAGGTGATGGACGGAACCGAGGTGGCGGCGCGCTGGCCGCAGTGGCGCCTCGGCGCCGAGACGATCGCCCTCTACCAGGCGGAATCCGGCCTGCTCGACATCCGCCGGGCCAACTCGGCCCATATCTCGCGGGCCCGCGCGCTCGGCGTGACCTTCCTCGACCAGACGCCGGTCCGCTCGATCGATGCCGCCGCCGGGCACGTCTGCGTCCGCACTGACGACGAGGTGTTCAGGGCTCGGACGCTCACCATCTGCGCCGGGTCGTGGACGGCGCCGCTCGCCGCCGACCTGGGGCTGGACATCCACCTGACCCTCACCCAGGAGCAGGTCAGCTACTTCGCCGCACCGGACCTGCGGCCCTTCGCCCCCGCGCAGTTCCCGGTCTGGATCTTCCACGGCGCGATCTTCGACGGCGCGGAGCAGACCTACTACGGCTTCCCGGTGTACGGGGAGGCGGGGGTGAAGCTGGGGCGCGACATGTCCGGCCGGTACGTCACCCAAGAGACCCGCTCGTTCGCACCGAATGCTGAGCAGACGGCCGAGAACGCCGCGTTCCTGGCCCGGTACCTGCCCAGCGCGGTCGGCCCCGAGCTGGTCAGCAAGACCTGCGTGTACGACCTGACCCCGGATCGGAACTTCGTCGTCGACACCGTTCCCGGCTACCCCCATGTCAGCCTGTGCATCGGCGCCGGGCACGCCGCGAAGTTCGCCCCCTTGCTCGGGCACATCCTCGGCGACCTGGCGATCGACGGGGAGACCGGCTACGAGATCGGCTCGTTCACCCTCGACCGCCCGGCCATCAGCGATCCCGGCTTCCCGACGGACTTCCTCTTCACCCGCGCTGCCCGCGCCGCTCCGGGCGGTCTGGGCGGTCTGGGCGCTCCGGGCGCCGCGGCCGCCGCGGCCGCCCCGGCCGCTCCTGAGCGGGAGCTGGCGCACCGTCTGCCTGGAGACAGCTCATGACCACCGCTCCGTCCTCGGCCTCCGCCCCCTCCCCGGTTGGCGTCTTCATGCCGACCCTGCCGGGCCGGTACTACACCGACCCCGCGATCTTCGAGCTGGAACAGCGCAACATCTTCTCCCGGCAGTGGCAGTACGTGTGCCGGGCGCAGGATGCGCCGACCCCGGGCCGCTTCGTCCGGGTCACGGTCGGGAACGAGAACGTGATCGTCGTCCGCGGCCGCGATCAGCGCCTGCGGGCCTTCCTTAACGTCTGCCGCCATCGCGGCGCCACGCTGTGCGCGGCCGACAGCGGCGACACCGGCCGGTCGATCCGCTGCCGGTACCACGCCTGGACCTACCGGCTCGACGGCAGCCTGATGAGCGCGCCCAACTGGAACACGATGGCCGCCGCCAACAAGGCCGACCTCGGGCTGCACCCGGTCCAGCTGGCCGAGTTCCACGGGCTGGTGTGGGTGAGCCTGGCGGCCGACCCGCCGCCGCTGGATGAGCTCCTGTGGCGGCAGCTGGACTACCGGCTCGACCGGGACCGGGCCAAGTTTCTCCGATATGACCTGGCCGGGCTGGTGGCGGGCCGGCGGATCGAGTACTCGGTGGCGGCCAACTGGAAGATCATCCAGGAGAACTTCCAGGAGTGCTACCACTGCTCCACCATCCACCCCGAGCTGGTGGACACGCTGCCGCAGTTCCGCGACATCTCCAGCATTCTCGGTTATGTGGCCGAGGGATATCACTTCGCCGACGACAAGGCCTCGTTCTCGGTCAGCGGGCAGGCGGCGCTGCCCCGGCTGCCCGGCCTGACCGAGCGCGACGAGCGCCGGTACTACGGCATGGTGCTGCGGCCCAACTGCTTCCTGTCCCTGCTGCCCGACCACGCCGTCGTGCACCGGTTCCAGGCGGTGAGCCCGGAGCTCACCACCGTGACCTGCGAGTGGCTGTTCCCGCCGGAGACGATCGCCGCCTACGACGTATCGGACACGGTCGAGCTGTTCCACCGGGTCAACGTGCAGGACTTCGAGGCGACGCAGCTGTGCCAGCCGAACATGAAGTCCCGCGCCTACGCGGGCGGCGGGGTGCTGGTGCCACTCGAGCAGGAGATC
>JBEKFH010000427.1:0-3825 GCA_050013415.1 Streptosporangiaceae bacterium | reverse complement strand
CGCCGGCGGCGCAGTTCCCCGCCGACGCGCACGACACCGAGTAGACCCCGGCGTTGCCGCCGGCGTTCAGGGCGGCGGTGCCGGGCACCTCGATCGCGGTCTTCCAGGTGCCGTTCACCTCGCTGCCCACGAACGCCTGGTAGTTGCCCGACCTGTCCTTGTAGTAACCGCCGGCGGCGCAGTTCCCCGCCGACGCGCACGACACCGAGTAGACCCCGGCGTTGCCGCCGGCGTTCAGGGCGGCGGTGCCGGGCACCTCGATCGCGGTACCCACCATGGCTGCCGCCCCGAGAGGTCCCGGCAGGCCGGCCGATGACGCCGTGGGTGCCATCCCGGCGACGACCAGCAGCGGAACACTGAGGAACACGACCATGAACGTGACAGGCTTCAGCACGCGCACCTAGCCGCCACCTACCCTTCCGCTGGAACCGCGACGGCAGCCGCGGGCGACGACACCTCACCGCCTTCAGCCCTCATAGTGGCAGTCCGCGTTTACTGGGTCTAGAGCAAGCAAAGGGGTACGTTTACTTCCGTCCGCCGCCGCGCTCGCCTGGACGACGGCCGCCGGTCCCGGCGCGAGCGCCACTCTGCTTAGGTAGGTGACGTGGCGGCTGACCGATCCGTGCCCGTGACGCTGCCCGATGCCATCGTCGTCCGCGGCGCCCGGCACAACAACCTGCGCGACGTCGACGTCGACGTGCCGTTGTGGCGCATCGTCGCGATCGTCGGCGTGTCCGGGTCGGGCAAGACGTCGCTGGCCATCGGCACCTTGTACGCCGAGGGCATGCAGCGGTACCTGTCCGGCCTGAGCACCTACAGCCGCCGCCGGCTGACCCAGGCCCAGCGCCCGGACGTGGACCGGATCGAGCACCTGCCGCCGGCGCTTGCCCTGCGGCAGCGGCCGCCGGTTCCGGGACCGCGCAGCACCGTCGGGACGATGTCGGAAGTCCTGAACGTGCTGCGGCTGATGATGTCGCGGCTGGGCTCGCACCTGTGCCCGAACGGCCACCGCGTCGGGCCGTCGGTCGCGGCGTTTGCCGAGGAGATCGTCTGCCCGGTCTGCGGTGCGCGCTTCGAGCACCCCAGTGCCGAGTCCTTCGCCTTCAACTCCTACGGCGCGTGCCCGGCCTGCCAGGGCCTGGGCGTGCGGTCAGAGGTCGACGAGGCCGCCCTGGTGCCCGACCCGGGCAAGACGATCGAGGAGGGAGCAGTGCTGCCGTGGAACTCCGGCGGCCGGCGGCTGTCGATGTATGCCGCCGGCGAGCTCGGAGTCCGCCTCGACGTCCCGTATGGCTCCCTCACCGAGCGCGAGCGCGAGATCGTGCTGCACGGCGCCCCCGTGCAGCGGCAGGTGACGTTGCACTCGGGCCGGGGCGAGCGGACCGTGCAGCTGTCGGTGAACTATGACAATGCCGTCGCCGCAGTCGAGCGGTCGCTGCGCAGTGACAACGAGCGAACTCGCCGCCTGGTGCAGCGTTTCGTCATCACCCGCACCTGCTCGGTATGCCACGGCACCCGGCTGCGGCCCGAAGCACTGGCTTCGCAGCTCGGCGGCCGGAACATCGCCGAGATCAGCATGCTCAGCCTCGACGGGCTACGGGGCTTCACGGTGAGCCTCCCGGCTGGGCTTCCCGCCGAGCTCAGCCGGGTGACCACCGGGCTGCTCGCAGAGTTGACCGGCGCGCTCACGCCGCTGCTCGGCGTCGGCCTGAGCTACCTCACCCTCGACCGGGCCGGCGCCTCGCTGTCGACCGGTGAACGGCAGCGGATCGAGCTGACCTCAACCGTCCGTGCGAGCACCACCGGCATGCTCTACGTGCTGGACGAGCCGTCGGTCGGGCTGCATCCCAGCAACGTCACCGGGTTGCACGCGACGATCTCCGCTCTGGCCGGGAACGGCAATTCGGTGATCCTGGTCGAGCACGAGCGGGAGCTCATCCGATCCGCCGACTGGGTCATCGAGCTCGGCCCCGGGGCCGGGGCGCGCGGCGGCCACGTGATCGCCGCGGGCACCCCCGGCCAGCTTGAGTCCGACCCTCGATCGGTCATCGGCCCCTTCCTGGCCGGCGCGCCCGGCGTTCCGGGTGACCGGCCCGAGCGCCCGGCTGGCACTGCGCGGATCGCCATCGAGATCGCCGACCTGTACAACCTGCACGACCTCACCGCCGAGTTTCCGGTGAACCGCATCACCGCGGTGGCCGGCCCGTCCGGGGCAGGCAAGACCGCCCTGGTGCTGGATAGCCTCGTCCCCGCCGCGCGGGCACGCCTGGCCGGCTCGCCGGAGCCGGGCCACGTCCGCCGCCTGAACCTCCGCGGCATCCGGCAGGTTGTCCAGGTTGACGCCTCGCCGATCGGGCAGAACGCACGGTCAACTCCGGCAACCTACTGCGGGGCGTTCGATCACATCCGGAGCCTTTTCGCCGCGTCCGCGTACGCGCGGCGGCGGCGCTGGAAGCCCGGCCATTTCTCGTTCAACACCCGCGCGGGCCAGTGCCCGGTCTGCCGCGGTCTCGGGCACCTCGACCTCGACGTGCAGTACCTGCCGGACATCACCGTCGGCTGCCCGGCCTGTCACGGCGCGCGCTTCAACGACGCGGTTCTGGCGGTCCAGGTCGACGGCCTGACCATAGCCGACGTGCTTGGCCTGAGCGTGCACGATGCCGTCGAGCGGTTCGCCGGCAGGCCGCCGATCACCGCGGCACTGCGGCCCGTCAGTGACGTCGGCCTCGGCTACCTGAGGCTGGGCGAGCCTACTCCGTCGCTCTCTGGCGGCGAGTCGCAGCGCCTCAAGATCGCCTCCAGGCTGCGCAGCAGCCAGCGCGGTGCGCTGTACGTGCTCGACGAGCCGACCACAGGCTTGCACCCGCTCGACGTCGCCACGCTGGTGAGCGTCCTCGACCGGCTGATTGACGCCGGAGCGACGATCATCGTCATCGATCACGACCTCGACTTGCTGGCAGCAGCCGACTACCTCATCGATATGGGACCGGGCGGCGGCCCGGACGGAGGCCGCGTCCTCGCGGCCGGGACGCCCGCCGAGGTCGCGCGTGACGCGGTCAGCGTGACCGGGCCGTGGCTGGCCGACTACCTTGGCTTGCCCGGCGTCAGGCGCTGATGCCATCGAGGTCGCGCAGCGCCCCGGCAACCACAGGAGCGCGCCTGAGTACAAAGCCGCCTGCTCAGGCTCGTCTACCCAGGTCAGCGGCCTTTGACCAGTGCGGGCGAGCGCGTCTGACCGGGCCTGCCGGACGCTGTCCGCTCCCATTCCGCTCCCAGGATCGGACGCCCAGCTGCGGGCTGGCGGCTCGCCGCGGGGCAATGCCTAGGGGCTGGTGACGAACGCCTGGTAATTGCCGGTGCTGGCGGAGTACTCGCCGTCGGCGGCGCACTTCCCCGCCGAGGCGCACGACACCGAGTAGACGGCGGCGTCGCCGCCGGCGTTCAGGGCGGCGGTTCCGGGCACCTCGACCGCGGCTTTCCAGGTGCCGTTCACCTCGCTGGCCACGAACGCCTGGCCGTGGACCGAGACATCCTCGTAGAAGCCGCCGGCGGCGCAGTTCCCCGCCGTCCCGCACGACACCGAGGTGATCCCGGCGTTGCCGCCCTTGTTCAGGGCGGCGGTTCCGGGCACCTTGATCGCGGTCTTCCAGGTGCCGTTCACCTCGCTGGCCACGAACGCCTGGTAGTTGCCCGAGATGTCCTTGTAGTAGCCGCCGGCGGCGCAGTTCCCCGCCGACGGGCACGACACCGAGTAGCCCAAGGCGTTGCCGCCGGCGTTCAGGGCGGCGGTTCCGGGCACCTCGATCGCGGTCTTCCAGGTGCCGT
>JBEKFH010000426.1:0-3833 GCA_050013415.1 Streptosporangiaceae bacterium | reverse complement strand
GACGGACGGCGTGGTCCGCGAGCCCTCCGCGTTCGCGATGACCGCGGGCTCGCCGCCCTCGAGAACCGCGACGACGGAGTTGGTCGTCCCCAGGTCGATCCCTACCGCTCGTGCCATGATTGAGTCCTTGTGTGTGTCGGCGTGGTTAAGTTGAGTCCCAGCGACGCAAGTTTGCCACGCTACGGTTGTCCTTGCAAATGACTTGAGTCTAACTCAGTCAACTTTACGGAGCCCCGCAGCATTCCCGTCCTGCCGGGCTGCTTCCGGCCTCAGCCCCGGCCGCAGTCCCAGCCTCAGCGCGAACCGGTCCGGTGCGCCGGACAGCACGCCGCCGGCCGGGTCGTCGTCGCCATCGCGGCGCACCACGTCGGCCTGGGGATGCAGGATGTCGCTGACCACCAGCGCGGCAAGCAGCACGACCGCGGCGAACCTGGCCAGCACGGCAGCGAAGTACAGCCCGGTCCCGATGCCGCCGGCAGAGTCGTGCCCGGTGATGATCGTGATCAGGTAGGCCCAGATCGCGAAGAAGTAGCCGACCTCCGCGGCCTGCCAGAGCACATAGGCGCCCAGCCGTGGCCGGGCCAGCACCACCAGCGGCGCCAGCCAGATCACGTACTGCGGCGACCACACCTTGTTGAAGAGCAGGAATGCGGCGATGACCAGGAAGTACAGCTGCGGCAGGCGGGGGCGGCGCGGCGCGGCGAGGGCGAGCGCGGCGATCGCCGCGCAGGCGATCGCGAACAGCAGGAGTGACACCGCGTTGAGGGTGCCCAGCGGCATGCTGCCCACGCCGGGCCAGTGCTCGGTCTCGAAGAAATACCAGATGGATCCCCAGTCAGCGCCCCGGCTCGCATTGAACCGGTAGAAGGTGGACCAGCCTGCCGGGGCGACGATGGCCACCGGCAGGTTGACGGCGAGCCAGGCTGCCGTCGCTGACCCGGCCGTCACCCAGAAGGCCCGGAGCCGGCCGGCCCGCAGGCAGAGCAGGAACAACGGGCCGAGCAGGAACACCGGGTAGAACTTGGTGGCTACGGCCAGGCCGAGCAGCACGCCGGCCAGCACGCCGCGGCGGCCCGCCCACGCGGCCATGCCCAGCATGGCCAGGCTCATCGCGATCAGGTCCCAGTTGATGAACGCCGCCAGGATCAGCGCCGGCGACAGCGCCACCAGCAGCGCCGTCCATCTGCGGGCCGGGCCGGCCAGATACGCCGTCGCCAGCACGGCCGCCACCGCGAAGATCGTGAGCAGGACCACGGTCACGTCGTAGAACTCGCGGCCCCTGGTGAACGCGTCGCTGATCGGGGCGACCAGCCAGCCGGCCGCCTGCATCGCCGCGCCGATCATTACCGGGTACTCGACGTGGTGGCCGAGGTAGGGGACCTTGCCCGCCGACAGGCCCTCGGTGAAGTACAGCGGATAGATGTCGGTGTAGCAGTGCGCCTGGTATTGCTCGATGCCGATGTTCCAGGCACCCGCCCGGCATGCCTCCTTGCTGAGAAACGCCAGCGCGCTGCCGGCCAGGCTCGCGGTCACCAGCACGGTTACCGAGCCGGCCAGCAGCGCCAGGCGGCCTCGCCTGGCGAGCCGGGCGGCGGCATCCCTGCCGCGCTTCAGCGGCCGTGCCACCTCACGATCCGTCATCGGGTGCCAGTTCCTGGGATCCGTGTGCCTGTGCCCGGGTCAACATGTGCCCGGTAAGATCTGTGCCCTGGGAAAATCCGTGCCCTGGGAAAGAGGCCCCCAGGCCGGCTACCAGCGCCAGGCAAGGGTATCCATCACCTCCGGGTAGCGGGTCCGGATCGCGGCGTACGCTGGCCCCGGCGCCGTGCCCGGCGCCGACTGGCCCGACGCCGCACCGGGAGGTCCCTCGTGGCCCTGCGCATCATCATCGGACTGGCCCTGACGGTGATCGCGTTCGCGTTCGCGGGCCGCCGGCTGTGGTGGCTGCGGCGCCTGGCCGGGACCGGCCAGCCCGCGCCTGAGCGCTTCGAGTCGCTCAGGGAGCACCCGGGCCGGGGAGCGGAAACGCAGCTCACCGAGGTGATCGGCCAGCGCAAGCTGCTCCAGTGGTCGGTGCCGGGCGCCGCGCACGCGTTCACTTTCTGGGGATTCATCGTCCTGCTGCTGACCATCATCGAGGCCTACGGGGATCTGTTCCGCAAGACCTTCGCGATTCCCGGCATCGGGCACTGGGCATGGGTCGGGTTCGGCGAGGACCTCTTCGCCGTGGCGGTGCTGGCCGGCATCGCCACCTTCGCGGTGATCCGGCTGCGCGCCGATCCGAAGCGGGAGGGCCGCCGGTCCCGGTTCGCCGGGTCGCACACCGGCGCCGCGTGGTTCGTGCTGCTGATGATCTTCCTCGTGATCGCGACGCTGCTGCTGTACCGCGGCGCGCAGATCAACACGGGGGACTTCCCTTACCCCCACGGCGCGTTCGCCTCGCAGGTCGTCGGGCACTGGCTGCACCCGCTGGGCCGCGGCGTCAACGGCGGAATCGAGACGGCCGGCCTCCTCGCCCAGCTCGCCGTGGTGCTCGGCTTCGCCGTGTTCGTCACCTACTCCAAGCACCTGCACATCGGCCTCGCCCCGCTGAACGTGCTCTTCTCCCGGCGCCCGGACGGACTGCGCGCCCTGCAGCCGATGCGCTCCGGCGGCAAGCTGCTCGACTTCGAGGAGGCCGATCCTGACACCGACATCTTCGGCCGCGGCAAGATCGAGGATTTCACCTGGAAAGGGATGCTCGACATGGCCACCTGCACCGAGTGCGGGCGCTGCCAGTCGCAGTGCCCGGCCTGGGCGACGGGCAAGCCGCTTTCCCCGAAGATGCTCATCATGGACCTGCGCGACCACGCGCTCGCAAAGGCGCCGTACCTGCTGGCCGATTCGGCACTGGCGCGGGATCAGCTGCCGGAATCCGTTAAAAAGGAAGCAGAACGCCCTCTTGTCGGTGACTCGGCTTCGCACGGCGTCATCGACCCGGACGTGCTCTGGTCCTGCACCAACTGCGGGGCCTGCGTGCAGGAGTGCCCGGTCGACATCGAGCACATCGACCACATCACCGACATGCGCAGGCACCAGGTGCTGATCGAGTCCGCCTTCCCGCCGGAGGCCGCCTCGATGCTGAAGAACCTGGAGAACAAAGGCAACCCGTGGGGCATGGGCGAGATGCAGCGGCTGGAGTGGACCGCCGGCCTCGGCTTCGACGTGCCCGTCGTGGACGGCCCGATCGGCGACGACGTGGAGTACCTGTTCTGGGTCGGCTGCGCGGGCGCGCTGGAGGACCGGGCGAGGAAGACCACCCGGGCGATCGCCGAGCTGCTGCACACCGCGGGGGTGAGCTTCGCCATCCTCGGGCCGGCCGAGACGTGCACCGGCGACCCGGCCCGCCGGATGGGCAACGAGTTCGTGTTCAGCATGCTCGCGCAGCAGAACATCGAGACGCTGAACGACGCGGGCGTCCGCAAGATCGTCGCGAGCTGCCCGCACTGCTTCAACGCCATCGCGAACGAGTACCCGCAGCTAGGCGGCAACTACGAGGTCATGCACCACACCCAGCTGCTGGCCCGGCTGGTCGCCGACGGCAGGCTGACCCCGGTGACGCCTGTCGAGGAGAAGATCACCTACCACGACCCGTGCTTCCTCGGCAGGCACAACAAGGTGTTCACCGCGCCCCGGGAGATCATGGAGAAGGTGCCGGGTGTCCGGGCGCAGGAAATGCACCGGTGCAAGGAACGCGGGTTCTGCTGCGGCGCGGGCGGCGCCAGGATGTGGATGGAGGAGCGGATCGGCAAGCGGATCAACACCGAGCGGATCGACGAGGCGCTCGGCACCGA
>JBEKFH010000425.1:0-3834 GCA_050013415.1 Streptosporangiaceae bacterium | reverse complement strand
AGGACGTGCTAACCTGACTCCCTCGCCCAGGGCGGGTGGCGGAACGGCAGACGCGCACGGTTCAGGTCCGTGTGTCCGAAAGGACGTGAGGGTTCAAATCCCTCCTCGCCCACACCTCCTCGCCCCGTCTCTCCCTTCCTTCCCCGCATGATGCCCTGGCTTCCTTCCCCGGCCGTGCCCGGCCGTGCCCGGCCTTTCCCGGCATGATGCGCTGGCCGCAGCCTAGGCGCCGGCCCGTCCCCTGTCACTTGCGCGCTGGCATAGTGGTCGGGTGAGCGGTCCGGCGGCGATGCGGGAGCGGGCCCGGCAGATCGCCGCCGACGTGCTCTTCCCCGCCGCGATGGGCACCGATGCCAGCGACCGGGTGCCGGCCAGTCACCTGGATCTGCTGGCGGCCGAGGGCTTCTACGGCCTGGCCGGCCCGCCTGCGGCGGGCGGGGCAGGCCTGGACGCGGCAGCGGCGTGCCCGGTGATCGAGATCCTGGCCAGCGGGTGCCTGGCCACGACGTTCGTCTGGCTGCAGCATCACGGCGCGGTGCGGGCCGCGGATGCCGCCGGCGGGCGGCTGCGCGCCGAATGGCTCGGCCCGCTCTGCCGCGGCGCCCGCCGCTCCGGGGTTGCCCTGGGCGGCGCGCTGCCCGGTCCCCCGCTGCTGCGCGCCACGCCCGCGGCCGGCGGGTACACGCTGCACGGGACCTCGCCGTGGGTGACCGGATGGGGCCTCGTCGACACGCTCCATACCGCGGCGCGGGACGAGCGGGACAACGTCGTGACGGCGCTGCTGCCGGCCGCGCCGGGCCGCACCCTGTCGGCTGAGCCGCTCCGGCTGGTGGCCGTCAACGCGAGCCGCACCGTGGCCCTGCGGTTCGACGGCCATCCGATGCCCGCTGACCGGGTCACTGCCGTGCTGCCGCACCGTGACTGGCTGGCGCGCGACGCGATGGGCCTGCGGATCAACGGCTCGCTGGCGCTCGGTGTGGCGGCCCGCTGCTGCGCGCTCATCGGCGCCAGCCCGCTGGACGGGGAGCTCGCCAGCCGGCGGACGGCGCTCGACGCGGCAGCCCCCGGTCAGCTGCCGGCCGCCCGGGCCGCCGCCTCGGATCTCGCCATGCGCGCCGCCGCGGCCCTCGTGGCCACCCAGGGCAGCAGCGCGATCATGGCCGGGCAGCATGCCCAGCGGCTGGCGCGCGAGGCGCTCTTCCTGCTCGTCTTCGCCTCCCGCCCGGCGATCAAGGCGGAGCTGACCGGGCGGCTTACCGCGGCGGCGACCTGACGCCGGGGAACCGGCCAGGGCCACCCATCCGCCTGCGCAGGGCAGAATGGGACGCGTGCCGGAACTTCCCGAGGTAGAGGCACTCGCGGCCGATCTGCGCGAGCGGGCCGTCGGGCGCGTCATCGACCGGGCCGACGTCGCGGAGATCGCCGTGCTGAAGACCTACGATCCCGCGCTCACCGCGCTGGGCGGCCGGACGGTCACGGGGACCGGGCGCCACGGCAAGTTCCTCGACCTGGTGACGCAGCGCGATCCGGGCGATCCGCCGCTGCACCTGATCACGCACCTGGCCCGGGCAGGCTGGCTGCGCTGGCGTAACGAGCTGCCCGCCGAGCCGCCCCGTCCCGGCCGGGGACCGCTGGCGTTCCGGCTCCGGTTCCGTGACGGGGCGGGATTCGACCTGACCGAGGCAGGGACGCGCAAGCGGCTCGCGGTCTACCTGGTCGCCGATCCGGCGGCCGTTCCCGGCATCGCGGCACTGGGGCCCGATCCGCTCGACCCGTCGTTCACTCCGGATGCGCTGGCCAGGATACTGTCCGGACGCAGAACGCAGATCAAGGGCGTGCTGCGGGACCAGAGGATCATCGCCGGCATCGGCAATGCTTATTCCGACGAGGTCCTGCATGCCGCCAGGATGTCGCCGTTCCGGCTCGCCGCGAGCCTGTCGGGCGCTGAGGTGGCCGACCTGCACGCGGTGATCGTCGGCACCCTGCGGGACGCGATCGCCCGGTCGGAGGGCCTCGCCGCCGGGGACCTGAAGAAGGAGAAGAAGGCCGGGCTGCGCGTGCACGGCCGGGGCGGCCAGCCGTGCCCGGCGTGCGGGGACACGGTCCGCGAGGTCTCGTTCGCCGACTCCGCGCTGCAGTACTGCCCGACGTGCCAGACCGGCGGCAAGCCGCTGGCCGACCGCCGGCTGTCCCGGCTGCTCAAGTAGCGGGCGCCGGGTCCCGGGCGCGGTCCCCGGCGCCCAGCGCACGGCGGCCGGCGCGCACGGCGGCCGATGTGCCCGGCGGCCGATGTGCCCGGCGGCCGATGTGCCCGGCGGCCGGCGCGCCCGGCGGCCGGTGCCGGTCAGTTGAAGATCTGCCCGACCTTGTCCCACCGGGGCAGGCCGCACCCGCTCCGGTTGAAGCTGCTGTCGACGTGCCTGCCGAACCAGCTGCCCCGGACGGTGGCGACCTTCGTGCCGGCCGGGATCATCGGGCACATCTCGTGCGCCGGGACCGCGGCGAACGGGCTCTTCGCGTGCAGCAGCGCAGCGCAGGCTGCCTGCGGGTCAGGGTGAGTGCCGCCGGCCGGATCGCACCGGAGCGTCCAGTGCACCGGCCTGGCGCCGGTCCCGGTCACCTGGATGACAAGGGAAACCCTGGCGGGATGGGCGGTCGCTGCCGCGCCCCCGCCGGCCGGGTGGCCGCTGCCGCAGGCGGTGGCGGCAGCCGTGCAGAACGCGGCGATCAGGATGGACCGCAGTCCGGTCCGGGCCAGTGACATGGTCGTCGTCATGCCGGTTCGACGCGCGGCAGACCCGCCCGGTTCCGCCGGCCGCCGGCGCCCGCCCGGTTCCGCCCTCGGCACCGCCCGGTTCCGCCCTCGGCACCGCCCGGTTCCGCCCTCGGCACCGCCCGGTTCCGCCGTTGGCACCCGTCCGGTTCAGGCGGCCGCGCCCGCCCGGTTCAGGCGGCCGCCGGCGGGCGGCGGCCTGGATCCTGGGCAGCGCGCCGCGGCGGTGCGATGATGGGCAGCGCGCCGCGGCAGTGCGATTATGAGGTCGTGGGGCGGAGATCCGCGGTAACGGGCGGCCGGGACCGCGTGGGCGCGGCGGCGAGCGCTGTCATCAATTCCGCCCCTGACGCGATCATGGCCCTGTCCGCCGACCGAACCGTGCTGCTGTGGAACCCGGCGGCGGAGCGCCTCTTCGGGTGGACCGCCGCCGAGGTCACCGGCCAGCAGCCGCCGATCATCCCGGAGGGGCTGAGCGCGGAGCACAACGCGGTCCTGGAGCGGGTCCGCGGCGGCGGCGAGGTCTCCCTGGTCACCCGCCGGATCCGCAAGGACGGCGGCATGCTGGATTTGCGGATCGACACCAGCGCCCTGATCAGCGGCGACGCAATGACCGGCTGGGTGAGCGTCTGCCACCAGACCGGCGAGGACCACGCGGTCAGGCATTCCATGGCAGAACGAGCCAGGGTCGTGCGCAGGCTCGGTGACGTGGTCGCCGACATGAACGCTCACCGGGAGCTGCCGGCGGTGCTCGACCGGATCGCGGCCAGCCTGCGTGAGCTGACCAGGGCGGATGCTGGCGGTTTCGTGCTCATCGAGGACGACAGGCTGCGGCTGGTGAGCATGGACGGGCTGCCCGCCAGGCTGCGCGGCCGCACCGCCGACCTGGCGACCAGCATGGTCGGCGAGCTGATGCGCTCGGGCCGGACGGTGATGATGGCCACCGGCGAGTCCGGCCGCTTCGACGACCTGATCTGGTCCGCGCTGCCCGGGCTGCACACGATCACGCTCAGCCTGTCCCGCGTCGACGGGCGGCCCTACGGCGCGCTCTACGCCCTGTA
>JBEKFH010000424.1:0-3897 GCA_050013415.1 Streptosporangiaceae bacterium | reverse complement strand
GAACTGGCCGACTTCGGCGTCGTCGGTGACCTGTTCTCGGTAGTCCCGCAGCTGATCGACGGCATACAGCAGCGGTCGGCCGGCTGACCAGCGCGTCGGCCAGGCCTGCGCAAGGGGCCAGCCGGCGCGAGGGGCGAGGGGCGAGGCCAGCCTGGCTGGCCGGTCAGTTAGCTGGCCGTCAGCGCGGCAGGTCCGACTAGGCTGAGGCGGTCATGGTTTATCCCGAGAACGCCAGCGACCGCCGGTCAGCGGGCGACACTGTCGTGTACCTCGATCATGCGGCGACCACGCCGATGCTGCCCGAGGCCATTTCGGCGATGACCGAGGAACTGGCCCAGCTCGGCAACCCCTCGTCGCTGCACAACCAGGGCCGCCGGGCCCGCCGCGTGGTCGAGGAATCGCGTGAGCAGATTGCCGAGGCCTACGGCGCGAGGCCGAGCGAGGTGGTCTTCACCAGCGGCGGCACGGAGGCGGACAACCTGGCAGTCAAGGGACTGTTCTGGGCGCGGCGCGACGCCAGCCGGGAATTCCGGCGGGTGCTGGCGACCTCGGTGGAGCACCACGCGGTCCTGGATTCCGTCGGCTGGCTGGCCGACCACGAGGGAGCCGATGCGTGCTGGCTCCCGGTCGACGCCGCCGGAGCGCTCAGCCCGGAGGTGCTGCGCGAGTTCATCGCCCGCGACCCGGGCGGCGTGGCGCTGGTCAGCGTCATGTGGGCGAACAACGAGGTCGGAACGGTGCAGCCGATAGCCGAGCTGGCGGCCGTCGCCCGTGACTACCAGATACCTTTCCACAGCGACGCCGTCCAGGCGGCAGGCCAGCTGCCGGTCAGCCTGGCCGGCAGCGGGGCCACCGCCCTGACCATCACCGGGCACAAGATCGGCGGGCCAGTCGGCGCGGGCGCGCTGCTGCTGCGGCGGGGCACGGATCTGACGCCGGTCCTGCATGGCGGCGGCCAGGAGGGGGACGTGCGGTCCGGCACCCTCGACGCCCCGGCGATCAGGGCCTTCGCCACCGCGGTGGAGATCTCGCGGATGCGCGCCGACGACGAGGCGAAACGGGTGGCGGCGCTGCGGGACGACCTGGTCGCGCGAGTGCTCGCCCAGGTGCCAGACGCGCTGCTGAACGGCTCGCCGCCGGGACCGGGCCGGCTGCCCGGCAACGCGCATTTCTCGTTTCCCGGCTGTGAGGGCGACGCGCTGCTGATGCTGCTCGACGCCAGGGGCATCTCCTGCTCCACCGGCTCGGCCTGCACGGCGGGCGTGGCCCAGCCAAGCCACGTGCT
Organism: Streptosporangiaceae bacterium; assembly: GCA_050013415.1. Taxonomy (GTDB): domain Bacteria; phylum Actinomycetota; class Actinomycetes; order Streptosporangiales; family Streptosporangiaceae; genus Palsa-506. The sequence goes on along the minus strand of JBEKFH010000424.1, from coordinate 2,612 downwards.
GCTGGCGATGGGCGCCGACGAGGCCAGAGCCCGCGGCTCACTGCGGTTCTCGCTCGGCCATACGTCCACCCAGCAGGACGTGGATGCCCTCGCCGCGGTGATCGGGGAGGTCGTCGAGCGCGCTCGCCGCGCCGCCGCCCGCTGAACCCGGGCTACCGCCTGTTTCTTGATCACGGAAACAAAGGGCTGGCGGGGCTACCCCTTATTTCCACGATCAAGGAATCTGCCGCGGACGAAGCTGGCCCGGCGTCAGGGGCGGTGCGGATGCTGATGACGCTGGCGCGGGGACTGGCCCCCGGGGGGGCGCGGGCGCCGCCGGGGCGCGGGGACTGGCCTCCGGGGGGCGCGGGCGCCGCCGGGGCGCGGGGACTGGCCTCCGGGGGGCGCGGGCGCCGCATGACGCTGGATCGCGGGGGGCGACGGCGGCGCCGGTGGGCCGCCGGGCGATTACGCTCGTAGGCGATGAACCGACTGCGCGTGCTCGCTGCCATGTCCGGCGGCGTCGACTCGGCGGTGGCCGCTGCCAGGGCCGCCGAGGCGGGCCATGACGTCACTGGCGTTCATCTCGCGCTGTCCGCGAACCCGGCCTCCTACCGCAGCGGCGCCCGCGGCTGCTGCACGCTGGAGGACGCCAGGGACGCCCGGCGGGCGGCGGACGTGATCGGGATCCCGTTCTACGTGTGGGACATGGCCGAGCGGTTCCGCGAGGACGTGGTGCGGGACTTCGTCGAGGAGTACGCGCGCGGGCACACTCCCAACCCGTGCCTGCGCTGCAACGAGAAGATCAAGTTCGCCGCGGTGCTTGACCGGGCGGTGGCGCTCGGCTTCGACGTGGTCTGCACCGGCCACCACGCCCGGCTGGTTCCCCCAGCCTCCGGCGGCTCCTCCCAGGCTCCCGCCTACGCCGGCCCGCGGCAGGTCACCCTGGCGGACGAGCCAGCCGGTGCGCCGCGGCTGGTGCGCAGCGTGGACGCGGCCAAGGACCAGTCGTACGTGCTCGCCGTGCTGACCAGCGGGCAGCTGCGGCGGGCCATGTTCCCGCTCGGCGGCAGTACCAAGGACGAGGTCCGCCGGGAGGCGGCGGCCAGGGGGCTGGCCGTCGCGGGCAAGCCGGACAGCCACGACGTGTGCTTCATCGCCGACGGCGACACCAGGAAGTTCCTGCGTGACCGGCTGGGCGAGGCGCCCGGCCAGATCGTCGACGAGGCGGGAGCCGTGCTCGGCGGTCACGACGGCACGTACGGCTTCACCATCGGCCAGCGCCGCGGGCTGCGGATCGGCTACCCGGCACCGGACGGCAGGCCGCGGTATGTCCTGGACATCTCCCCCGCGTCCGGCACGGTCACGGTCGGCCCGGCCGAATCCCTGGACGCGGGCGAGATCGAGACACGGCGCCCGGTATGGACCGGCTGCCCGCCGCCCGCCGGTCCGGTCGACTGCCTGGTCCAGCTCCGCGCGCACGGCACCGCCCACCCGGCAACCGCCTGGCCCGACGGCGAGGGCCTGCGGATCAGCCTGGGCGAGCCGGCCCGCGGCATCGCCCCCGGCCAGGCGGCAGTCCTGTACGACGGCGACACGGTCCTCGGCTCGGCGACGATCACCGGCACCGACCGGGCCGCGCGGGCGACCACTGCGGCCACGGACAGCGCCTGATCAACGCCGGATCCGGGCCCGGCCGCCCCGCGCTGGCCAGGTCGGCGAGCGCGCATTTCCGCAGCGCCGCCGGGCCCTGGCGCGCCTGATCCAGGCCCAGAGGAGCCGCCCTATTAGGCTCAGCCAGGTGAGTCAGGAAACGCCGCCCTTTCCGTGGCCGCCCGGCAGCGCGACCGGCGTCGGCCCGATGCCGGGCACCGACCCTGCGGAGGCCATCGCCGTCGTGCTCGGCGAGCTGCCCGGGTTCCCGCACCTGCCGGAGCTTCCCGCCCGCGGTCCGGGCGCGGACCTCACCGGGCGGACCGCCGCGCTGCTCGTCGGCCTGGCCGTGGAGACGACCACCCGGGGCTGGCGGTTCGCCGCTAGGCCAGGCCGCGACCTGCGGCACGCGGACGGCCTGCTGCAGCGTGACCTGGACGCCCTGGAGGAAGTGGCCGGCGACTGCGACACCGTGTTCAAGGTCCAGGTCTGCGGGCCGTGGACGATGGCCGCCACGATCGAGCTTGCCCGCAGCCAGAACCCGGCGCTCGCCGACCCTGCCGCCGTGGCCGACCTGGCTGAGTCGCTGGCCGAGGGCATCGCCGCGCACGTCGCCGACGTCAGGAAGCGGGTGCCGCGCGCGCTGGTGCTGCTGCAGCTCGACGAGCCCGCGCTGCCCGCCGTGCTGGCGGGCAGCGTGCCGACGGCTAGCGGCCTGAACCGGATCGCCGAGATCGACGCGGCCACGACGGCCGCCGCCCTGGGCACTGTCCTGCGGGCCTCGAAGGCATTCGGCATCGTGCACTGCCCCGCCGCGGAAATTCCGTTCGGCGTCATCAGGGATTCCGGCGCGGGAGCGGCCGGCTTCGACCTCGGCCTGCTGCGGCGCGAGGACGAGGACGCGCTCGGCGAGGCCGCCGAGGCCGGCCTGGGCATCCTGGCCGGCGCAGGACCGGCAACCACGACAGAACGCAGTGATC
>JBEKFH010000423.1:0-3897 GCA_050013415.1 Streptosporangiaceae bacterium | reverse complement strand
ACCTGCTGCTGGTAGGCAAAGGACGCGTCGGCGATCTCCGCCATGAACCAGCCATCCTCGATGCCCCGCAGGATCCCGCTGGTCATCGAGCCGTCCTGGCTCATCCCGCGGATCCTGGCGAAGGTCTCCTCCGCCTCGGCCTCCAGCCGGTCAGTGAGCGCCTCCAGGTACCAGGAGCCGCCCAGCGGATCAGCGACGCTGGCGACCCCGGTCTCCTCCAGGATGACCTGCTGGGTCCGCAGCGCGATCTCGGCGGCCTTCTCGCTCGGCAGCGCGAGCACCTCGTCCAGGGCGTTGGTGTGCAGCGAGCTGGTGCCGCCCAGCACGGCCGCCAGCGCCTCGATCGCGGTCCTGACCACATTGTTGTCGGGCTGCTGCGCGGTCAGGGATACCCCGGCTGTCTGCGTATGGAATCGAAGCCACTGGGCTCTCTCCGTGCGCGCGCCGTAGGTATCCCGCATCCACCGGGCCCAGATCCGGCGGGCGGCGCGGAACTTGGCGATCTCCTCGAAGAAGTCGATGTGCGCGTCGAAGAAGAAGGACAGCCCGGGCCCGAACACGTCGACGTCCAGGCCGCGGGACAGGCCGAGCTCGACATACCCGAAGCCGTCCGCCAGCGTGAACGCCAGCTCTTGGGCGGCGGTCGAACCGGCCTCCCTGATGTGATAGCCCGACACGGACAGCGGCTTGTAGTCGGGGATGCGCCGGGTGCAGTACTCCATCAGGTCGCCGATCAGCCGCAGATGCGGGCCGGGCGGGAACAGCCATTCCTTCTGGGCGATGTATTCCTTGAAGATGTCCGTCTGCAGGGTGCCGTTCAGCGCCCCGGTCCTGGCACCCTGCCGCTCGGCTGCCGCCAGGTACATGCAGAACACCGGCACCGCGGGGCCGCTGATCGTCATCGACGTGGTGACATCAGCGACCGGGATGCCGGAGAACAGGATGTCCATGTCGGCGGCGGAGTCGATGGCGACCCCGCAGTGCCCCACCTCGCCGAGCGCTCTCGGGTCATCGGAATCCCGGCCCATCAGCGTCGGCATGTCAAACGCGACGGACAGCCCGCCCCCGCCGCCGCGCAGCAGCATCTTGTACCGCTCGTTCGTCTGCCGCGCATTGCCGAACCCGGAGAACTGCCGGATCGTCCAAGCCCTGCCGCGGTAGCCGGCCGGGTGCAGCCCGCGGGTGAACGGGAACTCGCCGGGCCAGCCGATCCGGTCGAAGCCCGGGACGACCGCGCCGACCGGAGGCCCGTATACAGGCTCCACCGCGAGCCCGGACAGCGTGCTGAAATCGGCATCGCGCTTGCGCGCGGCGTCATACCGGCGCTGCCACCGCAGCATGCCGTCTCGCGCGTCGTCCGCTATCTCGTGAGCGTCCATGACATTCCTCCGCGGGCCGGCGCACACTTAGTTGGACGTCCTACTATCTGGCCGCCAGTCTAACCCGGCCCGGTGGCGGAGAACCAGACCGGTGGCGGACGCGGTGGAGCACATCCACCGGCACCAGGAATGTGGCGAACCGGGCCGGTGGCGGGACTGTGGCGAACCGGGCCGGTGGCGGGAACGTCGCGAACCGGGCCGGTGGCGGGAACGTCGCGAACCGGCGCGGCGGGACCGAGGCAAACCGGCGCGGCGGGAACAGCGGCGGAGATAAGAAAGGGCGGAGGCGGCCGCAACCATTCGGCGCCCTTCGCCGTCTCATAGGTCGCCTGGGCCAACGGAGCCCGGGCGTACGGAGCCCGGGCGGCTCATCGGTGACCCGCGGAATGTGTGGTAGAACGAATGCGATATGGCGCAGGCGGCGTGGACACCGCAGCGGTCCTCGGGGACGCCACGGCGCTCGCACCGTGGGTAGCGCCACCGGAACCGGCGGCGAGGCGAGGGAGTTCCGTGGCCAGGCTCCGCACGGCCGACCGCGCCGCGGCCGAGGAACTCTTCAACGCCAGCTATCCGCGGCTGGCCGGATGGGTCCGCCGGCTGGTGGACGACGACGAGACGGCGCACGAGATCGCCGCCGAGGCATTCACTCGGCTGCTAGCACGCTGGTCAGGACTGGACAACCCGCAGAGCTACCTCTACATGATCGCCACCAACCTGGTCAGGGACCACTGGCGCAAGACCGGACGTGAGCGCCGCGCCATCCGCACCATGACAGCCGCCGCCCCGGCTGACCCTGCGTGCTACCCGGCGCAGGACGTCGATGTCCGGGCGCTGATCGAGGGACTGCCGCCGCGGCTGCGCAGTCCGTTCCTGCTGCACTACTACGGGGGATTCGCCGTGCGCGAGGTGTCGGTGATGCTGGGACGCCCGGAAGGAACGATCAAGGCGGACCTGCATCATGCCAGGGCCCGGCTGAAGACCGCGCTGGAGCACGCCGATGACTAGCCCGCGTGATGAGATCGGCTCCTGGCTGGATGCCGACGTCCAGCCGCTGCCGCCGCCACCAGGGACGTTCGAGCGGATCAGCAGGCGAGCGCGTCGCCGGAAGATCAGCCGGGCCGTGCTGGCCGGCGCCGGGGCGGCCGTGATCGTGACCGGCCTGGCCGTCTCGCCGAAGATCGCCGGCGCGCTGCTGAACCGCCCGTCCGGCCAGGGCCAGAACAACGTGGCCGCAGGCAGCACCATGCCGGCCCGCACCCGGCCGGCCGGCCGGCATACGAACGGCGCGCCGTTGGCGAAGTCCCAGACGCCGGAGCCAGGTGGCCCGGCGGCGTTGTCAGCTACCGGCTCGGGTGATCCAGTGCCCGGCAACTTCCGGCCGACGTCAGTGACGTTCGTAGGCCCGGCTATCGGCGCGGTGATCGGCCAGGCCGGGACGCCCGGCGATTGCGCGGGCGGCCCAAACTGCACCTCGCTGGCTGGCACCGCCGACTACGGCAAGAGCTGGTTCGGCGTGTCCGCGCCGGCCACCGGGGCGCCGAACGGATCATCCGGCGTCAGCCAGCTCCGGTTCCTCAACACCGACCAGGGGTTCGCGTTCGGCCCCGAGCTGTGGGCCACCGGGAACGGCGGCGCGCTGTGGTCAAGGACGCCGTTGCCGGCCGGCGTCAGGGTGACCGACCTGGAGACCCTGGACGGGCAGGTGTTTGCCCTCTGGGCCAGGTGCGCGGGACGGGGATCGGACTTCGCCTCCGACTGCACCAGCTTCTCGCTGCACACCGCCCAGGTAGGCGGGGCGTGGCGACGGGTCGGCGGCGCGGTCAGCCTCACCGCGGGCGGCACGGCGACCTCCGCGAGCCTCATCCTCGTCGGCGGCGCGGCGCCCGTCCCGGCCGACGCCACCGGCTACGTGCTGGCACCCGACAGGCGCGTGCTCAGCGGCAAGCTGAGTGCCTCAGCGTGGACGACCGCCGGGACAGCGCCCTGCGCCCCGGGCGCGGCGCGGCCGGACGGGCAGCCGTCGGGCGGGCTGCTCGCGGCGGGCTCGGGCAAGCTGTACCTGCTCTGCACCGGCGCCACCACGACCACCCAGGCGAACCCGCAGGCGGGCCACTCGCGCGCGCTGTACGCATCAGCGGACGGCGGGAAGACCTGGCAGCGGCTGCCACAGCTGCCGGACGCCGGCAGGCCGGCGTCGCTGGCCGCCGGAGCGGGCGGCCTGGTGGTCATCGCGACCAGCGAGGGCATCGAGGTGTCCCGGGATGGCGGCGCGAGCTGGCAGGTGACGCTGCCGGCCGGGCAGGGACCGACGGGCGGCTTCAGTTACGTGGGGATGACCGATGCGAGCCACGGCGTCGCCGTGCCGGCCGATTCCGCGCTGAACGAGATCTGGTTCTCCACCAACGGCGGGCGCACATGGCAGCCGTCGGCAGTGGCCGGCGACGGCTAGCCCGGCGCGGCCGGCGACGGCTAGCCCGGCGCGGCCGGCGACGGCTAGCCCGGCGCGGCCGGCGACGGC
>JBEKFH010000422.1:0-3918 GCA_050013415.1 Streptosporangiaceae bacterium | reverse complement strand
TGTTAGACGGCGCCGAGGATTCCGATGGCGGGAGGCTTTAGCGGCACTCGGGATGCCGATGCGGGGTGGCGGTCGGTCGGCTGGTGGTGTTTTCGTTGGCGGCGGCACCGTGCCGATGAGGGTGGCGGGGGCTGGGGTGCGGGGCTGCACGCGGGTGTGCCCGGCGGCCTGAGATGACGGTGCGGCGGCGGGTTGGCGTCGCTGGTGTTGCGGATGCGGCAGGGGCGGCCTTGAGGGGTTGCCCTTTCTGGCGTGCGCCGGCACGGTGAGCGGGTCGGATAAGGCGCGGCCCTCCCCGTGATCTTTTGGCGGAGACCGGGGAGGGCCGCGGGTGGACGCTTGGAGGCGTCGTGCTCACGGTAAACGGTGACCGGGCTGTGGTCGAACGGCAGCTGGCGGGCGGGGAGCTGGCGTGCCCGTCGTGCGGCGGGGTGCTGGGCGGGTGGGGGAACGCGGCGGAGCGCCGGGTCCGGGTTCTTGAGGGGGATGACGTGCGGTTGCGTCCGCGCAGGTCGCGGTGCCGCCGGTGCCGGGGCACGCACGTGCTGCTGCCGGCGTGGCTCCTGCTGCGGCGGGCGGACGCGGGCGAGGTGATCGGGGCGGCGCTGGAGGCGGCGGCGGCCGGGGCGGGGCACCGGAGGATCGCCGGGCTGGTGGGGCGGCCGGCGTCGACGGTGCGGGGGTGGCTGCGCCGGTTCGCGGGGCGGGCAGAGCGGGTGCGGGCGTTCTTCACGGTGCTGCTGGCCCGGACGGCGCCGGATCCGGTGATGCCGGCCGGGGCGCCGGGCCTGGTCGCGGCGGCGGTGTCGGCGGTCGCGGGCGCGGCGGCGGCGGTCGCGGCGCGGTGGCCGCGCATCGGCGAGGTGCCGGTGTGGGCGGCGGCGTCGGCGGCGAGCGGCGGCCGGCTGCTGGCGCCGGGGTGGCCGGCGGCGGGGCGCAACGCGAGCTGACCCGTTACGCGCCGCCGGGGCGGCGCGGGATGGTGTCCCGGTCAAATTCGCACCCGTGACCGGAGGAGGTGCCCCTGGTGGGCATGAGCAAGGCGGAAGAAGAAGAGCAGGCACGGCTGGAGCGGGCCCGGGCGGTCGGGCTGTTCCGGTACATGCTGATCCGGGAGGCCGCCGACCCGGCGCTGACCTCACGCCAGCGCGGGGTCATGGTGCGGGAGATCGCCGCCCGCGAGCACGCCGGGCCGTCCGGGCAGCCGGTGCGGGTGACCCGGTGGACGCTGGACGTGTGGATCCGCGCGTGGCGCCACGGCGGGTTCGACGCGCTGGTCCCGTCCCCGCGCCAGTCCCAGCCGCGGACCCCGCCGGAGGTGATGGCGCTGGCGGCGGCGCTGAAGAAGGAGAACCCGGCCAGGACCGCCGCGCAGGTCCAGCGGATCCTGCGGGCGCAGTCGGGGTGGGCGCCCGATGAGCGGACGATCCAGCGGATGTTCAACCGGACCGGGCTGAGGGCGCTGGTCACCGCCGAGGCCGCGCCGGTATTCGGCCGGTTCGAGGCTGACCGGCCGAACGAGATCTGGACCGGGGACGCGCTGCACGCGATCCGGCTGGACGGGCGGAAAACGTACCTTTTCTGCTTCATCGACGATCATTCCCGGGCGGTGATGGCCGCCCGGTTCGGGTTCGCCGAGGACACCATCCGGCTGGCCGCCGCGCTGCGCCCGGCCCTGGCCTCCCGCGGCGTCCCCGAGCACGTCTACGTGGACAACGGCTCGGCGTTCGTCGACGCGTGGCTGCTGCGGGCCTGCGCCCGGCTCGGCATCAAGCTGGTGCACTCCCAGCCGGGCAGGCCCCAGGGCCGGGGCAAGATCGAGCGGTTCTTCCGCACCGTCCGCGGCCAGTTCCTGGCCGAGCTGACCGAGGCCCGCGCCGCCCAGGTCAGGGACCTGGGGGAACTGAACCGGCTGTTCACCGCGTGGACCGAGACGGTCTACCACGCCCGGGAGCATTCGGAGACCGGGCAGCCGCCGCTGGCCCGGTGGGAGGCCGGCGGCCCGTTCCCGGTCCCCGCCGGCCCGGACCTGGCCGACGCGTTCCGCTGGGCCGAGTGGCGGACCGTGACCAAGACCGCGACCGTGTCCATGCACGGCAACCGGTACCAGGTCGACCCTGCCCTGGCCGGGCGGCGGGTGGAGCTCATCTTCGACCCATTCGACCTCACCGTCTTGTCGGTGCGCTCCGGCGGCCAGGACGCCGGCACCGCGACCCCGCACCACATCACCCGCCACGCCCACCCCAAGGCCCGCCCGGAACCCCTGCCCGGTGACGACGCGCCCCGCGCGACCGGCATCGACTACCTCGCCCTGCTCGGCGAGCAGCACGACAGGCAGGCCGCCGGGCGGGTCAACTACGCCGCCCTCATCAGCCCCGCGCCCGGCAGCGCCGGCCAGCAGGAGACCGGAGACTCCCGTGGATGACTTCCGGCAGGCCATCAACCTGGACCAGCTCACCGGCGACGACTCCATCACCCTGGCCCGCACCGCCGCGGAGGCGATCCGCGGCCTGAACCACGCCACCCGGCACGAGAACGGCCTGGGCCAGCCGTCGGTCGCCTACGACGTCCTCGGCGCCCTGTCCCTGGCCGCCGCCCGCACCGGCCAGGCCCTGGCCCAGATCACCCGCTACCTCGACCAGGCCCTCGCCGGCAGCCGCCTCGGCCACGACCTCGGCGACGACCCCCGCTTCGCCGTCGAGACCGCCGGCCTCTTCCTCGACGACGCCCGCCTGTCCGCCGCCGCCCTGGCCGGCGACCTGGACGCCGCCCAGCAGCAGCTCGCCCTCATCAACGGGCACCCCGCCCCCCGACCCCGCAAGGACCAGCCATGATCGACAAGCTCCAGGCCCACTACGGGTTCACCCGCATGCCCTTCGGCCGCGACCTGGCCCCCGGCATGCTGCACCGCCACGCCGCCCACAACGAAGCCTGCGCCCGCATCACCTGGTGCATCACCGAGCGCGCGATCGGCGTCATAACCGGCGAAGTCGGGGCCGGAAAAACCGTCTCCGTCCGCACCGTGCTCGCCGGCCTGGACGCCTCCCGGCACACCATCATCTACCTCCCCAACCCCATGATCGGCGTCCGCGGCCTCCACGAGACCATCGTCGCCACCTTCGGCGGCCAGCCCGACCGCAGCGGCTCCCGGCTCACCGCCCAGGCCTCCGCCGTCCTGGCCGCCGAGCGCGACGAGCGCGGCCGCCTCCCCGTCCTGGTCATCGACGAGGCCCACCTGCTGCGCTACGAGCAGCTCGAGACCATCCGCATGCTCACCAACCACAACCTCGACGCCGACTCACCCCTCGCCTGCCTGCTCGTCGGCCAGCCCACCCTGCGCCGCACCATGAAGCTCGCCGTCCTGGCCGCCCTCGAGCAGCGCGTCGCCCTCCGCTACGCCATGCCCCCCATGACCAGCACCGAGACAGCCAGCTACGTCACCCACCACATCAAGCTCGCCGGCCGCGCCGACACCCTCTTCAGCGACGACGCCACCGCCCTCATCCACACCACCGCCCGCGGCTACCCCCGCGCCGTCAACAACCTCGCCCTCCAGGCCCTCGTCGCCACCTACGCCACCGGCAAGGCCATCGTCGACGAGCAAGCCGCCCGCGCCGCCGTCACCGAAGTCACCGACACATAACCACCGGCACCTCGCCCACAGCCACCGGCACCACCACCACCAAAGCCCCGCAGCCACCCCGGCCGCGGGGCTTTAACACATCCCCACATCGGCACCGTGAACGCCGCCTTCGTCGGCATCTTCAGAGTCGCGCAACACCTGCACGCGCGCGGCGAGGCGTTCCCGCTCGGCCTCGGCGTGCTGGCCGCCAGGGGCGTCACCGCCTGGCGGCATGCCCTGGCCGCCCGGGCCCCCGTCGCGGCGGCCCGGGCGGCACCAGCCGCCCGGCCAGCCCG
>JBEKFH010000421.1:0-3940 GCA_050013415.1 Streptosporangiaceae bacterium | reverse complement strand
CTGGGCCAGCAGGTAGTACTGGACGCGGCCCGCGTACTCGGACTGGTACTTCGCAATGATCGTGAAGTCGTCGTCGTGGAGCAGCGGGCCTCGCTGGGCTGGCTTTCCCCTGTCGGAGTAGAGCGCGCACCACTGCCTGATGCGGTCCCGTGGCACGAACAGGCCGATCGCCCCGTTGACCGCCCGCCGGTTGCGGGTGATCTTGGTATCGGAGTGCTGGGCCTTGATCTCGTAGCCGAGGAAGCGCGCCGCCTGGCTGGAGGCGTGCGTGATCAGGGTCTTGGACGGCGACAGTTCCAGGCGCAGCTCATCGCGCAGGAACGCCGCTACCTTCTCCTTGATTTCCTCTGCCTCGCGCCTGGGGCCCGCGAACCCTAGCAGCCAGTCGTCGGCATAGCGGACATATCGCAGCCGCCGGTAGTCCGGGTCGGCGGGGTCCTGGCTCGGGAGCTGGCGGCGGCGCAGGCTGAGCCTGTGCAGTTCCGCCCGGTCCCGGTGCCTCTTCGCCCGCGCGATCGCGTACTCCACGGCCTTGTAGTCCGGGTTGGGCCGACGGCGGCGGCCGAGGTTGTGCTCGGGCAGCAGCCGTTGCTCGATCCACTGGTCGAGCCGGTCAAGGTAGATATTGCTGAGGACGGGCGAGGCGATGCCGCCCTGCGGTGAGCCGCTGAGCGTGGCGTGCCATGTCCAGTCCTCCAGGTAACCCGCCTTGAGCATCCGGCTGACCAGTTGCAGGAACCGGCCATCGTGGATCTTCTCAGCCAGGGTCGCGAGCATGACCTCGTGGTCAAGCGACCCGAAGCAGTCGGAGATGTCGCCCTCGATGAACCAGTGCGTCCCCTTCCAGATGTCCACCACCTCGCTGAGTGCGGTGTGGCAGCCCCGGCCGGGGCGGAACCCGTGGGAGCGGTCGGAGAACTGCGGCTCGTAGTACGCCTCAAGCAGCAGGCGCACCACCTCAGCGACTAGCTTGTCCGACCACGTCGGCAGGCCCAGCGGGCGCTTCTTCGAGGAGTTCTTCTTCTCGATGTAGACCCGCTTCACCGGCTGCCACCGGTAGCGCTCGGCGCGCAGCGCGCCGATGATCGCCCCGATCTTCGCCAGCGACATGCCGTCCACGGTCTCCCCGGTGGCCCCCGGCGTCATCGCACCCCTGTTGGAGTACAACTTGCCGTAGGCCATCAGGAACAACTGCGGGTTGAACAACTGCCGGTAAAGACGCTCCACCGGCAGCCCTCGTGCACCACGCTTGCCGATGACATCCAGCACCGTTGCGGCGTCCTGCATTACGCATGCCTCCCGTCGCTGAGCATCACTGACCACCTGTGCCCCTTCGCCGCGTGACCGGCTTTCCCGGCCTCTGACTACTACGGGCACTCCGTCGCCCTAGGGCTCGCGCCCCGTAGGCGATCCCGCGGTACGTCCTCGTCGTACGTATCGAGCACGGGTTAGGCCGCCCACTCATCTCCTCAACCGCCCTCGCTGGGCGACGCTCCGCGTCACGGAGGGTGCCCCGGCCCACGGGTTCATGCCGGGACATGACGCGGCACCGGTTCCAGGCGTCGTTCCGGTGGGTGCGCACATTCACCGCTGGAGATTGGGCTTCAAGCAATCCAGCCTTGGCCATACCGTGCGGGTCTAGCGGCACCCCGCCCTGGACGCCTCCAGACGGCCGCCGCGTCCCTAGCATGCTCTTGTCCCCGCCAGGTTTCCCCGCCAGGTAAGCCAGGCGACCCAGGAACATCTCCTCCGAGTTCCTCCCTGCTGAGTAGGGGATACGACGAAGCGCCTCACGGCGCACACCCGGCGTGCGATTCTCACCGCACCGGGCTTTCCCTGTGCCTTGCCCGCTGGGCTTAGCTTGCGCCTGTCGCCGGATGGGGTGTCCACGGGGTAGGTATCCGCGTTCCGCGGTAGCGGTAGCGGGTGGCCGGCACGGCTGACGCGCCGGTGAACCTGGTCCCGTTGACTGCGAATATCCAGGTGCCGGGGACGCAGAATCGCCTCCGCAGCTCTGGCATTCCCAGCCCGGTGCGTCCTTGGTGCTTGCGCCGCAGCCAGCGCATGATGCGGCCCCGCACGTGGGAGTCGACTGCGCTGAAGACGGCCTTGGACACGCCGTGCCGGAAGTAGTTCGCCCACCCTGCCAGGGCCTTGTTCACGCTCTGGAGGAGCGCGGCGAAGTCCTGGTTCTGGGTTGCCCTGTACGTCTTTGCCGCTACCTTGTCCCTGACGGCCTGGATGGCCTTCTTCGACGGCACGGTGTAGACGTATTGCTTCTGCGTTCCCCGTTTCCGCATTCTGCGGATGGTGAAGCCGAGGAAGTCGAAGCCCTCGTCAATATGGACGGTGCGGGTTTTCTCTTCTGCGAGCCGCAGCCCTAGCGGAGCCAGGACGGCGGCTGCCTCCTCGCGCAGCGCCTCAGCTTGCTGGCGGGTGCCGTGCACCATGATGACAAAGTCATCTGCATACCGGATAAGCCGCCAGTTGCCCAGGCCCTTCTTCACGCGCTTCTTCCGCTGCCACCGCTCCGGATGCCATTGCCGGGCGAAGTGCTCGTCCAGCGCCGACAGCGCGATGTTGGCCAGCAGCGGGGAGAGTATCCCGCCCGCAGGGGTGCCGGTCAGGCTGTCCTCCCGGTCGCCGATGGCCGTCATGACCCCGGCTTTGAGGAACGCCTTGACCAGCGCGCATATCCGCTTGTCCTTGATCCTTGCCCGGAGGCGGTCCATGAGGGCGACATGCCCGATTTCGTCGAAACACGCCCTGATATCGGCCTCCAGCACCCGCGTGTAACCGCGGGTGGCGTAATACTGGATCTCGGCTATCGCGTCCTGCGCGCGCCGGTTAGGCCGGAACCCGTACGAGCACGGCTGGAAGCCGGCTTCGTAGATGGGCTCCAGCACCAGCTTGAGCGCCCCCTGGACCACCCGGTCGGCGAGGGTCGCTATCCCGAGTTTCCGGAGCTTGCCGTTCTTCTTCGGGATCATCACCTGCCGGACCTCCGACGGCCGGTATTCCCCGGCCCTCAGCTGCCCCCGGATCTCTTCCAGGAAACCGCTCACGCCCCTCTCCCCGGCCTCGACCAGGGCAGCGGTCACCCCGTCGATACCGGGCGTCTTCGCGCCCTTGTTCCTCCTGACGCGCATCCACGCCTCAGCCAGGAAGTCCGGGTCGCAGACGAGGTTGAACAGGTCACCGAACCGGCGGGAGGAATCCTCTCCCGCCCAGCGGTGCAGCTTGGCCTGCATCCCCCGTACCTTCCCCAGCATGACCAGCTCGTCATCCGGCTCGCCGGACTCCTCATCCGCCCACTCGGGGACGGCACCGGGATTCCCCGGCGCGTCTTCGGGCATTACAGCACCTCCTTGTTATCTTTCGTTACTGACTGGCACACTGCCGCCCTTCCCCATGCGCACGGCTTTCCCGTGCCCGGAGTACTACGGCGGCTCCGCCCCGCCCGCGCCTTCGGCAGGCATCGCGCCTATCCCGCCCCTGCCCCTGGCGGGGACAGGACACGGGAACGGACACGGGCGGTTCCCACGTTCACTGCTGTCCGGTCAGCGGGTTAGGCACCCGGCTCTGCCCCTGCGGCCTCGCCACGGTTACCCCGCAGCACTTCACCGTGGCCTCCCGCCCAAGGCGTCCAAGACCCGGACGGGAGTTCCCCGCCCCCGTAATGAGGGGAGCGGGTGCGCGCCGCGAACCAGCCCGAATCCACCGGGTTAGAGCTGGCGTTGCGTCAAGAGGCGTAACAGCACCGGTTCCTCGCGTATACCTTCCCGCCTCGCTCACCGCGCCCGGCCCATCCGGCAGTGCCAGGCCGACGCGACTTCGTCAGGGCTGCTCCCGCCCTCACCGGCGACCCCCGGCTCAGGCTGCCCTCAGCTTCACCCCATCGCTGCGACGACAGGGAGATGGCGGTCTCTCACCTCCATCC
>JBEKFH010000420.1:0-3947 GCA_050013415.1 Streptosporangiaceae bacterium | reverse complement strand
GAGCTGAAGGCCGAGGCCAGGAGCCGCGGCCTGTGGAACCTGTTCCTGCCGAAGCACCCGGGCGGCGCCGGGCTGACGAACCTGCAGTACGCGCCGCTGGCGGAGATCACCGGCCACAGCCCGTCGATCGCGCCCGAGGCGCTCAACTGCGCCGCGCCGGACACCGGCAACATGGAGCTGCTCGCCGAGTTCGGCTCGGCCGAGCAGCAGGAACGCTGGCTCAGGCCACTGCTCGATGGCACCATCAGGTCCGCGTTCTGCATGACAGAGCCGGACGTCGCGTCGTCTGACGCCAGCAACATCGCCACCAGCATCGAGCGCACCAGCGGCGGCGGCTACGTCATCAACGGCAGGAAGTGGTGGTCGTCCGGGGCGATGGATCCCCGCTGCGAGCTCCTCATCGTGATGGGCAAGACCGATCCCGGCGGCGAGCGGCACCGCCAGCAGTCGATGGTCATCGTGCCGCGGGACACCCCGGGCGTGCACGTCAAGCGCGGCATGCACGTCTTCGGCTACACCGACGGGACCCACGGCGGCCACGCCGAGGTCGAGTTCCATGACGCGGCAGTCCCCGGGGCCAACCTGATCGCCGGCGAGGGCGACGGCTTCGCCATCGCGCAGGCCAGGCTCGGCCCCGGCCGGATCCACCACTGCATGCGCCTGATCGGCGCGGCCGAGCGCGCGCTGGAGCTGATGTGCCGGCGGGTCAGCGGACGGACCGCGTTCGGCCGGCCGCTCGCCGACCAGGGCGTCATCCAGGACTGGATTGCCGAGTCGCGGGTCCGGATCGAGCAGGCCAGGCTGCTGGTGCTGAAGACCGCCTGGCTGATGGACACGGTCGGCAACAAGGGCGCGCACCGGGAGATCCAGGCCATCAAGATCGTCACCCCGGCGATGGCCGAGTGGGTGATCGACAAGGCGATCCAGGCGCACGGGGCCGGCGGCGTCAGCCAGGACTTCCCGCTCGCGTACCTGTGGGCCAGTGCCCGCACGCTCCGGTTCGCCGACGGACCCGACGAGGTGCACAAGCGCTCGCTCGCGCGGCGCGAGCTGCGGGCGCACGGCTAGACACAGCGGTCAACCAGCCAGCAGGAGGACTACATGCCAGAAGAAGCACAGCGCATCGCCATCGTGACCGGTGGCGCGCGGGGCATCGGCGCCGCCGTCTCGCGGCGCCTTGCCGCCGACGGAATGGCGGTCGCCGTGCTCGACCTGAAGGAGAGCGACTGCGCGGGCACCGTCGACGCGATCACCGCGGCCGGCGGCCGCGCGCTCGCCGTCGGCGCTGACGTGAGCCAGGCTGACCTGGTCACGGAGGCGGTCGGCAAGGTCGCCGCGGAACTCGGCCCGCCGACCGTGCTGGTCAACAACGCGGGCGTGCTCCGGGACAACCTGCTCTTCAAGATGACCGAGGACGACTGGGACACGGTGCTCGGCGTGCACCTGCGGGGCGCGTTCCTGATGAGCCGGGCCGTCCAGAGGCACATGGTCGACCAGCGGTACGGCCGGATCATCAGCCTGTCGTCGAGTTCGGCGCTCGGCAACCGCGGCCAGGCCAACTACTCCGCCGCCAAGGCGGGCATGCAGGGCTTCACCAAGACGCTGGCCATCGAGCTCGGCCAGTTCGGCATCACGGCCAACGCGGTCGCACCAGGCTTCATCGCCACCGACATGACGGCGGCCACGGCGGCCAGGGTCGGCATGGAGTTCGACGTGTTCCAGAAGGCCGCGGCGACCCAGATCCCGGTGCGCCGGGTCGGCCAGCCCGACGACGTCGCGCACACCGTGTCGTTCCTGGCCAGCGAGGGCGCCGGGTTCGTCTCCGGCCAGGTGATCTACGTGGCGGGCGGCCCGCTGTGCTGACCGCCGACGACCTGCGCGGCCAGGTCCGCGGCTTCCTGGCCGGCCATGACCCGGCGGCCATGGGCCGCCTGGAGTTCCTGCGCGCCAGGTTCGACGCGGGACTCGCCTGGGTGCACTACCCGGCCGGCCTCGGCGGCCAGGGCCTGCCCCGCGCGCTCCAGCAGGCCGTGGACGCCGAGTTCGCCGCCGCCGGGGCGCCCGGCAACCACCCCGAGCGGATCGTGATCGGCCTCGGCATGGCGGCCCCGACGATCCTCGCGTTCGGCACCGACGAGCAGAAACGCCGCTGGCTGCGGCCGCTGTGGACCGGCGAGGAAGTCTGGTGCCAGCTGTTCAGCGAGCCGGGCGCCGGGTCCGACCTCGCCAGCCTGGCCACCCGCGCGGTCCGCGACACCGGCACCGGCACCGACGGCCACACCGGCACCGGCACCGGCACCGACGGCACTGGCGGCTGGACCATCACCGGGCAGAAGGTCTGGACGTCGTCTGCGCACGTGGCCCGGTGGGCGCTGCTGGTCACCCGCACCGACCCGGATGTGCCCAAGCACAAGGGGATGACCTACTTCGCCTGCGACATGACGGCGCCGGGGGTGGAGGTCCGGCCGCTGCGGCAGATCACCGGCGAGGCCGAGTTCAACGAGGTGTTCCTGACCGAGGTGCCGATCCCCGACTCCGACCGGATCGGCGAGGTCGGCGCGGGCTGGCAGGTCGCCACCGGGACGCTGATGAACGAGAGGGTCGCGATCGGCGGCTCGGCCATCCCCCGGGAGGGCGGCATTGCCAACGCGGTGGCGACCTGGCGGGAGCAGCCGGAGTTGCGCTCCGCCGGGCTGCACGACCGGCTGCTGCGGCTGTGGGCGGACACCGAGGTCGCCAGGCTGGCGGGGGAGCGGCTCCGCCAGCAGCTCGCCGTGGGCCAGCCCGGCCCGGAGGGGTCGGCCGCCAAGCTGGTCTTCGCCCGGCTGAACCAGGAGATCTCGGCGTTCGAGGTCGAGCTGGCCGGCGAGGCCGGGCTCCGGTACGACGACTGGACCATGCGCAGGCCCGACGAGGTCAACTTCTACGCCCGTGACGCCGGCTACCGCTACCTGCGCGCGCGGGGGAACTCCATCGAGGGCGGCACCTCGGAGATCCTGCGCAACATCATCGCCGAGCGGGTGCTGGGGCTGCCCCCGGAGATCCGGCTGGACAAGGACGTGCCATGGAAGGACCTGCCGCGATGACCCAGGCAACGCACGACGCGCCCGCCGGGCTGCCGGGCCTGCTCTACAGCGACACCGAGAACGAGCTGCGGGCGGCCGTCCGAGCGCTGCTGCAAGACCGGGCCGCCCCGGCCGCCGTCATCGCCAGGACGGAGAGCGCGCAGACCTACGACACCGGCCTGTGGAAGGCCCTCGCGGCCGACCTCGGCTGCGCCGGCCTGCTGATCCCGGAATCCCTTGGCGGCGCCGGCGCGACCTACCGCGAGGCGGCAGTTGTCGCTGAGGAAATCGGGCGGTCCGCAGGCCCCGTTCCCTATCTGGGCAGTGCCATCGTCGCCACGGCGGCAGCCCTTTCCGCCGGTGACGACGAGCTGCTGGCGTCCCTCGCGGCCGGCACCACCACGGCCGCGCTCGCGGTGCCGTTCCCGGCCGCTCCCGGCGCCGTGCCCGCCGCCACGCTGCGGGTCGGCCCGCCGCGCGACGGCGACCCTGCCCGCACAGCACGTCTCAGCGGCACCGTGACCACCCTGATCGACGCGCTCCCCGCTGACGTCCTGCTCGTCCCCGCCGACGGCGTCCCGTACGGGCTGTACGCAGTGCCGGCGGACGGTCCCGGCGTCACGCTGACTCCCGTCGTCTCGCTGGACATGACCCGGCAGCTGGCTGACCTGACGCTGGACGGCGCGGCCGGCCGCCCGGTCGCGACCGGCCAGGCCGCCGAGCGCGCGGTCGCCGCCGCGCTCACCGCGGGCGCCGCGATGCTTGCCTCCGAGCAGCTCGGGCTGGCCGAGCGGTGCCTGGAGATGACGGTCGCCTACCTCAAGGAGCGGCGGCAGTTTGCCCGCCCGGTCGGCTCGTTCCAGGCGCTCAAGCACCGGCTGG
>JBEKFH010000419.1:0-3962 GCA_050013415.1 Streptosporangiaceae bacterium | reverse complement strand
GCGTTCCCGCTCGGCCTCGGCGTGCTGGCCGCCAGGGGCGTCACCGCCTGGCGGCATGCCCTGGCCGCCCGGGCCCCCGTCGCGGCGGCCCGGGCGGCACCAGCCGCCCGGCCAGCCCGGATCCCGGGCCCGGTGGCCGCCGAGCTCATCAGCGCCCTGGCCGCCGTCGCGCTCGCCGGGACCATCACCGGCCCGCCCCCGTAACCAGCTGATCATCTACCGAAGGAGACCCCGATGCTCCCCGATACCGCGGCGTCGAAGGTGACCGCCGCCCACCTTTCACGGCGGGCTTTGCTCTACATCCGGCAATCCAGCCTCAAGCAGGTCATCCACAACACCGAGTCCGCGATCCGCCAGTACGACCTGCGCGGCAGGGCGATCGCGCTGGGCTGGGACGCCAGCCAGGTCACCGTGATCGACATCGACCAGGGCCAGTCCGGCTCATCGTCGGCCGGCCGGGAGGGCTTCCAGCAGATGGTCGCCGAGGTGTCACTGGGCCGGGCCGGGATCGTGCTCGGCCTGGAATGCTCCCGGCTGGCCCGCAACAACGCCGACTGGCACCAGCTCCTCGGTGCGCCGCGAGGCGCTGTGTATTCGTGTGGAGATGGAAGGGCTCCACCGCCGGGCCGTCGCAGCGGCCTGGTGAAGCTGGAGGCAGCCTGATCCGGGGATCGCCGGGGAGGGCGGGAGCAGCCTCGACAACGTCGGGACGGGCCGGTACTGCCAGACGGCCCGGGTCCGGCTAGCAAGGCCAGAAGGCGTAACGCGAGTGAATCAGCGGTTGAAGCCCCGTAACGGTGCCTCCGGCTCCAATCTGGCGGATATGGGCCGGGATGCAGTACGTGACCCGATTCTAGGAGGCGGGTCAACTCCGAAGCCGGTTCTAGCAGACGGTGAGGAGGCCACGCTGAAGGCCTGCGGCGTAGGCGTGGCGATGCTGCCGGGGTATAGCTGGACGCCGACCTGGCCAAACGATGCACAGTGAACGCGGGAACCGTTCGCGGCCGCCCATCCCGCCGGGCCTCCAGCCCGGCGGCGGGCAGGCCCGATGCCGGCTGACGGCCGCGGGCGGGGCGGAGGCCTCGTAGTAGTCCGGGCGCGCGAGAGGCGCGCACATGGCGAAGGAGGCCAGCAAGTCATGCAGGAAGGAAACTGGAATGCCAGGAGGACGCTGGTGAATACCGACGAGCCGGAGCAGGGCCTTTACATGGCCGAGCGCCGGGTACTGGAGATCCAGGCCAAACTGCACCGCTGGGCCGTCGATGACCCTCATCGCCGGTTCGACGACCTGTTCAACCTTGTCGCCGACCCCGCGTTCCTGCTGGTTGCATGGGACCGGGTGCGGGGCAACAAGGGCGCCGGGACCGCCGGGGTGGACGGCCGCACGGCCGTATCCATCCAGGCGCGGGGCACCGGGGAGTTCCTCGGCGCGCTGCGGGACTCGCTGAGAGACCGCAGCTTCTCCCCGCTGCCGTCGCGGGAGCGGCTGATCCCGAAACCGGGCACGGCCAAGCGCCGCCGCCTGGGGATCAGCACGATCCGCGACCGGGTGGTCCAGGCGTCCCTGAAGCTGGTGCTGGAGCCGGTTTTCGAGGCGGATTTCCTCCCGTGCTCCTACGGGTTCCGCCCCGGACACCGGGTCCATGACGCGGTAGCCGAGGTACGGCACCTGACGTCCCACTCCTACGAGTGGATCGTCGAGGGTGACATCCGTGCCTGCTTCGACGAGATTTCGCACCCTGCCTTGCTAGACCGGGTGCGGCGCCGGATCGGAGACAAACGCGTCCTGGCGCTGGTGAAAGCGTTCCTGAAGGCGGGCATCCTCACCGAGGACGGCACGCTGAAGGACACCGACACCGGTACTCCACAGGGGTCAATCCTGTCGCCGTTGCTCAGTAACGTCGCCCTGTCGGTCCTGGACGAGCACATCGCCCGGGCACCGGGAGGCCCGGCGTCCACCCCCTGGGGACGAGCCAAGCGCCGCCGTCTCGGCCTGCCGAACTACCGCCTCGTGCGGTACGCCGACGACTGGACGATCATGGTCGCGGGCACCAGGGACGACGCGGTGGCCCTCCGCGAGGAGGCCGCGCAGGTACTGGCCGGGATCGGCCTGCACCTGTCGGAGGAAAAGACCCTGATCACGCACATCGACAAGGGCCTGGATTTCCTGGGATGGCACATCCAGCGCCATCGCAAGCGAGGCACGAACCAGTACTACGTCTACACCTACCCGTCCAGAAAGGCGCTGCGCGCCGCCATGGCGAAGGTCAAGATGTGGTGCCGCACGGTCGACACGAACCAGCCGCTGGACGTCCTCCTGGCGCGGATCAATCCGCTGCTGCGGGGATGGACGGCTTTCTTCCGTCCCGGGGTGTCGAGCGCGACCTTCCAGTACCTGAGCGCCTACGTCTGGCGCCGGGTGGCCGGATGGATACGCCGCAAGCATCCAGGGATCTCGCGGAGGGAGTTCCGCCGCCGCTACTGCGACGGCGGATGGCAGCCCAGAGGCCAGGAAATAGCGCTGTTCAACGCCGGGCTGGTCACCACCACCCGGTACCGCTACCGGGGATCAATGATCCCCTCACCCTGGCCGCTGGACATGGCATGAGGACCAGGCACCGGCCCTGACCGGGACTTGCGGAGAGCCCGTTGCGGGGACGACTCGCACGGCGGGTTCGGGAGGCGGCCTGGGGAAACGGGCTGGCCGGAAGGCCAGTACCGCGCCCCGGGCCGACCTTACAAATCTGCGCCATGACCGGCACCCTCATCTGCGACGAGGACGGCCTCTACGACCCGCGCAGCTTCAACGACCGCCTGGTCCTGGGGATGAAAGGGCAGATCAGCGAGGCTTTATGCCGAATTCCGCATAAAGCCTCTTATGCGGACTTCTCCGTTATGCCGACCATGAGCTGTGAGCACGCTGCGGGCTTGGCCGGCGTTGCCATCATGTCGGCATAATCCCAGCCCAGCCGCTGCTTGCTTCCGGCTTCTTCCCAGGTCAGGGGCTGATTCTTCTCTCCGGACGCGCTGGTTCGTCCGGAAGAGGAGCACATGATGGCGAAGACGAAACCGTGCTGGGCGAAGGTGACCGGGCCGCTCGCGGAGTACGCGGACGGATTCCGGGCCGAGCTGTTCCGGCTCGGCTATACCCCGCTCACCGCCGCCTGCCAGATACGGCTGACCGCTCACCTGAGCCGCTGGATGACCGCCGAGGGCATCAGCACCCAGGACCTGGACAGGCCGACGGCGGAACGGTACTTCGCGGCCCGCCGCCTGGCGGGATACGCGAACGAGCGGACCACCGAGGCACTCGGCCCGCTGCTGGGCTATCTCCGCGGGCTGAGGGCGGCCCCGCTCCCGCCGGCGGAGCCGGCGACGGAGACGAGCCTGCTGCTGGACCGGTTCGCGGCCTGCCTGGCCTCCGAGCGGGGCCTGGCACCGGCAACGGTCGCCCTGAACGTCCGGCTGGCCCGCCCGTTCCTGCAGCAGCGGGCACTCGAACACGACGGGCACCTGGACCTGGGGCAGCTGACCGCCGGCGAGGTACGGGCATTCGTGCTGGACCGGGCCCGCAGGCAGCCGCGGTCGGCCAAGCGGATCGTGACCGCGCTGCGGTCCCTGCTCCGCTTCCTGCACGTCGACGGCGTCCTGGCCGTCCCGCTGGCGGGCGCGGTGCCGTCGCCGGCCGGGCATGCGCTGGCCGGGCTGCCCAGGGCGCTGGAGCCCGGGCAGGTGCAGGCGATGCTGGATTCCTGCGACCCGGCCACCGCGACCGGGCGCCGGGACCGGGCGGTCCTGCTGCTGCTGTCCCGGATGGGCCTGCGGGCCGGAGAGGTCGCCGGGCTCGGCCTGGACGATATCGACTGGCGGCGCGGCGAGATCACGGTCCGCGGCAAGGGCAGCCGCCGCGACCGGCTGCCGCTTCCTTCCGACGTCGGCGCGGCGATCGTCGCCTACCTCCG
>JBEKFH010000418.1:0-3963 GCA_050013415.1 Streptosporangiaceae bacterium | reverse complement strand
CCGGGTTCGGGGTCTCGAACGTCTTGCCCGACGCCGCGTCCGCCCACTGCCCGTTGATGAACAGCTGACGCGGTACGCCGATGAACTCTTCGACAGTCCGGTCCAGTGTCACAGTCATGGATACTCATCTCTCCCGTGTCGCGCCTCGGCGCACAGACTGCCCTCATGCCTGCCGTGCCGGGGGCATGAGGCAGCCGCGCCTGCCAGTAGTCCCAATGAGACTACAAAGGCCGGATCGGCACAAGAGGTCCGGCGAGGCCAGATCCGGGCCACGTCCTGGCCAGGGAAGTCGCTACGGACCGGCAAGATTACCGGGGCTGCGCGCCGACTGCGGTAACGCTCGCGGGGAAGGGCTGGATCCGCTAATCGCCGGCAGGTCAGCCCACCCGGGCGGGCGTCGCGGCGTCCAGGAAGCGCAGCGTCGCGGACACGCTCTCGTGCCGCCATAGCGCGAGCGTGCGCTCGAACCCGCTGGCCGCGGCCAGTCGCTCGCCCAGCGCTGCGGCGATCGGGACAAGCAGCTGCCGCTGAGCTTCCAGCAACGGCGCGGCGGACGCGCCGGCCCGGTCGAGCAGCGCCAGCTTGACCAGCAGTTCCGATCGGACATCCCTGGCGTGCGCCACCGGCCGGGCTAGCCACGCTGAGGCGGCGGCGCGGCCGGCGGGCGTGACCGCGACAAGGGAGCGGACCGGGCCCTCGCGGGTCGGCTGCTGCCCGGCCGCCTGAATCAGGGCAAGCGATTCCAGGCGCTGCAGGGCGCGGTAGATGACCGGCTTGGGCACTCGCCAGACCTGCCCGATGCTGCCGTCGGTGGCCAGCAGCCTGGCAACGGCGAAGCCGTGCGTCGGCTGCTCGCTGACCAGGCACAGCACGAGCCACTCGGTCAGCGACATGGCCTCTTCCGGTAGCTCGGGCATCCCCACAGGCTAGGCCACCGGCGGGCAGGCGGCACCCTGGCCCAGCCACTGGCCCGCCGCATTGGCTGCCCGGGCTGGGCGGACCCGGATCAGACGTTGAAGCCGAGCGCCCTCAGCTGCTCGCGGCCATCCTCGGTGATCTTGTCAGGACCCCACGGCGGCAGCCAGACCCAGTTGATCCGGAAGTCGTTGACCAGGCCGTCAAGGGCGACCCGGGTCTGGTCCTCGATGACGTCGGTGAGCGGGCAGGCGGCACTGGTCAGCGTCATGTCGATGGTCGCCACCCGGTCATCGCCCAGCGTCACGCCGTAAATAAGGCCCAGATCGACGACATTAACGCCGAGTTCGGGGTCGACCACGTCACGCAGCGCCTCGAGCAGATCCTCGGTCTCCTGGTCAACCTCCTGGCCGGCCAGGCCGAAGGCGTTCTCGGGATCGAGGTCCCGGTCAGCCGGATCGGCGTCCGTCTCCTGGGCAAGCTCCTGACCGGCCAGGCCGGCTGCGTTCTCCGTCATGTCTGCTCCCTCGCCGCCGCGGCGGTCCTGCGGCCGTTTCCAGCCTGGCCGTTAGCCTGGTCCCTTGCCTGGTCACCGTCGGCAGGCGTCCCGCCGGCGCGATTGCCGCCGGCAAGCTCGCCGCCGGCCAGTCCGTCCAGCGCGCGCCCGGTCGCGTCCTTCCAGGCCATCCAGCCGAGCAGGGCGCACTTGATCCTGGCCGGGTACACCGATACTCCCTCGAAGGCGACGGCATCACCGAGCACGTCCTCGTCCGGCTCGCCCTCGCCCCTGGACTGCATCAGCGCGAGGAACTCGTCGCTGATCTCCATCGCCTCGCGCACGGTCTTGCCGATGACCAGGTCGGTCATCACGGACGCGCTGGCCTGGCTGATCGAGCAGCCGAGCGCGTCGTAGGACACGTCTCCGACGGCCGGCTCGCCGCCGGCCTCCTTGAGCGTCAGCCGGAGCGTCACCTCGTCGCCGCAGGTGGGATTGACGTGGTGAACCTCGGCGTCATAGGGATCCCGCAGGCCCTTGTTGTGCGGGTTGCGGTAGTGATCCAGGATGATCTCCTGGTATAGGGACTCGAAGTTCATCACGCCGCCTTCTCCCCCTGCGCCGCCGCCAGCGCGCCCTGCTCTGTCATGCCGCCTTGAACACCGGGAGCATGCTCGCGTGTTCCGCGGCCGCGCCGCGCGGCGCTCGGGCGGGTCACGGCGCCCCGGCGGCGGGTCACGGCGCCCCGGCGGCGGGTCACGGCGCCCCGGCGGGTGGTCCCGGTCACGGCGTGAAGAACTTCCGGGCCTGCCGCACGCCGTCGGCGAGCGCGTCGACCTCGTCGGGGGTGTTGTAGACATAGAACGTCGCCCGGGTGCTGGACTGCGCGCCCAGCGCCCGGTGCAGCGGCCAGGCACAGTGATGGCCGGTCCTTACCGCGATCCCCAGCTCGTCGAGGACCTGACCGACATCGTGCGGATGGATGCCGTCGACCGTGAACGACACCGCGCCGCCCCGGTGCTCGGTGGTCAGCGGCCCCAGGATCCGCACCCCGTCGATGCCGCCCAGCGCCTCAAGCGCCCGCGCGGTCAGCTCCTCCTCATGCGCGGCCACGCTCGCCATGCCGAGCCCGTCGAGGTAGTCGCAGGCCGCGGCGAGCCCGACTGCCTGGGCAGCGGCGGGCACGCCGGCCTCGAACCGCTCAGGCGGCGGCAGGAACGTCGAGCCCTCCATCCGGACGACCTCGATCATCGAGCCGCCGGTGACGAAGGGCGGCATCGCCTCGAGCAGCTCGCGCC
Source organism: Streptosporangiaceae bacterium (assembly GCA_050013415.1). GTDB lineage: Bacteria > Actinomycetota > Actinomycetes > Streptosporangiales > Streptosporangiaceae > Palsa-506. The sequence continues at coordinate 1,254 of JBEKFH010000418.1, read as the reverse complement.
GCCCCCAGAGCACCCCGATGCCCGAGGGACCGAGCATCTTGTGCGCGGAGAACGCCAGGAAATCTGCGCCGAGCGCGGCCACGTTCACCGGCTGGTGCGGCACTGACTGGGCGCCGTCAGCCACCACCAGCGCGCCATGGGCGTGCGCCAGCGCGGCGATCTCGCCGACCGGCGGGATCGTGCCGGTCACGTTGGACTGGTGGGTGACGGCGACCACCCTGGTCCGGTCGTTGATCAGCTCGCCGGCGTTGCTCAGGTCCAGGCGGCCGTCGGGGGTCACGCCGAACCAGCGCAGCGTGGCGCCGGTGCGCTGGCACAGCTGCTGCCAGGGCACCAGGTTGGCGTGGTGCTCCATCTCGGTGACCAGCACCTCGTCGCCGGGGCCGACGCGGAACCGCGCCGCCTCCGGCCCGGCGGTGGCCGCATTGCTCATCGCGTAGGCGACCAGGTTCAGCGACTCGGTCGCGCTCTTGGTGAACACGATCTCGCCGGGGTCGGCGCCGATGAACGCCGCGACGCGGGCCCGCGCGCCCTCGTAGGCGTCGGTGGCCTCCTCGCCGAGCAGGTGCGCGCCGCGGTGCGCGGCCGAGTTGTGCCTGGTGTAGAACTCGCGCTCGGCGTCGAGTACCTGCCGGGGCTTGTGCGCGGTGGCGCCGGAGTCCAGGTAGATCAGCGGCCGGCCGCCGCGCACCGTCCTGGTCAGGATGGGGAAGTCGGCCCGGACGGCGGCCACGTCGAACGCCGCGCCGCCACCCGGCGCGCCGCCGGCCGTGACATACCCGGTGGCGGTCACGCCGCGCCGGCCTTAACGAACTCCTCGTACCCGCTGGCCTCCAGTTCCTCGGCCAGCTCGGGGCCACCCTGCTTGACGATCCTGCCGCCGACGAACACGTGCACGAAATCAGGCTGGACGTACCGCAGTATCCGGGTGTAGTGGGTGATCAGCAGCACGCCGTGACCCTCCTGCGCGCGGAACCTGTTGACGCCGTCGGCGACCACCTTCAGCGCATCGATATCCAACCCGGAATCCGTTTCGTCCAGAATGGCGATCTTCGGGTTGAGCAGCTGGAGCTGCAGGATCTCGTGCCGCTTCTTCTCCCCGCCCGAGAAGCCCTCGTTGACGTTGCGCTGGGCGAAGACCGGGTCGATGGACAGGTCGGCCATGGCCGACTGCATCTCCTTCAGGAACAGCCGGATCTTCGGCGCCTCGCCGCGGACCGCGGTGATCGCGGTGCGCAGGAAGTTCGACACCGA
>JBEKFH010000417.1:0-3972 GCA_050013415.1 Streptosporangiaceae bacterium | reverse complement strand
GGCACGCTGTAGACCTTGATGGACCGCGGGTTCTTGTCGATCAGCAGGACCTCGTGGCCGTTCTCGAGCAGTTCCTTGGCGATGGAGCGGCCGACCGCGCCCGCCCCGGCGATGGCTACCCGCATCAGTGACCGCCCTTACCCGGAGCGCGCTGCCTGCTGAAGACCGCCGTTATCCGCTCCAGGTCGTTCTCCTGGGCCATGACGTGCAGGACGTCGCCTTCCTGCAGGACCGTGCCCGGCACCGGGAGCAGGGCCTCACCGAGCCGGGAGATGAAGGCGAGGCGGGCGCCCGCCGACTCTTCCAGCGACTGCACCTTCTCGCCGAGCCAGGCATCGGAGATGGCCACCTCCGCGAGCACGACGTGGCCGGTCGGGTCGCGCCACAGCGGTTCCGAGCCTTCCGGCAGCAGCCTGCGCAGCATCTGGTCCGCCGTCCAGCGAACGGTCGCGACAGTGGGGATGCCGAGCCGCTGGTACACCTCGGCCCGGCGCGGGTCGTAGATCCGCGCCACGACGTTGTGCACGCTGAACGACTCGCGGGCGACGCGCGCCGCGATCACGTTCGAGTTGTCGCCGCTGCTGACGGCAGCGAAGGCGTCGGCGCGCTCGATGCCCGCCTCGATCAGCACGTCGCGGTCGAAGCCCATGCCGGTGATCTTGCTGCCCTTGAAGCCGGGCCGCAGCTTGCGGAATGCCTCTGCGTCCTGGTCAATAACGGCGACCGTGTTCCCCTGGTCCTCCAGGATGTGCGCGATCGTCGAGCCGACCCGCCCGCACCCCATGATCACGATGTGCACGGCCTTCCCTTCAGCGACGACGATGCTTGATCACGGTATGCCCTCCCGGGAGGTGCTGCCAGCCCCATCCGACCCCAGCGAATCCCCCGGCGGCCGGTCACGGGAGCATAGTGCAATGACCAAGCCCGCCCATGAGCCGCCCGCCGCGGCCGACGAGCCGCCCGCCGCGGCCGACGAGCCGCCCGCCGCGGGCGACCTGCTTGAGCTCACCGTGGGCGAGGTCGCGCACGGCGGCTGGTGCGTCGCCAGGTCCGGCACCGGCCCCGGACGGGTGATCTTCGTGCGGCACGCGCTGCCGGGCGAGCGGGTGCGCGCCAGGGTCACCCAGACGACGTCCAAGTTCGCCAGGGCCGACGCGGTGGAGATCCTGGATGCCGCCGCCGATCGCGTCGAGCCGCCCTGCCCGCATGCCCGGCCCGGCGGGTGCGGCGGCTGCGACTGGCAGCACGCCAGCCTGCCCGCGCAGCGGGCGCTCAAGGCCGCCGTGATCAGCCAGCAGCTGCGCCGCATCGCCGGCATCGACCGCGACGTGCTGGTCGAGCCGCTGGACGGCGATGAGGCTGGCCTGGGCTGGCGCACCCGGGTCAGGTTCGCCGTGCGATCGGACGGCACCGCCGGGCTGCGCCGGCACCGCTCCCACCAGATCGTCCCGGTCGGTGCCTGCCCGATCGCGCACGACCTGGTCAACGCTGCCGGGGTGACCAGGCGCCGCTGGCCGGGCACCCGGGCAGTGGAAGTGGCAGTCGCCGCCGGGTCTGGCGAGCGTGCGCTGATCGTCTCGGGCGCAGCAATCCGTTCAGAATCCTGGCCTAAATCTGTCGCGGACTCAGTGCTCGTCTCCGCCCGCGACGGCGGGCTCTCGGCGGTGCGCGGCAGCGGATTCCTGCAGCAGCGGGCCGCGGGGCGGTCCTGGCGGGTGGGCGCGGGGACGTTCTGGCAGGTGCACCCGGGCGCGGCGAGCGCGCTGGCCGCCGCGGTGCTGGACGCGCTGCGGCCGCGCCCCGGTGACGTGGCGCTCGACCTGTACTGCGGCGCCGGGCTGTTCGCCGGCGTGCTGGCCGAGGCCGTCGGGCCGGACGGCACCGTCATCGCGATCGAGGAGGACACCGCCGCGGTGCGGGACGCGCGGCACAACCTGCGGGAGACGCCCTGGGCCCGGGTGCACAAGGGGGACGCGGCGGCCATGCTTGCCCGCTACGGCGTGTCCGGCGCGTCGCTGGCGGTGCTCGACCCGCCCCGCGCGGGCGCGGCGCGGCCCGTAATCGAGCTGCTCGCCGCGGCGGGCACCGACGCCGCCCTGAGCCGGATCGCCTACGTGTCCTGCGACCCGGCCACCCTGGCCCGCGACCTGGCCATTTTCGGCGAGCAGGGGTGGGAGCTTGAGGCGCTGCGCGCGTTCGACGCGTTCCCGATGACCCATCACGTGGAGTGCCTGGCCACGCTGGCACGCTGGTAGCAGGCCAGAAAGGATGAGCGGCGTGCAGACGCGGATTTTCACCGAGCCCCAGCAGGGCGCCAGCTACGACACGCTGCTGACGGTCGCACGCGCGACCGAGGAGCTCGGCTTCGACGCCTTCTTCCGCTCCGATCACTACCTGAAGATGGGCCCGGTCAGCGGACAGCCCGGCCCGACTGATGCCTGGCTGACGCTGGCCGGGCTGGCCCGCGAGACGTCCAGGATCCGGCTCGGCACGCTGATGAGCCCCGCCACGTTCCGTCATCCGGGCCCGATGGCGATAACGGTCGCGCAGGTGGACCAGATGAGCGGCGGGCGGGTGGAGTTCGGGTTCGGGGCCGGCTGGTACGCGGCCGAGCACGCGGCCTACGCCATCCCGTTCCCTGACCTGGGCGAGCGCTTCGCCAGGTTCGAGGAGCAGCTGGCGATCATCACCGGCCTCTGGGATACGCCGGAGGGGGAGACGTTCTCGTTCGGCGGCGCGCACTATACGGTGACCGACTCGCCCGGGCTGCCCAAGCCAGCCCAGCGGCCGCGGCCTCCGGTGCTCATCGGCGGCACCGGGCCGCGCCGGACGCCCCGGCTCGCCGCCCGGTACGCGGACGAGTACAACGTCGGCTTCAGCGGGCTGCCGGAGACGGCGGCTGCGTTCGGCCGGGTGCGGGACGCGTGCGCCGCCGCGGGCCGCGATGCGTCGTCGATGACCTACTCGGTAGCCCAGGTGGTGTGCTGCGGGCGGTCGCAGGCCGAGCTGGAACGGCGGGCAGCCGCGATCGGCCAGGACCTCGCCAGCCTCCGGGATGGCGGCCTTGCCGGGAGCCCGGCGCAGGTCGCCGAGCGGATCGCGGCGTACGGCGGAATCGGCGCCCAGCGCGTCTACCTGCAGGTGCTGGACCTGCACGACCTTGATCACCTGGAGCTGATCGCATCCGACGTGGTGCCGCAGCTCGGCTGACCGGCCGCCCCGGGACGGGCGGCGCCGTCACCGGCCGGGCGGCGCCGTCACCGGGACCGGCTTCCACGATCAGCGCCGGTTCCGTAGCGTTGCGCCATGGCACAGATGAACGAGCGAGAGTGGCGCGACTTCGTGACGGCCGGCACCAGGACGGGGAAGCTCGCCGTCACCCGCCTGGATGGCCGTCCGCATGTGACGCCGATCTGGTTCCTGCTCGACGGCGACGACATTGTCCTGACCACGCACCAGGACGGCGTCAAGGGCAAGGCGCTCCGGCGGGATCCGCGAGCCGCGCTGTGCGTGGACGACCAGCAGCCGCCGTACTCGTTCGTCGTGATCGAAGGGCCCGTGCGGATCTCCGACGACCTCGACGAGGTGCGCCGGTGGTCGGCGGCGCTCGGCGGCAGGTACATGGGCGCCCAGCGGGCGGAGGAGTTCGGCGCCCGCAACGGCGTGCCCGGCGAACTGCTCGTCCGGCTGCGCGCGGAAAAGGTCATCGCGGTGCGGGACGTCACTGGCTGAGCCCGCGACGTCACTGGCGGAGCCATCCCGCGTCCGGGAAGGCACGGAAGTACCGCCGCGGCGTGCTTCGCGCTAGCCGCGGGACGTCCACGGGTCGTAGTCCACTTCAAGCTCCTCCTGCGCTGGGCGCTGCCCGGCGGGCACGTTGCGCAGGTTCAGCCGGATCCTGGTCCAGGTCGACGACCGGCCGCGCATCGAGTCCACCAGCACGTCGGACGGCTGCAAGTACGCCCAGACATC
>JBEKFH010000416.1:0-3972 GCA_050013415.1 Streptosporangiaceae bacterium | reverse complement strand
GCCTCGCGTACCTCGTGCAGGCCGTTGCCGCCGTCCGCGGCCGCGAGGCCGCTGCCGAGGCCGAACCAGCCGGGCAGGTTCACCCGGGTCTGCGCCCAGGCGAAGACCCACGGGATGGCCCGCAGGTCGTCGAGTCCCGCGCCGGTGGCCGCCGCGCCGCCGCGTCGGGTCGGCCGGGACCCGATCCGCATCCCGCTGATCTCCTCCAGCGGGCTGATCCTGGCCAGCCAGTCCGCGAAGCCCGCCGCCTCGACGAGCGCCCGGTAGGTGTCCAGCGCCGCTGCCGCGATCCGGTCGGTGAGCGGCCTGAACCGCTCCTCGGGAGCGGCGTGCCCGTGGTCGGCAGCGGCAGGTCCGGCATCCGCGGCGTCGATGGAGGCGGGTCCGGCGGTCGCGAGCAGCACGGCGGACGCGACCTGCTCCAGGTGACGGTGCGCGATGACCGGGTGACCATATCTCGCGAAGATCACTTCACCCTGCTCGGTGACCTTGAACCGCCCGCTCACCGACCCTGGCGCCTGCGCGAGTACCGCCCGCCCGGCAGGGCCGCCGCCCCGCCCGAGCGCGCCGCCGCGGCCGTGGAACATGGTCAGCCGCACACCCCGCGCGGCCGCCCACCGGGTCATCCGCTGCTGCGCGTCGAACAGCCGCAGCGTCGCGGGAACCGGGCCGAGTTCCTTCGCCGAGTCCGAGTAGCCGAGCATCACCTCCAGCTGGCGCCCGTTGGCCGCCAGCCGCCCCGCCACCGGCTCCAGCGCCAGCATGCCCTCCAGGATCTCGGTCGCGTTCGCGAGATCGGCGCCGCTCTCCAGCAGCGGGACGGCGTCGATCACTGGCGGCCGCCCGTCCGGGCTGGACAGCAGCGCGAGCTCGTAGACCGCGGCCATGTCCGCGGCCGACCTGGTGAAGCTCACGACGTAGCGCTGGCACGCCTCGACGCCGAACCGGTCCTGTATCCAGGCCATGGCCTCGAAGGTCGCGACCACCTCGGCGGTCTCATCCGAGCGCGGCCCGCCCGCCCGCAGCTCCGCCAGCGCGCGGGCATGCACCGCGCTGTGCTGGCGGATCTCCAGCCCGGCCAGGTGAAACCCGAAGGTCTCCGCCTGCCAGCGCAGGTGCTGCAACTCGCCGTAGGCCTGCCGCGGCGCGCCGGCCTCCGCCAGCGCCCGCTGGACGAGGCCGAGATCGGCGATGAATTCCGCCGCGCCGTTATAGGACAGCCGGGCCTCGCCGAGCCGGGTGGCGCGCAGCCGCCGCGCGGCGTACAGCAGGTACGCGCGATACGGCTCCTGCGGTGACCGTGCCGTAATCTCGGCGAGCAGCTCCGGGTGCGAGCGCGCCGCGGCCCCGAGCGCCGCGGTGATGCCCGGCCCGGCAGTCGCCGCGGCGGCGGCCACGGTCATCGCCCGGCCGATCCTGGCGGTCGCGGTCTCCAGCCCGCGCAGCGCGTGATCAGCCTGGATGGCCGCCGTCTCGCGGGTCACCTGCGCGGTAACGAACGGGTTGCCGTCCCGGTCGGCGCCGACCCAGCTGCCGAACCGCAGGAACGCCGGGGCGGCCGCCGGGACCGCTCCCGAATCCGCCCCGTTCAGCGCCCGGTCGAACGAGCGGTACAGGCTGGGGACGACACGGAACAGCGTCTCGTCAAAGGCCGCCATCACCGTGCGGACCTCGTCCAGCGGCTGCATCGCCTCGACCCGGAGGGCGGCGGTCCGCCACAGCAGGTCGATCTCCTCCCGGAGCCTGCGCATCGCCTCCGCGTGCTCGCTGCCGCCGGCCGGCAACTCGTCCAGGTCAGCGACCAGCGCGCGGATCCGGCGCAGCGCCTCGGTCACGGCGCGCCGGCGGGCCTCGGTGGGGTGCGCCGTCAGCACCGGGTGCACGCGCAGCCCGGCCATCAGGCTGGCCGCCGGCTGCTCGCCGAGCCCGGCCCGCAGGCTCGCGACCGCGGCCGCCAGCGAATCACGGGGCACCTCACCACGGGCATCCCGCTCGCGCAGGGTGCGGATGCGCTGCTGCTCCTCGGCCAGGTTGGCGAGGTGAAAGTAGACGGTGAACGCGTGCGCCACGGCCTCGGCGCGCTCCAGCGGCCAGGACGCCACCATGGCCGCGATCTCCTTGTCGGCGCCGGCGCCGGAATCGGGCCGCCGCGCGGCAATGGCCGCATGCCGCAGCCGCTCCACGTCATCGAGGAGATCCTGGCCGCCGGACTCGCGGAGCACGTCGCCGAGTACCTCGCCGAGCAGGCGGACATCGCGGCGCATCGGCGCCGGCACCTGCTGGCGGTCAGCGTCCCTGCTCACATGGCCGGCGTCCCTGTTCACATCGCCAGCGTACCGACAGCCGCGGGAGCCCCCCCGGCCCCAGGAGACTCCCGCGCCCGCGGGCCGGGACGGGCTTCCGCGCCTCCCGCCCAGAGGCCTGGCGGAATCCCAGCGGAATCCCGGCAAGAAACTTCCGGCCTCGCGTCGATCCGGGGCCGCCGCGTTCGACGCACGGGCAGGAAGAGCGGGCGGCAATGCGCCGCATGGCTGCCCGCCCGGGCACACTGAGAGCGCGCCCGGTCAGCGCCGGCAGAAGGGAACAATGCAATGCGATTCCTCGGGTACACGATGGGCGATCCTTCGGCGCCGTTCTCGCCGCCAACGCCAGAACTGATGGCGGAGATGGGCACGTTCGTCGAGGAGGCGACGAAGGCCGGGGTCCTGCTCGCCACCGGCGGGCTCGCGCCCTTGAACGAGGCCACCAGGGTGATTCACGCCGACGGCAAGTTCACCGTCACCGACGGGCCGTTCACCGAGGCCAAGGAGCTCATCGGCGGCTGGGCGCTGATGGAGGTCAGGGACAAGGACGAGGCGATCGAGTGGACCAAGCGGTTCCTCGCCATCGCCGGCGACGGCGAGACCACCATCCGCCAGACCAGCTGACCGCCGCCGGGGCAAGCCCCCCCGGCCGGGGCAGGCTTGCCCCGGCCGGGCGGCGATGGTGTGATCGGTTGTCGTGACGGCTTCGGAGACTCACGCCGCGATCGAGGCCGTCGTCCGGATGGAGTCAGCCCGGCTCATCGCAGGCCTCGCCCGGTACACCGGTGACGTCGGCCTTGCCGAGGAACTCGCCCAGGACGCCGTGGTCGCGGCCCTGGAGCAGTGGCCCGAGTCCGGGGTCCCGCGCAATTCCGGCGCGTGGCTGATGACCGTGGCCAAGCGCCGTGCCGTCGACCTGTTCCGCCGGAACCGCGAGCTGCGCGCCAAGTACGCCCAGATCGGCCGCGCGCTGGAGGCCGAGGGGGACAGCGTCACCCCGGATTTCGATCATGCCTTCGCCGGCGACATCGACGACGACCTGCTGCGGCTGGTGTTCGTCGCATGTCATCCGGTACTGGCCGTGCAGGCGAGGGTCGCGCTGACCCTGCGGCTGCTCGGCGGCCTGACCACCGCCGAGATCGCGCGCGCCTACCTGGTGCCCGAGCCGACGATCGCGCAGCGCATCGTCCGCGCCAAGAAGGCCCTGGCCAGGGCAAAGGTGCCCTTCGAGGTCCCCGGTACTGGGGAACGGCCGGCCCGCTTGTCAGCTGTCCTTGAGGTCATCTACCTGATTTTTAACGAAGGGTACTCGGCAACTGCCGGCGATGACTGGATGCGCCCGGAGCTCTGCAGCGACGCCCTGCGCCTCGGTCGCGTCCTCGCCCGGCTCATGCCGGCCGAGCCGGAGGTGCACGGCCTGGTGGCGCTGATGGAGATCCAGGCGTCCCGCGTGCGCGCCCGCACGGGGCCGTCCGGAGCCCCGATCCTGCTGCTTGACCAGGACCGGGCCCGCTGGGACCGGCTGCTGATCAACCGCGGCCTGGCCGCGCTCGCCATGGCTGAGGAGCTCGGCGGGGGGCGCGGCCGCTACGCACTGCAGGCCGCGATCGCCGCCTGCCATGCCCGCGCGTTCCGGCCGGAGGACACGGACTGGGCGCGCATCGCCGGC
>JBEKFH010000415.1:0-3977 GCA_050013415.1 Streptosporangiaceae bacterium | reverse complement strand
CACGTCGCTGACGAGGTCGCCGCCGCCTTGACGCTGACGTGCCGGTCCGCGGACCGGCTGCTGCACCTGGCCGCCGCGCTCACCCGGCTGCCCGCCGCCGCCGCCGCGCTGGCCGCGGGCCGGATCGACATGCCGAAGGCGATCGCGTTCACCGACGAGCTGTCCGGCCTCGGCGACGTCGCCGCCGCCGCGGTCGCCGCGGTCACCGCCCCCGACGCCGCGGCGCTGACCACCAGCGAGCTGCGGCGGCTGCTGCGCCGCACCGTGCTGGCGATCGACCCCGACGCCGCGCGCAAGCGGCGGGAGAAAGCGCAGAAGAACGCCCGGGTCGAATGCTGGGCTGATGCGTCCGGGACCTGGTCGCTGGCCGGGCGGGACCTGCCCCCCGCCGAGGTCCTGGCCGCCGACCAGCGCACCGACGCCGACGCCCGCGCCCTGAAGAAAGCCGGCGCCGCAGGCACCCTGGACTACCTGCGCTCCCGCGTCTTCCTCGCCCGCCTCAACGACCAGCCCCTCTGGACCCTGCTCCCCGGCCAGGACCCAGCCGGGCGCGGCGCCGCCGGCCCCCGCCACGGCGAAGACCCCGGCGCAGACGGCCCCGGCCAGGACGGCCACGGCCAGGACGGCATGAGCGGCGGCGGCCGGGACCCAGACGGACGTGACCGCGACGCTGCCGGCCCCGGCCACGGCCAGGACGGCATGAGCGGCGGCGACCGGGACGCAGACGGCCAGGACGGAGACGGGGATGATCCCGGCGGCCGCGGACCCGGCGGCGGGAGCCCGCGGCCCGGGCCGGCCAGGCCAGGCGGCGGCCCCGGGCTCGCGGCCGGGCTCACCGGGTCGGTGAACCTGACGATCCCGCTGACGACGTGGCTCGGGCTGACCGGCCACCCCGGCGAAGCCGCCGGGCACGGGCCGCTGGACGCCGCCGCCGCCCGCGACCTCGCCAACGCCCTCGCCGCCCGCCCCGCCACCCGCTGGTGCCTGACCATCACCACCCCCCGCGGCGCCGCCATCGGCCACGCCTGCGCCCCACCCGGCCACCCCCCGCCACCCGGCAGGCCATGGCCCGGCAGCCCATGGCCCGGCAGCCCCGGCACCACGTCACCCGGCACCAGGCCATCACAGCCAGGATCACCCGGCCAGCGCGCCGGCCCCGCGGACGCCGGCGACCGCCGCTGGCTCGCCGGGATCAGGATCCGGTGGCTGGAGACCGAGGCCTGCGGGCACGCCAGGGAGACCCGCGCCTACCAGCCCTCGCCAGCCCTGCGGCACCTGATCAAAACCCGCGACCAGACCTGCTCGTTCCCCGGCTGCCGCCGCCCCGCCCGCCGCTGCGACGACGACCACACCCAGCCGTTCGACCAGGGCGGACGCACCTGCGAGTGTAATTTGTCCCCTTTGTGCCGCCGGCACCACGCGGCCAAGCAGGCCCCCGGCTGGCACCTCCAGCAGCCCCAGCCAGGCGTGCTGACCTGGACCTTCCCCAGCGGCCGAACACGTACCGTCACACCCCCGCCCTACCCGGCATAACCCGGGCCTGGGCTTCTGCATAACCGGGGCTAGCGCGCGCCGGCCTGGTTTTTCGCATTCGCCGTCAGGTGCGGGGACCGCAGCCCGAGCTTGTCCCTGATGGTCTGCTGGACCTGCTCCTTCGGCGGCCTAGTGTCCACCATGACCACGTATTCCTTACGGCGGAAGATGTCCAGCACGGGATTGGTTTTCTCGTGGTACTCGCGGAGCCGGACTGCGAGTGCCTCCTCGGTGTCATCCTCGCGCCTGATCAGCTCACCGCCGCAAGCGTCGCACCGCAGGCCGGACGACGGGCTGTTGTCGATCAGGCTGTAGTCCATCCCGCAGCCCGCGCACAGCCGCCGGGCGAGCACCCTGCGCGCCACCTCGCTGTCGGGCAGGTCAAGGTGGATCACCCCGTCGATGTCATAGCTTTCCAGCAGGAACTCCGCCTGGCGCTCGTTTCGCGGGAAGCCGTCGATGATGAAGCCGTAGTTCCAGTCATGCTCGCTGAGCCGCAGCCCCACGACACCCTCGACAAGGTCGTCGCTGACGAGCAACCCGGATGCCATCGTTCGCCGTACCTGCGCGCCGATCTTCGTGTGGTTCTGCACATTCCACCGGAAGATGTCCCCGACGGCTATATGCACGAGGTCGAAGTCCGCGGCGAGCATTTTGGCGTGAGTTCCCTTGCCGCTGCCCTGCACACCCATGATGACGTATTTACGCATAGATCAACTTTCGCATGAAACGGAGCCGCTGGCTCCCCCCAGGTAGCCAGCGGCCGGCCTCGGACCAGGCGATGGGCGCCGCCCCGCGCGCCGCCCGCCAGCCGGTCCAGCGCGCCGCCCGCCCGCCAGCCGCCCCGCGCGCCGCCCGCCAGCCGGTCCAGCGCGTCGCCCGCCAGCCGGTCCAGCGCGGTGCCCGCCAGCCCTCACCGCGCGAAGCGCTCCCCGAGATGCCGGGCGACAGTCTCCGGGGCCAGGTCGACGGCGCCCTCCCAGTGCAGCCGCTCCAGGAACGTCGAGTCGGAGCGGTAGAACGGCCGCAGGTTCGACCGGCACGCCAGGCGCAGGTTGAGCGGATAGCCGGCGACGGACGGCGGCGCTCCGTAGATCGCGAAGTTGAAGCTCTCGAAGCCCATCTCCGCATAGCCGCCCAGGGCGAGCACCAGCCCGTGCGCTAGCTCCCCGATCAGGTCGTCGTCGAGCTGCTCGGGGGAGGAGACGCCCGCCGCGAACGCCCGCAGCTCGCCCGGGGCGATCGGGGCGAAGCTGGCGAGCCACTGCACCCGCCCGGTGTCACCCAGGTAACGCTCCCCGGCGCGGCGCTCCGCGTCCAGGTAGGCGCCGAACTCCGCCGGCGCTACCTCCGCGAGCATCCGCTGCATCGTCGTCGGATGCGAGTCGACGATCCCCTGCAGGTGCGGATGGAACAGCGAGCTTCCCGAGGGCAGCATGTGGTTGGCGTTGACCGACGCCCACCGCGACCCCGGCTGCGCCGCCATCACCGCCCTCGCGAAGGCCGCCTGGGTCGCCAGGTTGTCCGCCAGCAGCCGCTCGGTGATCGCGGCGAGCGGCAGGTAATGCGCCTCGGGCGAGTACACCGACACCGAGCTGTGCGACGCGTACGGGTTCAGGTTCGCGAACAGCACCGCCTCGCCGCAGGTGATCCGCCCGGCCGGATCGATCTCCGGCGCCAGCCTCGGCGTCAGCCGGCCGATCCGCCCTGGGCAGAACGGGCAGCCGGGCTCACTCTCCCGGGCGAACGCCGCCAGGTCGAAGTCGCTCGCGGGCATCAGCCCCCGCCCGGGCAGGATCCGCGAGCTGTGGCCGGTCAGCGGATCGAATCGCAGCTCGATCGTCGTGCGGACCGGCTCGCCCGTGCCAGGATCCAGCATCTGCGCCGTCAGCAGCTCGCGCCTCAGTTCCATCGCCTCGCTCACCCTCGCTTCCCCTCGCGCCTGTCCGCCACGGCTTTCAGCACAACAGGCAAAAGTCCACGGCCGGAACGCAGTTGACGGCGCGCTCCCGGCGGCAGAGCCTGCTCAGCCGAGGGCGGCGGCGACGATCGCCCGCGCCTCTTCCTGGATCACGGCGAGGTGCTCAGGGCCGCGGAAGGACTCGGCGTACAGCTTGTAGACGTCCTCGGTGCCGGACGGGCGGGCGGCGAACCAGCCGGACGCGCTGATCACCTTGAGCCCGCCGATCGGGGCGCCGTTGCCGGGTGCCGTGGTCAGTGCCGCGAGGATCTTCTCGCCGGCCAGCTCGTCGGCGGTAACCTGCTCGGGAGTGAGCCTCGCCAGCGCCGCCTTCTGCTCCCGGCTGGCCGCCGTGTCGATCCGGGCATAGGCGGGCGCCCCGTACCGGGCGGTGAGCTCGCCGTACAGCTCCGACGGCGAGCGCCCGGTCACGGCCGTGATCTCCGAGGCGAGCAGGGCGAGGATGAGCCCGTCCTTGTCGGTC
>JBEKFH010000414.1:0-3993 GCA_050013415.1 Streptosporangiaceae bacterium | reverse complement strand
ACCGCCGTCGGCGCGGTCCGGGTGCGTCGCGGCGGCGACCCGGCGCCAGGCCGCCCGGACCTCGTCGTCGGTCAGCCCCGGCCGGGCCGCCAGCCCCAGCGCGGCGAACGGATCGGCCGCGTTCCGCCGCTGCCGCCCCCTCACTGACCGGCCTCCGGCCCGAACGCCTCGTCCAGGAACTCCCCGGCGTCCGGCACCTGCATCCGTGGCGCCATGGGGGAGCGGCCATCGGCTGACCGGCCATTGAGCGGCCCGCAGGCCGGCTGGCTGGCCGTGGCCAGCCCGGTCACCGGCGCGGCCGGGCTGACCGCGCGTGACAGCGCGGCAGGCCCGCCGACCAGGCGCTTGACCTGGATGAACGTGACCCCGCCGCGGTAGATGTAACCGACCTGGCCGACGTCCAACGACCGGATCAGCGCCGGGTCCGCCACCGGAGCCAGGCGGATCCGGGACGTACCCTGGTGTCCCCAGACCGGAACGCCGAGCAGCCTGCGGGTCGTTTCCACTTGCTTGCGCGTCCCGGCCAGGCCGGTCACCGGCTCGGGATGCGGGGTCCGCAGCAGCCAGATGCCGCCGTCCGCCGACGCAGCGATCCGGTACCGCTCGTCCTCATCGGCCGCCAGGCCTTGCCAGGACTGCGCGGATACCTGGACTGCCAGGCCGAGTGACCTGGCGCGCTCATACAGCTGCCAGATCGGCAGCCGCCGGGAGACCGCGCTGAACTCGTCAACGGCGAGCAGGATTTCCCTGGCCTGACGCCCGCCGCCCGGCTGACCCGCCCCGGACCGGCCATCACTGCCGGGCGGGCCCGCGCCGGGCGGGCCCGCGGCTGGCTGGCCCGCGGCGTAGCTGGCGAGCAAGTCGACCAGCGCCCTGGCCTGGCCCTCGGCGACCGAGATCTCCGCCGTGCCCTCCAGGATGCAGTACCAGGCGTCCGCGTCACCGAACCCGCCAGGCCCGTCCAGGCCGGGCCCCAGCCGCCGGAACAAGGTGCGGAACCGCAGCGCGATGTCGCCGAACTGCCGCGCCGCCGAGCGGACCAGGGCGAGGTCGTCGTCGTGCCCGCCGGCCGCGTACGCCAGGTTCAGCCAGCCAGGGTCGAGCCGGGCGAGGAAGTCGGCCGAGCTGGCAGGCGGCCCGCACGGTGCCTCGACGGCCAGCGCGACCACCGCCTCCATCACGTCCGCGTAGTACGCCGCCGCGCCGGTACCGTGCTCGATCAGGTCGAGCAGCGTCGTGGTCAGCTGCCGCGGCGGCAGCGCCCACAGCGACAGGCTGGACTCGTCCGGCCAGATCGCGGTGGACCGGGCGCCGGCCGCGCGCAGCACCCGCCGCGCGCGGTCGGCGATCCGCCGGGCGTCGGCGCCGCCCTTGCAGTCCAGCACCACGAGCAGCGGCGGGGCGCCCTGCCCGGCGGCGTGCCGCCGCAGCGCCGTGGCCATGAACCCGGCCCACAGCCTCAGCAACAAGGTGGTTTTCCCCGTCCCCGTGGTCCCGACCACGACCTGGTGCGAGCGCATCCGCCGGTACGGGATGCTGGCGATCAGGCCCGGCTGGTGGTTGACGGCTCTGATCACGGCACCGGCCACCACGGCCCCGTTCTGCGTAGTCAACGGCACGGATCCCGGGGCGGAGATCCTGGCCCGCGCGCTGCGCACCTGGTGCCGCCACTGGCGCAGGTCGAACGTGACCGCCGAGCCGGGGGACAGGCCGCCGCTGCCGGTTTCCATCGAGCGGATCCGGTAGGACCAGGCGAGGCCGCCGGCCAGCAGGCCCAGCGGGATCGCGGCCGGCCCGATCACCACCGCCGCGCTGGCGTAACTGCCCGCCGCGCCGCGGTGCCACATCGCCAGCCAGGCGAGATACGGCGCCTCGGCGACGGCCCGCCAAGAGCCGGCCGTGATCGCGGTCGCCGCGAGCCAGACGGCGATCATCGGCAGGCAGCACAGCGCGGCGCGGTACAGCCGGCCGGGCGGCCAGCCGCGCAGCCAGGCCGCCGTCACGGCGGCGGCGGCGACCAGCGACACCGGCGCGGCCGCGATGATCAGCGCGGCCCCGGCGGCCAGCCGGAGCAGCCGGAGCGCGCCG
The DNA here is from genome assembly GCA_050013415.1 of Streptosporangiaceae bacterium. GTDB lineage: Bacteria > Actinomycetota > Actinomycetes > Streptosporangiales > Streptosporangiaceae > Palsa-506. The sequence goes on along the minus strand of JBEKFH010000414.1, from coordinate 1,905 downwards.
CGGGCTGCCGCGCGCACTGCCAGCAGGCTGACCCAGCGGCTGATCACCGGCTGGCCCCGGCGGCAGGTTCCATCGCCGCGCCGGGCGGCAGCGGCCGGATCTCGATCCTGGCGGCCGCGCCGCCGAGCGCGCTGCGCGCCCTGGTCACGGTAGGCCGGGCGGCGGGCGAGCAGAGGTACAGCACGCGCGCGTGCCGGGGCGGGCGGCCGGGCACCTGGACATCGGCGGCGGGACAGCCGTAGTCGCCGGTCCGGTTCAGCATCTCGAGCATGATCGTCGTGGTGCGGCTGACCGTCTTGCGGGTCAGCTCGGCCTCGATTGCCCAGCACTCGCCGGCCCACGGCACCGGCGCGTCGTCGGGCCAGTGCACCTCGCCGTCCGGGAGGTGCTCGCGCAGCCCGACCCTGCCCCCGAGCCGTGCGCGCAGCCGCCGCTCGCTGCGCCAGTAGGCCCCGGCGGCGCGGTAGCCTGCCGCCGACTCCAGGGCGAGCCGCACGGCGATGACGGCCCGGATGTGCGCAAGCCGTGATAATGCCGGCGGCGCCGGCGCATACGGCAGGCCGCAGCTGGCCAGTCCCGCCCTGGTCAGCCAGATCCACGCTGCGCCGGGGCCGAGCCGCGCCGACTCCGCGTGCTGGCGCGCGCGCCACCGGGCGGCGGCGGCGCGCGCCCGCGGCTCGCTCACGCCCAGGACGGCCGCGAGCTGGTCCAGCTGGACGCCGTACATCTCCGCCGTGAACAGCAGCCCGGCGATATCGCGCCCGGCGAGGCTGCCGGGTGCAGGCCGACGCGACGGCGCTGCGCGCGGGGCCGGGGGAGATTGCGCCGCGGGCGGGGCCGGAGGATGCGGCGTGGTTCCGCGCGGCGCCGGGGGATGCGGCGTGGTTCCGCGCGGGGCCGGGGGACGCGATGTCCCTTCTGCCGGGATCACCTGCCTATCACATCATGTGTCGCGCCAGATTCGATGCCGGTGCGGCGCGGCAGCCGCCATCCCGGTGTGGCGCGCCGGGGCCGGATCCCGTTCGCCGGGGCCAGTGCTGGAAACAGCCGCGGCGGTGGGGCACAATGTCACTTGGGTACCTGCAGCGCGCTTAACGCCGCCGGGGCTCCTGCTGGCGATCAGGTCGTTGGGGAAGACGCGCCTGATCCGCTGACAGGGAGGTCTCCGTGACCGTACGTGGTGTGCTGCAGATTCACTCCGCGCCCCCGGCGCTGAGCCCGCACATCGAGTGGGCGGTCGCCGGGGTTCTTGGCGTGCCCGTGTCGCTGCCGTGGGTGGATCAGCCTGCGTCCCCCGGCGCCCTGCGCGCCGAACTGAGCTGGCAGGGCAGGCCGGGCACGGCCGGGGCGATCACGTCGGCGCTGGCGGGCTGGAACCTGCTCAGGTTCGAGATCACCGAGGAGGCCAGCCCCGGCTGCGACCCGGTCCGCTATAGCTGCACGCCGTCGCTGGGCGCGTTCTGCGCCGTCACGTCGGCCAATGGCGACATCCTGATCCCCGAGGGGCGGTTGCGCGCCGCCATGACCCTGGCGTCGGTATCGGCGGGCCCGGGCTGGGCGCTGCCGGACGGCGGGTCCGGGGCGGGCGGGTCCGGGGCGGGCGGGTCCGCGGCGGGCGAGTCCGCGGACGGCGGGTCGGCAGGCGGCGGGGTCAGCGGCATCAGGGAACTGCACGGCCCGCGGCATCCGGCGCTGGGCGGCTCGCTGGAGGCAGAGCTTTCACTGCTGCTCGGCGAGCCATGGGACGACGAGCTCGAGCCGTTCCGCCGCGCCGCGGCGGGCGCCCCGGTGCGCTGGCTGCACGCCACCGGCTGACCGCTTCGGCTGGGCCAGTGCGCTATTCGACGCAGAGCGCACTGGTCCGTTGCTCGCGTTCTTTTAGACTTATACCGGATTAGATGAAAC
>JBEKFH010000413.1:0-4014 GCA_050013415.1 Streptosporangiaceae bacterium | reverse complement strand
GCGGGCACAAGCGGGCCCCGTCACGAATCTCCGGCCCGCGGCACGAACATCCCCGATCTCCCGGGCAGCGGCCGTGATCCTGGCGCAGATCGCAGCGGCCCGGCCATGACGGCCAGCCGGGCCGCGTGTCGCTGAATCGCCAGCCAGTCGGCCGGGCAGGCCGCGTTCAGCCCCTACCCTGCCTGCCCGGTGCGCTCCCGCGCGTCGGTGTCACCAGGGTGAGAGGACGTCCTGGGCGAGGATGACGGCGGCCGCGTCGCGGGCCTCGGTGGCTGACGCGATGGCGTCGGCGACGTCGTCGATGCCAGGGCCGGGCGTTCCGGTGCCGGGGTACTCGAAGGTGTTGCGGGCGCGGCGGATCCGGCTGAACGAGCGGAAGACCCGGACACTCGCGCCGAACTGCGCGACCGCGGCGTCCTGGACCGCGACGTGCCCGCCGCGGCTGGTCGCCCGCAGCCCCTGCACGGCCAGCAGGCTCGCCGCGCTCTTACGGAACGCGTCATACGCCAGCTGATACGCCCCGGAAAGGTCACCAGCCCCGCCAGCCGCCGCCGCCGTCGACAGGTGCCGGCCCGCGTCCTCCAGCAGCCGCCGCGCCACCTCCCCGTCCGGGGTCACCCGGTCCAGGTCCCCGGCGGCGAGCAGCCCGGTGATCGTGTCCTTGCCGGGCTGCCAGGTCACGACCCGCTCACCGCCTCCAGGACGGGGACCAGCGGCCGGCTGGTGACCTGCGCGTGGAAGCCGTCACCGCCGTCCCGCCACCACCGCGGGGAGCGGATCGTCACGTTCACCTCCCGGGCCAGCCGCGCCCCGGCCCGCTGCGCCGCGTCATCCAGCACCTCACGATCCGGCGACCCGATCACCAGCACGTCCAGATCCGCCGGCGCCCGGCCCGCCTGTCCCGCGTACCGCGCCGCCCACGACCCGAACAAGAACGCCGCCTCCACCCCGCCCACCCCGGCGAGCTCCTCCGCCAGCACCTGACGCGGCCCGAACGACCGCAGCAGCAGCTCCGTCAACGGCCCCGTCAGCGGCGACTCCGCCGCCGACACCAAACGGGCGCTCCCCAGCCGCCGCGAGGAGATCACCCCCGCCTGCTCCGACCGGGCCACCTCCCGCTGCGCCGAGGACACCGACGCCCCCACCCGGCCCGCCAGCTCCGTCAGCGTCCACTCCCTCCCCGGCGACAGCAGCACCAAAGTCAGCAACTCCGCCTGCAGCCGCGAGCGCAGCAGCGGAAGCAACGGCGGAGCCTGAACTTGCATAACACGCAACATACATCCCGCCATAAGCAAACACCAGCCACGCGGCCGCGTCCACGGCAACCACGGGCTGACGCCGCTGCACTGCCGCGGCCACACGCCGTACGCGGTTATATTCGTACTATTTGTTATCAGTCGTTACGGATGCTGTGCGCTCCGGCAGACCAACCACACCGCAGACCGTAGGCATCATCGCAGGGAGCCTTCCCCGGCCAGCTCGCCGGCGACGCCGGCCACCGGATCAGACGGGACCGGCTTGACGCTGCCCGCGACGCCGAGGCCATCAGAATCAGCCTCAGCGGCTGGCCCCTCAATAAAGATCGTCTTCCTGCGATGAATGCTCCGGGCTGCTCGCAAAGCTGGCGAGCAGGTCGAGGCCGAGCTGGTGGCTTAGCTGGAAACTCGGTCCGGCGGTTGCGTTCGCTGCGATAGCTCGACGGTAGTAGCGGTGGATCGGATGCTCCCAGGTGAAACCTATTCCGCCGAAGGTGTGGAGAGCGCGCTCGGTGGCCTGGACGGCCACGTCGCCGGCTCGGGCCTTCACCGCGAGAGAGAGCCGCGTAGCCTCGGAGTCACCTGCCTCCATCTGGCACGCAGTCCAGTAGATCAGCGAGCGGAGTCCCTCGACCTGGGCGAGGCTATCGGCCAGCGGGTGACTGATCGCCTGGTAACTGCCGATGACATGACCGAAGGTGGTGCGGACATTGGCGTAGTCAGCCGCCGCGGCAATCGCGGCGTCCGCCACGCCGGCCAGTTCAGCTGCCAGCAGCAGGCGTGCCCGCGTGTCTAGCTCCCGCAGCCTCTCAGCGGTGAGGCTGGCGACGAGCCGGGCGGGTGCCCGGGCGAGCCTGAGGCTCTGCACTGTCCCGGCGAGGTCAATGCTGGTGAGCTTCTCGGTGCCGATCCCGGGCTGCGCGGCGTCGGCAACCCATATCCGGGCAGGCGAACTGGTACCTTCGGCCAGCAGGTAGTGGTCGGCTGGACTGAAGGACGGTACAAGATCCCAGTCACCTGACAGTGACTGGCCGCTTGAGTGGACGTTCTTGCCGCCCGAACCGAAGGACACGCGTCGGCGCCCCGCAGTCACGGCTGGAAGTAGCTCGTCAGCGGTCGCACTGAGAATCGGAATGGTGTATGCAACTGCCGGGGCGTACTCCGTGCAGAGGAGCGCCCGGCCCAGTTCGTCCGCCACGATCACCTGCTCGACAATGCCCGTAGCGGGGCTGGTGCCCGCAGCGAGATCGAGAAGCCCGAGGGCGGCGAGCTGCAGCCATGTCTCGGCCGTGGCCGGCTGGCCCAACGAGCCGTCCTGCCGCTCGAATCGGTCACGACAGTACTGCCGGACGAGCATCTGAAGCTGGCGTTGCTCGTCTGTGAGCTTGAGGTCCACGGCGCTAGCGGCTTCTCGGCAAGTGCAGCAGTTGCTCGGCGATCACGCTTCGCGCGATCTCGGTGGAGCCGCCGGCCACCGACCACATCTGGGCGAGGAAGAGCTGCTGCTGCCAGCTTCGCCCGTCCACTGTCTCGTCGGCGGACTCGGTCATCGCCCGGGGGCCGATCACGTCGATGGCCAGTGACGCGAGATTGGCTAGCGCTGACGTCCACAGCAGCTTGACTGCGAGGCCAGCGGCGGAAGCGGGGCTGGCAGGATCGAAGTCCTGGCCCAGCCGGATCATTGCGGCCCGCGTCACTTGCAGGTCGGTCCACACGCGGCCCAGGCGGTCGGTGATCCGGCTGTCACCCGGGAGCACTGGATTTCCGGCGATGCTTCGCAGCAGCCCTCGAAGGTTCGCGGCGAAGGCGGCCAGCTGATCCTGGTACCTCGAGCGCTCGTAGAACAGCGTGGTCGTCGCCACCGCCCACCCCCGCCCCGGCGCATCGAGGATGGCGCTGGCCGGTACAACGACGTCGTCGAAGAAGACCTCGTTGAACTCGCTGTCGCCGCTGATCTGGCGCAGGGGGCGGACAGCGATGCCCGGCGTCTTCATCGGCACAATAAAGCTGGTTATCCCGCGCCGGCCTTCCTCGCGCGTTCCGGTCCGGGCCAGGAGGAGGCAGAAATCCGCGACGTGGGCGTAGGAGCACCAGACTTTCTGGCCTGAGATCTGGTAGCTGCCGTCGCCCCGCGCGTGCGCGCTGGTACGAAGCGCGGCAAGGTCCGAGCCTGCGTCAGGCTCGGAGAATCCCTCGCACCACACCGTCTCCGCGGAGAGGATCATCGGCAGCAGGCGGAGCCGCTGCTCGGCCGATCCGTGCACGAGCAGCGCCGGGCCAACCATGTTGAGCCCGACGCCCATCGACGTAGAGATCGGCGTTCCGGCGGCGGCCAGCTCCTGCGCGACAATCGCCTCGTGACTTGCCGTCAGCCCCTGCCCGCCGTACTCGGCCGGCCAGGTCACGCCCGCGAGCCCCGCCTCGTGCAGGGCCCGCACCCATGATCGATCGGCCTCGATGCCGCCACCGGGTGGTCCCCATAGCCGCTTGCCGTGGGTGCCGATCCATTTTCGGGCGCGAGCACGGTACTGCGCTTCCTCAGCCGTGTCCTTGATGTTCATCGCAGCTCCGGCCAGCTGACGGCTTGCGGCTGGTCAGCCGGAGATGAAGTTGTTCCATTTCGCGGTGATCTCGGGCAAGTGCGCGACGTACCAGGAGTAGTCAACGGTGACTTCCTGCGCCATGTTGGCGGGCGACTCTGGCAGCCACTTGCGCAGGCTGGGGGTGACTTTGGCCAGCGCGGCCGCGCTGGCGAAGC
>JBEKFH010000412.1:0-4034 GCA_050013415.1 Streptosporangiaceae bacterium | reverse complement strand
ACACGGACTGTTGACCACGAGGAGAGGCTGCGCCACGCGCTGCGTGCCGCGGCCGATTCGGTCGAGCCCGCGGCAGACGGCCTGGAGCGGATCCGCGCCCGGCTGACCAGGCCGCGGCCAGCGGTCGCCGCCTGGATGGCAGCCGCGGCCGAGCCCGTCATGCTCTGGTTCCGGCCCGTGCTCACCTGGCTGCGCCTTCGGGTCAGTCCCGCGGGGACGTCGGCAGGACCGGGGACCAGCCCCGGCGTGACCTCGATCCGGCCTGCCGGTGCCGTGCGCTGGACCCGCTCCCCGTGGCTGCGACCCGTCGCCGCGATGGGCGCCTTCGCCTTGATCATCGGCTCCGGCGCGATTACGCTCGGTGAGCTGCCGGGCGCCATCAGCCAGGTGACCGCCAGCAATGTCGGGCAAGCGCGTAACGGGCAGGTCACAGGGGTGGGCGGGTCCGAGACACTCAGCCGCAAGGAACGCCAGATCGCTAGCCAGACCCAGTTCCCTGGCCCGTTCTGGCCGGAGCCGAGCCGTGGATTGCCGGCGTCCAGCGGGCAGTCGCGCCCACAGGTGCTGCCCATTAAGGTGACGCCGAGCCCGTCGCCCTCGTGCACCCCGACGCCGACCCCGACCCCCACGCCGACCCCGACGCCGACGATCACCCCGACCCCGACGCCGACGATCACCCCGACCCCGACCCCCACGCCGACGATCACGCCGAGCCCGAGCCCGTCGCCGAGCGGCTCGACCAGCCCAGCCGGTGACGCCAGCGAGGCGGCGACTGCGGGCACCGTGCTCACCATTGGTGCCGGTGCCGCCGCCGTCGGCACCGCAGCGCAGTCCAGCGCTTCCAGCAGTTCGAGCTGCTAGCGCCGTTCGGGGCGGCCTGGGCGCGGGGCGGCCTGGGCGCGGGGCGGCCTGGGCGCGGGGCGGCCTGGGCGCGGGGCGGCCTGGGCGCGGGGCGGCGCGTGCAGGGCATGACGGCCCGTGCTGGCGCGCTCAGCCCCACCGGCCGGAGGCGCTGAGCAGCAGCCCGGCGGCGATCGCGCCGGCTGAGGAGGAGCGCAGCACCGAGGGTCCGAGGCGGGCGCTCACCGCGCCGGCCTCAGCCAGCCGGCTGGCCTCAGCCGTGCTCAGGCCGCCCTCCGGCCCCACCACGACGACGATGTCGCCGTGCCCGGGCACGGGCACGCTGCGCAGCGAGGCTGCCGCGTCCGGATCGAGCACGACAGCCAGGCTCGCCGCCGCGGCGAGCTTGGCTGCGTCCGCCGTCTCCGCCTGCGCTGTTACCTCGGGAAACCTGGCGCGGCGAGCCTGCTTGGCCGCCTCCCGCGCGGTCACCCGCCAGCGCGCGAGTGACCGCTCGCCGCGAGCACCCCGCCACTTGGCCACGCAGCGCTCGGCCGCCCACGGCACCACGACGTCCACGCCGACCTCGGTCATGATCTCGACGGCGAGCTCGCCGCGGTCGCCCTTGGGGATCGCCTGCACGACGACGAGCCTCGGGCTGGGCGGCGGTTCGGCGCGCACGGACAGCACGGCCAGCTCGAGCGAGTCCGGCCCGCTGCCGGTGACCACGCACTCGGCGACAGTTCCGTTGCCGTCCGTGACGTCGGCGCGCTCGCCCGCCACTAGCCTGCGTACGGTCGCGGCATGCCGTCCCTCTGCGCCCGAGAGCACGATGCGACCGCCCGCCAGCCAGCCGCCGGCCAGCGAGCCGCCAGCCAGCCGGCCATCGGCCAGCGAGCCGTCAGCGAGCTGGCCGCCGCCGGCCACGAAGACGGGCGGCCTCAGCGCGGGCTCCGCGCGGCCGGCTCACCGGCCGTTGAAGGCATCGCGCAGCCGGGAGAAGAACCCCTGCTGGCCCGGGGCGAACTTGCCGGGCGGCGACTCCTCGCCGCGCAGCCTGGCGAAGTCCCGCAGCAGGTTCTCCTGCTCCGGCTCCAGCTTGGTCGGCGTCTCCACGGTGACGTGGATCAGCAGGTCACCGCGTCCGGACGCGTTCAGGTGCTCCGTGCCATGGGCGTACAGCGGGATCGCGTGGCCGGACTGGGTGCCCGGGCGGATGTCCACGTCGGCCGGCCCGTCCAGCGTCTCCACCTGCAGGGTCGCGCCGAGCGCGGCGGCGACCATCGGGATCGTCACCGTGCAGTGCAGGTCATCACCCTGCCGCTCGAAGATCGGGTGCGGCCGCTGGGCGATCTCCAGGAACAGGTCGCCGGGCGGCCCGCCGCCCGGGCCGGTCTCGCCCTCGCCGGCCAGCTGGATGTGCGTGCGGTCCTCGACCCCCGCCGGGATCCGCACCTTGATGTTGCGGCGGGTCCTGACTCGCCCGTCGGCGTCGCACTCGGGGCACGGGCGGGCGATGATCGTGCCGAACCCGCCGCAGGCCGGGCATGGCCGCGAGGCCATCACCTGGCCGAGGAAGGACCTGGTCACCTGGCTTATCTCGCCGCGGCCCGCGCACACGTCGCAGGTCTGCGGGTGGGTACCGGGCGCGGTCCCCTCGCCCGAGCAGGTCGGGCAGACGACGGCCGTGTCCACGGCGAGATCCCTGGTCGTGCCGAAGGCGCACTCCGACAGGTCAAGCTCCACCCGGATCGTGGCGTTCCGGCCGCGGCGGGCGCGGCTGCGCGGACCGCGGCCCGCGCCCCCGGCGCCGGCCCCGAAGAACGCGTCCATGATGTCGCTGAACGGGAACCCGGCGGCGAACCCGCCCTGGCCGGCGCCGCCCGGCGCGAACGGATCCGCGCCCAGGTCGTACATCTGCCGCTTCTCCGGATCGGAGAGCACCTCGTACGCCTGGGTGATCTCCTTGAACCGCTCCTGCGTGCGCGGGTCGGGGTTGACGTCCGGGTGCAGCTCACGGGCAAGCCGCCGGTACGCCTTCTTGATCGAGTCCGCGTCAGCGTCCCTGCGGACGCCCAGGACCCCGTAATAGTCGTTGGCCACCAGGACCCCTACGACTCGGCCAGGATCTGGCCCACGTACCGTGCCACCGCGCGCACCGCTCCCATCGCCGTCGGGTAGTCCATCCGTGTCGGGCCGAGCACGCCCAGCTTCGCGAGGGACTGGTCGCCGGAACCGTATCCCACCGCCACCACCGAGGCGCTGCGCAGCCCCTGTACCTGATTCTCCGCGCCGATCCGCACCGTCAGGGATGCCTCGTCGCCGGACTCGCCGAGCAGGCGCATCAGCACCACCTGTTCCTCCAGGGCCTCAAGGACCTCGTGCAGGCCGCGGGAGAAATCCGCCGGGGTGAGGTTGGCCGCCCCGCCGACCACGATCTTCTCCTCATGCCGCTCCACCAGGCTCTCCAGGATGACGGAGAACACGGCTGCCGCGTTGGCCCGCTCGCCGGGCGAGATCCGCTCGGGCAGCTCGGCCACCACCGACGCCACCTCGGTCAGCCTGCGCCCGTCCAGGCAGGCGTTCAGCACCGCGCGAAGCTGGGTGATCGCGTCCTCGGAGATCGGGCCGGGCAGGTCGACCGACCGCTGCTCCACCCGGCCGGTGTCGGTGATCAGGATCAGCAGCACGCGCCGGTCGGTCAGCGGCACCAGCTCGATGTGCCGCACCGCCGACCTGGTCAGGGACGGGTACTGGACGACAGCGACCTGCCGGGTCAGCTGCGCGAGCAGCCGCACCGTGCGCATCACGACGTCGTCGAGGTCATAGGCGCCGGCCAGGAATGTCTCGATGGCTCGGCGCTCCGCGGCCGAGAACGGCTTCACGCCCGGCAGCCTGTCGACGAACAGGCGGTAGCCCTTGTCCGTCGGCACCCGGCCCGCGCTGGTGTGCGGCTGCACGATGAAGCCCTGCTCCTCGAGCACGGCCATGTCGTTGCGGATCGTCGCCGGCGAGACGTCCAGATTGTGCCGGTCCACGATCGACTTCGAGCCGACCGGCTCGTTGGTCGACACGTAGTCCTCCACGATGGCGCGCAGGACAGCCAGCTTCCGATCGTCCAGCACCTGCTCACCTCCCTGGCACTCCTGCATCCCGAGTGCCAAGTGTAGCCGTGACCGGGCATGCGGCGCGGT
>JBEKFH010000411.1:0-4041 GCA_050013415.1 Streptosporangiaceae bacterium | reverse complement strand
CTCCGCAGTCCGGAGTCTGCCGCCTCCATCTCCCGGCAGGTGACGCCGTACGCGACCGGGCCCATCCCGGCGCAGCCGTAGCCGGTCAGGTGCATGCCGAGCAGGCCCATCTTGCCGAGCTCGGGGACGAGCTCGCGGGGCAGCGTTCCGGCCTCGAACCAGTCGGCGACGTGCGGCAGGATCCGGTCCTTGGCGAACGCGCGGACCGTGTCGCGGACCAGTCGCTCCTCCTCGGTCAGCTGGTCGTCGACGCGGAGCAGGTCGGAGTCTGCGGGAGCGGTACTGCGCGGCATCGGGTGGTCCTCTCTCATCGCCTCGCCGTCAGCGTATGCCGGCCGGGATGCTGCTGCCCGCCCCGCTGCCCCTGAATCAGGCATGATGGCAGCCATGAGCGACAGTAACGACGGCAAGCGGTTTGTCCGCACCTTTGACGGGCGGATGGTGGCGGGGGTGTGCTCGGGCATCGCGGACTACTCCGGCATCGACGTGAACCTGGTGCGGCTGGCCTTCGTGATCGCCACCTTCTTCGGGTTCATCGGGGTACTGGCGTACCTGGCGGCCTGGGTGATCGTCCCGGAGGAAGGCGAGAGCGGCTCCATCGCCGAGAACTTCTTCAGCAACGGGAGCATCTTCAAGAAGAAGCGGAACGGATAATCCGGCCCCGGTCCCGCCGCCCAGGCTGATCGGTCCCGGGGCCAGCGCCTGCGCCGCCGGACGGGCGGCACCCGCTCGCCGCTGGTGACTGCGGCGCGTCGCCGGCGCTTTGCCGGCTGCGCGCTCCGTCCTCTATGCTGGGGCAATCCCCGACGGCGGGCGCCAAGGGCCTGGGCGGCAATGACCGTCGAGCCCCCATCGTCTAGCGGCCTAGGACACCGCCCTTTCAAGGCGGCGGCACGGGTTCGAATCCCGTTGGGGGCACCTGAGTTACTTCCTGGCTCCCGGTCGGGACGTCGGCCAGTCCCGGCTCGCCCGATACTTCCAGCGCCGATACTGTCGCTAATGGAAGTATCAAGCGCGAGGCTGTCCATGTCTCGGCGCTGCCGCAGTCGCACCAGTGCAGTCGGCCGATCGGGATACCGGCGAGGGCAGTCGGCGGCCGCCCACTCCGGGTGGCCGGAAGCTGGAGTCGATCACCAGCCTGCCGGTGGTACTCTTTCCCAGGCACAGGCGGTTCCGCTTGGTGCTAGGCCCCCCGTTGGGGGCACTGCTGGCACCCGCCAGTGAAGCATGGTCCTGTAGAGCAGCTCGGAGTGCTCGCCACCCTGTCAAGGTGGAGGTCGCGGGTTCAAATCCCGTCAGGACCGCTGGGGGCCGCCGACGGCGTGTGGCCGCGCCGGTATCATGACCCAGCCAAGGTCAGGTAGCTCAGTTGGTATGAGCGTCCGCCTGAAAAGCGGAAGGTCGGCGGTTCGACCCCGCCCCTGACCACGAGTTTTGTGACTCCAGGCCAGTAATCGCTTGTGGGCCTTTGTGGGATCTTGCGCTTCGGGCGCTGGTCGGCAGCATCCTGGGATCCTGTTTTCTGATGTTCTCGCTGGTGAGAAGGCTATCTTTCCTCATGCAGGTCGCGGTCGCCGCTGCATGCCGGAGGCGTGACCGTGCGGCATTGAAGCGGAGGGTCAAAAAGAAACGGGCTGAGTGCTGCAGAGTGCCCTGCTCAGCTCAGTGCTGGGGAGAGCCAGCCGCCGGGGTTGCCGCACGCAATTGCGCAGCGACGCGGAGCGCCGTCCGTGCGGCAACGGCGCCTCCAGCGAGGGATCCCGCGGCTGCTGCAATCGAGCCCTATGAAGGGGGTTAGCAGATAGGAGTGATCTGCTCGATTGCGCGACGCTGTTCCTCATCGTGTTCTGCCTTGTAAAGATCGACGGAGATCTGGCCGTTGAGCCAGAACTCTGGAGTGGTGCCGAGAGCCTTGCCAAGTCGAAGCGCGGTGGCAGGCGTGACGCTGCGGCGGCCATTGACGATCTCGTTGACTGCCACGCGAGACATTCCGAGCTTGTCGGCGAGTGCACCCTGGGTGAGACCGAGCGGCTTGATGAACTCCTCGAGAAGCATCTCGCCGGGAGAAGTCGGCATTCGGTCGGTAGGGATCATCCTCATCGGGCTTCCTCCTCTCAGTGATAGTCAGCTATCTCGACATTGGTTGCGCCCGCGTCCGTCCAGGCGAAGCAGACCCTGTACTGATCATTGATCCTGATCGAGTACTGGCCCTCACGATCACCCTTCAGCTTCTCCAGATGATTGGCGGGCGGAGCGCGAAGATCATTTAGTTGGACGGCCTGGCTTATCTGGTCCAGCTTTCTCGTTGCCACTTTCAGCAGGTTTACCGGGCAGGCCTGCCGGGACGCCCGCGTGTTCTTGCCGTTGAAGATGTCGCTAGTGCCGTCGTCCTTGAAAGAGACGATCATACCGCAGCAGTGTAACGTGTAATATTACACAGGTCAAAGAGTAGCTGCCGGGGGGCGGCCATGCGTTGCGGCGCTTACCCTGTTTCTGATCCAGCGGCTACCCGCGTGGCCGGCGGACCTGTCCAAGCGCGTCGTGTCCTGCCCCAAGGTCGTGCTGCTGGACACCGGCCTGGCCGCCCGGCTGGCCAGCGTGTCCGCAGCCGGCGCTGCCCTGCCCGCTAACGCCGGCGCCGCCGGGCAGTTGCTGGAAGAACTCGTCGCCGGCGTCGTCCTGCACACCGGCAGCACCGCGGCACCCTTCGGCCCGCGGATCACCGCAGCCTCCATCGACATCCTCTGGGCGCCCTGATGTCCCGGCGCCGGGCGGCCGGGCATGTCCACTCACACTGTTCTGCCGCGTTTCGTGCGCGTGCTTGTCCAGGGGATGCCCGGTGCGGTGCTGGCTACTGGCTTGGCGCTGCGGGCGGGGGCCTATGCCGAAGTGCTCGTGCGGACAGGGCTGTGAGCCAGGTGAAGCCGGTGATGATGCTGGCGCGCTGGAACAGCCCGCCGAGATCGACGAGCCGGGGTGACTGGCCGAAGCCTGCAGCGGCCAGGGCCATGGCAGCCAGCATGGTGACGGCGGTGCCTGCGCTGTAGAGCCCGAACCCGCGCTGGGCGGCCCGCCAGGCCCGCCAGCTGCAGGCGAGGGCGGCCGCGGGCAGGCCGAGGAACACCGGGAGGGCCGCCAGGTTGTGCGCGGCTCCGCTATTGCTGGGCCGGGTGAGCGCATCGGGTGTTCCTGGCGGGTAGCCGCTGACCTGGTCAGTGGTGAAGACCGCCGCGGCGATAAGCCCCGCGCCTGCGGCGCCTATCAGGGCCGGTGCCGCGCGGCTGCTGCTCGCGGGATCACCAGCGCGCGCCAGCCCTGCGGCCCCGGCCAGGAACAACGTCCCTGCCACCGCGAAGTTCCCGGCCTGGATCCAGCCCCGCGATCCGAGCGCGAGAGAACTGACGGGGTGGCGCAGCGGCCGGTAGCCACCCCGGACGCTGCCCTCAACAAGGAACACCGCGACGAAGACAGGGCCCGCGGCCACGCCGCAGCGCAGCAGCCTGCGGGTCCATGCCTGCGGCGTGCTGGGGATGCGGGCAGTCTTCACGAGCGAAGCGTAGCGAGCCACGCACTGCCGCCACAGGCAAGCGCCGGCGTCGGCACCGGCACGATTCCCGATGCTGCTCGTTTCTGGCACATGAGCCCCTGGCCCGCCGCTCTGCCAGCCGCCCGGACCTTCCGGGAGGCCCACAGGAAGCCCGCAAGTCCGCGCTCCGGCAGAGCCCACCACTGGAAGCCCACGAACAAAACGGCACTACGCGGCACACGGCGGCACGGGCGCTATGACGGCTTTATAGCCATACTGGCCAGCATGAATGCCGGTGACCAGGGCTGGCGCACTTGTCGCGAGATCATGGTCGCAGGGGCGAGAGAACCCCTGGAAAGCGGAAGGTCGGCGGTTCGACCCCGCCCCTGACCACTCGGAGGAGTTCACATTTCTCCACTGTCCATGTTCACATTTGGGTCTGACATCCATGGCGGCGCGGCTGGGCCTGGATCTCCGGGCCCGGCAGTTGGTTGAAGGGCGTGGCTTGCTCGGCG
>JBEKFH010000410.1:0-4050 GCA_050013415.1 Streptosporangiaceae bacterium | reverse complement strand
CTGGCCGCGCTGCCCGGCATCGGGGCATGGACCATCGAGGTGATCGCGATGCGCGGGCTCGGCGACCCCGACGCCTTCGTTCCGAATGATCGCGGAGTCCGTGCAGCCGCGCTGACCCTCGGCCTGCCCGCCAGCCCCGCCGCGCTGGCCGCCCGCGCCGCCGCGTGGCGGCCCTGGCGCGCGTACGCCGTCCAGTACCTGTGGGCCACCAGTGACCATGCCATCAACCGGCTTCCCGCCGGGCACGCAGCGCGAAAGGATTCCGCATGATCGCGAGCATCAGGACTTCGGGACGAACGCAGTCCGTGCTGGCCAGTCCCCTCGGCCCGCTGACTCTGGTCGCGGCCGATGGCGCGCTGACCGGCGTGTACATGGACGCCGGCCGGCATCCGCCGGCCGCACGGGAGGCCGGCCAGCCCGTGGCACCCGGCGAGCCCGTCCCGGCGGTGCTGGCTGAGACGGCCAGCCAGCTGGCCGGCTACTTCGCCGGGCAGCGGACCGGGTTCGAGCTGCCGCTGGCCCCGGACGGCACCGGATTCCAGCTCCGCGTCTGGGCGGCGCTGCGGGACATCGGCTACGGCGAGACGATCTCCTACGGCGAGCTGGCCCGCAGGATCGGCGCACCGTCGGCAGCCCGGGCGGTCGGCCTCGCCAACGGCAGGAACCCGATCTCGATCATCGTCCCCTGCCATCGGGTGATCGGCGCGGACGGCAGCCTGACCGGCTACGGCGGCGGCCTGGACCGCAAGCAGTTCCTGCTCGCCCTAGAGCAGCGGGTCAGCGGGCAGACGCTCGTGTAGCCCGGCCGCCGTCCCGCGCGCTGCCAGGCCGGATGGGCCGGCTGCCAGCTTCCGCGGGCGCTACCAGCTGGCGTAGGCGCGCACGGGGAACGTGCCGAACGGCCGGAGCATCGGCGGCACGGCGCTGAACCTGAACCCCTCGGCGGGCAGCGCGCCGAGGTTGGTCAGGTGCTCGCAGATCGGTATCCCGGCCGCCAGCAGCACGGAATGCGCGGGCCGCTCCTCGTCGGCGGTGTCGTCGATGTTCAGCGAGTCGATGCCGACCAGCACGGCGCCCGTCCCGGCCAGGTAGCCGGCGGCGTCCGCGGTGAGGAACGGGTGGTTCCTGAAGTAGTCGCTGGTCCCCCAGTGCCGGTCCCAGCCGGTCTGGATGAGCACTGCCTTTCCGCGGCAGTCGTACGGCAGCAGCTGGCCGCGGTCGATGGCCCGCTGGCCGCTGCCGGTCAGGTCCGCCCGCACCCCGTCGAGCTCGGCCAGCTTGTCGAGCGGCAGCTCGGACAAGTCGTCGGCGCCGGGATAGCGGTGGAACGGGCTGTCCAGGTAGGTGCCGGTGTTACCGCAGATGATGACCTCGCCGATCTGGAACTCGACGCCCGGCGCGTAGGAGCCCCGGCCCGTTGCGCTGACCGAGTCCGGCCGGATCTGCGGGGCCGGCAGGCCGGGATAGGTGATCATCCCGTCCTCGATGACGTGGCTGAGATCCACGCGGTTCACTGGCGTCCCTCCCCCCGGGGGTCCGCTCCCGCCCGCTCCCGCCCGGTCAGGCGGTTCGCTCCAGGGCGACGACCGGTATGGTACGGCTCGTTTTTGCCTGGTACTCGGCGAAACCGGGGCTCAGCGCCGCCTGCCGCGCGTAGATCTCGTCCCGCTCCGCGCCGGACACTTCGGTGGCCGTGACGCCGAACCGCTCCGCGCCGACCTCCACGGTCACCGCGGGGTGCGCCAGCAGGTTGTGGTACCAGGCCGGGTTGTCCGGCGCCCCCGCCTTGCTGGCGAAGATGTACATCCGGTCCCCATCGGCCAGGTACATGACGGGGCTGGTACGCGATGCCCCGGTCTTCGCCCCGGTCGTGGTGAGGAGCAGCAGCGGCGCCCCGGTGAACGGGCCGCCGACCTTGCCGCCGTTCTCCCGGAACTCCCTGATGACGCGGCTGTTGAAGTCCTCAGCCGCGGGCGGTGTCTCGGTCATGGACAGATTCTCCTCCCTGTTCTCGTCCGCGGTCAGCCAGGGGCCGGTCATCAGCTTCCCGGCCCCGGCTTGTCAGGGGCCGGTCATCAGCGGCGCGTCGAAAAGGGCGCTGACCGATTCGCCCTCGTGGATGCGGCGGATCGCCTCGGCCAGCGCCGGTCCGACGGAGATCACGTGCAGCTTCGGATCGCGCTTGCTGTCCGCGAGCGGCACGGTGTTGGTGGTGACGATCTCCAGCACGTCGGGCTGCGCCGCGATCCGCTGCAGCGCCCCGTCGCTGAAGAGCCCGTGCGTGCAGGCGACGCGCACGGAGCGCACGCGCTGCTCGCGCAGCCGGGCGAGCAGCTCCATGATCGTGGTTCCGCTGGCGATCTCGTCGTCGAGGACGATCACGTCGCGGCCGGCCACGTCGCCGATGATCGAGCTGATCGTGACCTGCTCGTCGCTCTGCCGTTCCTTGGCGCCCGCCGCGACGGGAACGCCGAGCATCCGGGCGAGCGCCGCGGCCTGCTTGGCGTTGCCGAGGTCGGGCGAGACCACGACCGTGCCGGACAGATCCAGGTCGCGGTAGTGCCCGGCCAGCTCACGGAGCGCGTGCAGGTGATCGACCGGCACCGAGAAGAACCCGTGCACCTGCGGCGCGTGCAGCGTCACCGTCAGCACCCGGTTCGCGCCGGCGGTGACCAGCAGGTCGGCGACGAGCCTGCCGCCGATGGACACCCGGGGCCTGTTCTTCTTGTCCGAGCGCCCGTAGGCGTAGTGCGGAATCACCGCGGTGACGCGCGCGGCCGACGCGCCGCGGGCGGCATCCAGCATCAGCAGCAGCTCGGTGAGGTGCTCCTGGACCGGCGGGGAGAGCGGCTGGATCAGGAAGACGTCGCGCTCCCGGCAGTTGGACTGCAGCTGGACCTCCAGGCAGTCGTTGGCGAAGCGCCTGGTCACGACCGGCTGCCGGGGCACTCCCAGGCGGGCGCAGATCTCCTCGGCGAGCTGAGGATGGGCGCTGCCGCTGAATATCGCGATCTCCCGCACGAGCTAAGGCTAGGTCCTCGCGCTCACCATTGCGGGGCCGCTCCCCCGGCGAGCCCGGCCAGGCGAGCCCGGCTGCGGCGACAGTCCCGGCGAGTTAAGCCCTGGCGGGCTTATCCCCTGGCGGGCTTATCCCCTGGCGGGCTTATCCCCTGGCGGGCTTATCCCCTGGCGGGCTCAGTTCCCGGCAAGCTCAGCCGCGTCGGCGGCGAGCAGCTGGCCGGCCAGCCGGAGCCAGCGCGCGGGATCCGCCAGCGCGGCGGCGGTGTCGCCGGCCAGCGCGGTGAGTGACATCCCGCGCCAGCTGCTGGCCGGCAGCTCGGCCGCGAGCGAGCCAGCCACCAGCGCGGCGGGCACCCGGCGCGCGGCGGCGGCGGTCAGCACCGCGCCGGTGACCTTGCCCGCCGCCGACGTGCGGTCGTACCGTCCCTCCCCGGTGATCACGAGGTCGGCGCCGTCCAGCGCGGCGTCGAGCCCGGCGACCCGGCAGAGCTCAGCGGCGCCGGGCGTGATGACGGCGCCCCAGGCGGCGGCGAAGCCGTACCCGGTGCCGCCGGCGGCGCCCGCGCCCGGTGCCGCCGGGTCACCGCCCAGCAGCGCGGCGAGCCGGCCGAGTCCCGCGTCCAGGGCCGCGACCTGGCCGGGATCGGCTCCCTTCTGCGGCCCGAAGACCGCAGCGGCGCCGGCCGGCCCGAGCAGCGGGGCGTCGACGTCGGTCAGGCAGGTCACGCCGCCGGGTGGCGGCGGCCGCAGCGCGCCGAGGTCGGCCGACGCCAGGCCGCCGAGCCCTCCCCCGCCGGGCGGCAGCTCGCTGCCGGCTACGTCGAGGAACCGCGCGCCGAGCGCGGCGAGCGCCCCGGTGCCGCCGTCCGTCGACGCCGAGCCGCCCAGGGTGAGCAGGATCCGCTCCATTCCGGCGTCCAGCGCGCGGCCGATCAGCTGGCCGGTCCCGGTGGTGTGCGCGCCCAGCGGATCCGGCTGCGCGAGCAGCGGCAGCCCGCTCGCGCGGGCGAGCTCGACCACCCCGGTCCG
>JBEKFH010000409.1:0-4052 GCA_050013415.1 Streptosporangiaceae bacterium | reverse complement strand
TCATCGTGTTGACGAACCAGCGGGCAAACGGCGCCTGGGTCAGCACGTCCGAGTAGTTCGCCGGGCGCAGCGTGTGCGGCGCGATGATCGGCGGGAAGTGCCGGGTCTCGTTGAGCGTCTCCAGCGACGTCGCGAGCATCCACACCATCGGCACCAGCATCGCGATCGCGATCGGGATCAGTACCAGGTGCCAGGGGCTGAACAGGAACTGGCCGGGCTCGCGCTGGCTGGCCGATCCGCCCCGTCGGCCCCGTTCCGCGCCGGTCTTTTCCCCGGTCGCCAGGGACTGGCCGCGGGCTGCGGGGACGGTGCTGCCGGTCATGATGAGTAGTAGACGAGTCGTTTGCCGACCCAGAGCTGCACCAGGGTGAGGCTGAGGATCGCGACGAGCAGGACGTAGGCGATGGCCGCCGCGTAGCCGGCCACGCCCTGGTTGAAGGCGAGGCTGTACAGGTAGTAGACGACCACGTAGGTGGCGGTGCCGGGGCCGCCCTTGGTCAGGAAGTAGACCTCGTCGAACAGCTGCAGGGCGTTGATCGAGGACCACACCACCAGGAACAGCGTCGCCGGGCCGAGCAGCGGGAGGGTGATGTTGCGGAACATGCCCCAGGTCCGGGCGCCGTCGATCTCGGCGGCCTCGACCAGCGACGGCGGGATGCCCTGCAGCGCCGCCAGGTAGACGATCACGTCGAAGCCGAGCCAGCCCCAGACGGTCATCCCGACGATGGAGTACAGGGCTCCGGTCGCGCTGTCGAAGAACCCGTAGGGCCCGAGGCCGATCTCGCCGAGCAGGAAGTTGACCAGGCCGAAGTTGGGGTCGAGCAGCCAGAGGAACATGATCGCGGTGGCGATGGTGGACAGGATGACGGGCACGAACACGGCGGTGCGGTAGAACCGCACGCCGCGGATCTTCCGGTTCAGCGCGATCGCGGTGAACAGGCCGCCGGCCACCGAGATCGGCACGAAGAGCGCGGTGTAGACCAGGCTGTGCGCGACCGACTGGCGGAACAGCTGGTCGTGGGAGAGCGCGCGGAAGTTGGCCAGGCCGATCCAGTGCGGCGGCGAGATGAGGTTCGTCTGCTGGAACGACAGCAGCGCCGACCAGATCAGCGGGACGATCCCGAACACGAGGATCAGGAACACGGCGGGGAACGCGAACGCCCAGCCGGACAGGTGGTCGGACTGGAGTATCCGCCGGATCCGGCGGCCGCGCTTCCGGCTGGCCGCCGCGCTGGCCGCCGTCACCCGCCCGTGGCGAGGTAGGTGTCGGCCTGCTGCGCCGCGGAGTTCAGGGCCGCCTGCGGGCTTGCCTGGCCGAGCAGGGCCGCGACGACCTCCCGGCCGAGCGCCGCGGAGATCCGCGGGTACTGCGGGATCTGCGGCCGCGCCTGGAGCACGTTGTGCAGGTTCTGCGCGAACAGCCCGGCGCCCGGGTACTTCTTGTTGAACTCGGCGAACCCGGGCAGCTTCTGCACCGACAGCCTGGTCGGCAGGTCGCCGGTGGCGAGCGAGTTCTTGAGCAGGTTCGCCGGGGAAATGAGGAACTTCAGGAACTCAAGCGAGGCGCTGACGCGGGCCGGGCCGTTGTTGAAGACGACCCAGTTGTCCGGACCGGAGATCGTCTGATGACTGCCGCCGGCGGTGAACGACGGCATGATCTGGACGCCGTAGTGCACGGCGGGGAAGCTGGACAGGTCCCACGGCCCGGTGATGATCATGCCGAGCTTGCCGGAGTTGAACAGGCTCTCGCTGGTCCCGGCGTCGGGGTGGAAGTCCAGGTAGAGCGCGTGGGCCTGCTGCATCGAGCGCAGCAGCTGCAGCGCCTGGACGCCGGCCGGGGAGTTGAACGCGGCCTTCGAGTTACCCGGCGTCAGCAGGTGGCCGCCGGCCTCCCAGAGCATCGCCTCGTACTCCCAGACCGTGGTCTCGCTGCCGTCGGCCGGGAAGGTGAGGCCGAAGATCTTCTTCGATGGGTCGGTGATGGCCTTCGCGTCGGCCGCCAGCTGGCTCCAGGTCCAGTCCGGCCCGGGCGGCGCCAGGTGATGCTGGGCGAACAGGGTCTTGTTGTACACCACCGCCAGGTTGTCCACCAGGGCGGGGATGCCCAGCACCTTGCCGCCGACCGTCGCGACGTCGCGCTCGCCGGGGGTGAAGTCGCTCCAGCCGAAGGCCGGCTGCTTCACCGTCTGGGTCAGGTTGACCACCTCGGGCGCCTGGGCGACCTGCGGCATGTTGGTGCCGTACTGATAGGAGATGTCCGGCTGCTCGCCGCCCTGCAGCGCCACCGTCACCTTCTGCAAGGCGTAGTCGTTGTCGACGTACTCCATCTGGATGTGGATCTTCGGGTGCAGCCTGGTGAAGTCGGCGACCAGGCCCTTGAGCGACTCGTATTCCGCTCCCTGGCTGGCCGGCGGCGGCGGCGTGTAGCCCATCCACAGCACGAGCTTGACGACGCCATTCGGCGATGACGAGCCTGCCGATGTCCCGGACGAGCACGCGGCCAGGAGCATGACGACTGCGATCGAAGCTGCCACGCCGAGTTTCTTCATCGGGCACCTCTTTTTCGCCACGCCTGCGCCGGGCCGCCGCACGGCGCCGGCAGGCTCCGCCGACGGCGTCACGCCTGAGCGTTCCGTGATACGGATTGCCGTTCTGCCGGAGCTTTGGCCGATTGTCCACCCGCGCCTGGCGGCCGTCAAGGGACCGGGCGGGCCGCCGCGGTCATGGCAGCAGCAGCGCCTTGACCGGATCCAGGCCGCCGTTCATCAGCCCGGTGAAGATCTCCGCGCCCTCGGTCAGCGGATAGTGCGACGTCCAGCTCAGGTCCCAGTCCCGCAGCAGTTCCGCGGCATGGCCGAACTCCTCGTCGCTGTAGGCGAACGAGCCGAGGACCCGCTTCTCGCTGCGGATCAGCTCGTTGGCGTCGAACCCGGGCGAGTCCTGCGCCAGGCCGAGCCAGACGGCGGTGCCGCCGGGGCGCTGATGAGCCACCGACTGGGCGCGGGTGAGCGGCGAGCCGACCGCGTCGATGATCACGTCATACTCGCCGCTGAGCCCGGATCCGGTCGCTACGGCGCCCAGCCGCCGTGCCTGGGCCAGCCGGCCGGGATCCAGGTCGGTGACGTTCACGCTGGCGGCCCCGCCGTTCAGCGCGGTGAGCAGGCAGAGCAGGCCGATCGCGCCGCAGCCGAGTACCGCCACCCTGGCGCCCGGCCTGGCACCGGACAGGTTCCAGGCGTGCACGGCGTTGGCGGCGGGCTCGACCATCGCCCCGGTGTCCCAGCTGAGCCAGCCGGGCAGCGGGCGCACCGCGGAGGCAGGCACGGCCACCCGCTCGGCGAAGCCGCCGGCCCGGTGCACGCCGATGATCTGGCGCTCCCGGCAGACCTGCCGGAGCCCGCCCTTGCACAGGTCGCAGTGCCCGCAGGACAGCATCGGGTTGATGACCACCCGGTCCCCGTTCGCGCTCGTCCCCGCGAACTCGTGGCCCATGATCAGCGGCGGCTTGCGGAAACCGGGGTGGCGGGCCCCGTGCAGCTCGCTGCCGCAGATGCCGACCGAGCGGACGTGCACGAGGACATCCCCGTCGGCGACCTCGGGCTCGGGAACGTCGCGGTTTTCCAGCACGCCGGGCCCGGTGAATACCAGCGCCTTCACCGGGGCACGTCCGTTGAGCGTCGCATGGGATCTCCGTCTCTGGCGGCAGGCGATTCAGCCGCGGAAGGGATGGGATGGCAGGCCGGTGACACCCGGCCGGCACGCGAACATCGCGCCGGCCAGCGCGCCTGGCCCGGCGGCCGTGCTGATGTACAGCACGTCCAGGTCCCTGCCGCCGAACGCGCAGCTCGTCACGCGCGCGGCGGGCAGCTCGATGATCTGCTTCAGCCGGCCGTCCGGCCGGTAGCGCTGCACCGCGCCGCCGCCCCAGACGGCGACCCAGATACAGCCCTCGGCGTCCACGGTGAGGCCGTCGGGGACGACCCCTCCCTCGCCGAGGGCGACGAGGCGTCGTCGGCGGCCGGTCTCGCCGGTCACCGGGTCGTAGTCCATCA
>JBEKFH010000408.1:0-4068 GCA_050013415.1 Streptosporangiaceae bacterium | reverse complement strand
CCCGCTTCACCGGCTGCCACCGGTAACGCTCGGCGCGCAGCGCGCCGATGATCGCCCCGATCTTCGCCAGCGACATGCCGTCCACGGTTTCCCCGGTGACCCCCGGCGTCATCGCACCCCGGTTGGAGTACAACTTGCCATAGGCCATTTTCCGGATTAATTTTTGTCCGTTTTATTCGTCTTCTAATGATTTGATGGAGCGGCGAAAGCGGCTGTCACCGGGGATTGCTGATGGCTGGCATTCCGAGGTCGGTGGGTCCGGTGCGGCGGTTGCGTTCGATGCTCCGGTCGAGGCTGGCGAGTTTGCGTTTAGCGGCGTTCAGGCTGACCTCGAGGCCCTGGACTTCGCCGAGCCAGCCGTTCATCCGTGCTTCGGTGATGCGTTCGTGAAGGTTGCGGATGATGTCGGTGAGGCGGGGCCGTTGCTGCGGCGACACGCGGAGCATCGCGCATCGCAGGCATGCGTGTTCATGCTGGCAAGCTGACCCGTAAGGACGTCCGCAGGTTCCCAGCGCCACCTTTCGCGACTGGAAGTGCTTCTGGAATTCTTGCCATTCCTGGTCGGTGGGCTCGCGGTATTCTTCGGAGGGCCGGGCGGCCCGCCGCTTGCCGGGGAATGCCCGGTAGGAGCGGATCAGGTCGTCCTGGAAGACGGCCATGTACGTTTCCGTGGTGGTCAGGCTTTTGTGGCCGAGAATCCGGGCTGCGATGTGCACGGGCAGCCCGCCGGTAACGGCTTCTGTCGTGAAGCACCTGCGGAAATCGTGGGGCCGGTAGGCCAGCGGCTGGCCCGTGGCGTCTTTGAGGCCGGCGGCGGCAAGCGCGGTGTTGATCAGCTTGCAGACCGTGCCGGGGCTGATCACCTCGCGCCGGGCGCCCAGGACACGCTGGAAGAGGTGCGGGAGGAGCGGCCCGGTGGTCCGCTCGTGGCGGTCGTAGCGGGCGACGAGGGGAACGGTGCCGTTGCTGCCGGCACGCAGCCGGGTGATCACGGCGGCCAGGACGCTGGCGAGTTCCGGGTCCACCAGCAGCAGGCGTTCCTCGTTGCTCTTGGACGGCACGATCTGCAGCAAGGGCACGACTTCGCCGCTGTCGGGCAGCTGGTAGGACACCAGCGCCAGGTGGGTGATCTCCAGCAGTTCTTCCAG
This sequence comes from Streptosporangiaceae bacterium, assembly GCA_050013415.1. GTDB lineage: Bacteria > Actinomycetota > Actinomycetes > Streptosporangiales > Streptosporangiaceae > Palsa-506. The sequence continues at coordinate 2,920 of JBEKFH010000408.1, read as the reverse complement.
GCGCACCCCTGACAGGCGCAGCGTCTCGATGATCGCCCGGGCCCAGAACGCCTCGTCCTCGCGGCGGGTCAGGTTGACCGTCTCGCCGGTGACCAGGTTTTCCGCCGTGACGGAGGGATTGCCCTGGTGCCGGGCCGACAGGCCGGCGCTCTTGAGGGCCTTGCGGCGGTAGCGGGTGCCGGCGTGATCGAACACCTCGCCCGGTTCGCACCCGGCCGCGGCGGCCAGCAGCGCGGTCGTCTCGGCGAGGCACCGTCCGGCGGCATCGGCCAGCGCGGGCAGGTGCGGCAGCCGCTCGCGGACGCGCTGGTGCATTGCGGCCACGGTTTTCCTGCGGGCCTTCTCATATCCCTGGGTGTCGGCCTTGCGCACCGGGCTGGGCACCGCCCACGGCACCCAGCTCGGGTCTTCCAGCGCCCATTGCTGGATGTCGAGGTAGAAGGCGCGGACCCGCGTCAGGAGAGCGTGGATGTTCTTGCGCTCCCGTATCGTGCCGTCGGCGTCCGTGACGACCCGCGCGCGTTCCTTCCATGCCTGGGCGATCTCGCCGGGCAGGTGAAGGGTATCGATGCCCGGGTGGTGCCGCTCGATGTCGGCCCAGAAGGTGCCCGCCAGCTCGCCGGCCAGGCCGGCCAGGGTCTTGTAGTCCAGTGCGGGGCGGCGTTCGTCAAGGTAGCGGACGAGCACGTCGCGGACCGGGCGGCAGGAGATGCCGTAGTCGCCGACCAGTTCCGCGGTTGTCCGCTGGCCGCGCCGCTGCGCGGACCGCAGGGTCGTGCCGGCCGGGGTCACCCCGATGGCGCCGAGGAGGTCCCAGGCTGCGTGCAGTCCCGGGACCTGCCGGCGAGGGGGGTCGGCGTGAACGCTCCATGCGAACATCTCCAGGACGTCGCCGGGAGTCAGCGCGTCGACGTCGGTGCCGGTATGCAGCACGATCTTGCTGATCACGCACAGCGCGTCGCCCTTGTCGCGGCCGCTCATCCCGCGTTCGGCCGCGGCGTTCTCCAGGCGGGCGAACATATCGGGCCGCATGATCTCGCGGACCTGGCTGAGCAGTCCTTTCGCCCGGTAGGCGGCCAGGAAGTCGTAACTGGGCAACACGACCCGGCACATCAGCAGGCAGCCCAGCCCGGCGATATGCTCTTGCCTCTTGGTGACCGCCCGGCGGGTATCGCCCGGGGCCAGCATCTCGATCCAGCTGGTGTCCCGGTCGGCGCCGGAGACCGTCCACCGGTCCTGCCAGCCCTCGCCGGGGTGGGCGTTCAGCCAGTCCAGGATCGTGCCGGCTCCCTTGAGCCTCCTGGTGCGGTGGACTGTGGCAGCGGGCCAGTCCGGCAACCGGGGCAGCAGCGCGAGGATGCCGCCGGCCGGCAGTCGGTCCACCGGCCCGGCCCGGTGCTGCTGCAGCAGCCGCTCATCGGTGTCGAACGGGCCGCGGGTGCGGGTTCCGGGCGTGGCAGCCGTCGCGGTCACTGCAGGATCCCTCCGAACAGGACCGACAGGTCGCCGGCGTCATATCCGGCCGCGGCCGGGGGCGGCGCGGCCTGCTGAACGCGCTGTTCCCGTGCGGCCAGGTGCTGCCGGACCCGGCGGATCACCTCGGCCTCGTCCTCAACGAGGTAGACGTCGGCGGTAGTGGACAGGTGCGCGTGACCGAGGATCACCTGGACGTCCCGCATGGTCAGGGACTCATCCCGGCTCATCCGCAGCGCCGCGGTATGGCGCAGGTCATGCATCGAGTAATTGGTGCCCAGCAGCACGTTGACCCGCTTGAACACCGCCCGCAGCGCCTCGTAGTTCACCGGCTGGCGGCGCAGCCCGTCACCGTGGTCGCGGCGGCGCAGCGTCCACCACACGGGCTCGTGCGGTTCCAGCGGACCGAGCCCGGCCAGATACAGCCGGATCCACACGAACGCCTCCGGGCTGGCCGGGAGCCACTGCTCCGCTCCCGAGCCCTTCCGGCAGACCCGGACGAGCTGCTCGCCCCAGTCCAGGTCGCAGCCCCGCACGCCGAGCAGCTCGCTGGCCCGGGCGCCGGTGCTGATCCCCAGCGCGAGGATCGCCCGGTCCCGGTCCGACCGCAGGCCCGCGAACAGCTCGTTCCACCGCTCGTCGGGCATCGCCCGCGGCGCGCGCCGGGGAACCCGCGGGTTATAGCGGATCTTCCCCTCCGGCCGGAACGGAGCCAGGGGATTGTGATGCTCGTTCGGCCGCCGGCCGCACCGGTCCAGCGCGACCGGGTTGACCAGCGGCCCGCCGCCCAGCTCGATCCAGAACTCATAAAAGCTCCGCAGCACCGCGTTGCCGTGCCGCACCGTCCGCGGCTCGTACTGATCACCGAGATACCGCTTACGGGTCACCGCGTTGACGGTCCCGGCCGTGGCCGCCGACCCGGTTCTCGCTGAATTACGCGGCTTCGGCGCCTGCCCCAGCCACAAGGCGAAGTCCTTGACCTCAGCCGATGTCGCCTTGTCCCAGTCCACGCCGACGGCCGCCAGCCACCGCCACCATCGCAGCAGGTCATAGGCATAGCTGCGGACGCTGCCGGCCCGGTTACCGCGGGCCACGAAGTCCCGCAGGAACCGCTGGACCGGTTCCACCGGGTTGCCGTCCGGATCGGTCACCAGCCACGGCACGACGCCCTCAGCCGCAACGACCCGGCCCCACTGCGGCAGCCGTATCGAGGCGATGTCCCGCTCGGCGAACCCATCCGACAGCGCCACGCGTCTCCCTTCGAAAGAGTCGCGTGAGTTCTACCGGCCAGGCCACGGCCAGCGCACCCACCACCCCCGGCGTGTCGTCCGGTAGTCCGGTCAACAAACATCAGGAACAACTGCGGGTTGAACAACTGCCGGTAAAGACGCTCCACCGGCAGCCCTCGTGCACCACGCTTGCCGATGACATCCAGCACCGTTGCGGC
>JBEKFH010000407.1:0-4070 GCA_050013415.1 Streptosporangiaceae bacterium | reverse complement strand
CAGCCTGCCTCGCTCCACCAGCTCGGCCAGGTCGCCGGGGTGAACGGTGCCGCGCGGGCGGCGGACGGCTTGCTCGGCACCGGGTTCATCACCCGCCGCGACGGCGGCCCCGCCGTTCTCGAGTTCGCCCATCCGCTCTACCGGACCGCCGTCTACGCCGACCTGCCGCCGAGCCTGCGGCAAGAACTGCACCGTCGCGCGGCAGACGCCGCCGGCGGCGCGCCGGCGCTCGGGCACCGGGTCGCGGCCGCGGACAGCGCCGACGACGACCTGGCCGCCGAGCTCGAGCTGGCCGCCCAGGCGGAGGCCGCAAGTCGCTTTCTCGGGCGGGCGGCCAGTTACCTGCTGTGGGCCGCGCAGCTCAGCTCCTCGCGGCCAGTCGCCGAACGCCGCCTGCTCGCTGCCGCCCGGCTGCTCCTAGCCGCCCGGCGGAACTCGCAGGTGGAGCCGCTGCGCGCGCAGATCGAGGCGTGCGCCGCCCAGCCGGTGCGCAGCCTCGTGCTCGGCGCGCTGGCCTACGAGGCGGGTGACTTGGCCGCGGCGGAGCCGTGGCTACGCGAGGCGGCCGCCTGGCCGACCCAACCATCCGCGGACGACAACGGTGACGGCGATACGGGATCCGGCGACGGGGTCGCCGCAGACGCCCAAGCCCGGCTCGCGGTCATACTCCTGGGCCAGATGCGAGCCGCCGACGCGGCCGACGCCGCGGCCCGGGCGCTGGCCTCGCCGGCCTTGCCGCCGGCCACCGAAGCATGGGCGTCGTTCGCGCTGGCCTTCGCCGAGGGACTGCTGCACGGAGCGCCCGCCGGGCTCGACCAGATCGCCCGGCGCCTGCCGCAGTCCGCCGCTGATGTGCCCGCCGCCGACGTGGACCTGCTGATCACGCGGGGCTCCCTGCACGTCTTTTCCGGCCAGCCGCAAGCTGCCCTGGCTGATCTGCGCGCGGCGGTGCGCCTGGCCCGCCACGGCGGATCGCTGTTCCCGCACCGGGCACATGTGTACCTGTGCCAGTCGCTGCTCATCACTGGCGACTGGGATGAGGCGCTCGTGCACGGCCGGGTGGCGCTGTCCCTGGTCGCCGACGAAGGACGCACCTGGCACGGCGGACCCGCTCATGCGTCGCTCGCCTGCGTGCTCGGCTCCCGCGGCGACTGGGACGGCGCGGCCGGGCACCTGGCCGCGGCCGACCGGATCGCCGCCGATATCGGCGCCGCGGAGGCAGTGATCTTCAGTGTCTTCGCCCGGGGTCTCATCGCTGCCGCCCGCGACGAGCCAGCGGCCGTGATCGAGGCGCTGATGCCGCTGGCGGATAAGTCGGGGATGGGAATGTCCGCGATGAGCGCGCTGCACTGGTGGCGGCCGTTGCTGGTCATGACGCTGATCAGCACCGGGACGCTGGACGCCGCCGCGCAGCAGATCGACGCGCTCGCCGCGTTCGCCGGCCGGCAGCCGGGCCGCGACGCCAGCATCGTCGCCCTGCGGGCCCGGCTGCACGCTAGGGCCGGCCGGCCGGAGGAGGCCGCGGCGGCGTTCGCGCGGGCGGCGGACCTGCTCGGCCCGGACGACCCGTTCCTCGAACGAGCCCTCCTGCAGCACGACTACGGCACATTCCTCCTCGCGCGCGGGGATCGCCGGGACGGGATCGCCCGGCTGATGCAGGCCCGGGCCATGCTCGCTGGCGTGGGCGCGGATCCGTACCTGGAACGGCTGGATGCCCGCCTGGCCGGCGCGGGCGTCAGGTCGCCCGGGCCGGCGGCCGGCACCGTCATGGCGCTGACCGAACGGGAAGCCGACGTGGTGGCCCTGGTGTCCAAGGGGCTGACCAACGCGGAAGTAGCCGCGGAGCTCTACGTGAGCGTCAACACGGTCGAGTACCACCTGCGCAACGTCTTCGCCAAGCTCGGCATCAGGTCCCGCCGCGAGCTTCGCGCCCGCGCGAGCCGCAGCACCTGATCCCCGGCTCTCCTACGGATCGCATCGCGAATTACCACGGCCCGGACTACGGAATTACCGTGGGGTGCCGGTACCCGCTCCCGCCAGACACTGGGCTCGCGGTCCGTCGGACGACGGGCAAACCGCGACAGTGAAATGGAGGAACGGGCCATCATGAACACGATCAAGCCCGGCGGCATGCGCCGGTCCGGGCGAACGCCGGCCGGGCGGCGACTGGCCGCGTGGACGGCGGCGTCGCTGCTGGCCGGCGGCTTGGCCAGCGCGTCGCTGCTGGCCGGGGCCCCGGCGGCCCTAGCCGACACCGGGCCGGACTGTCCCGCGGCGGTGGTCAGCGGCGCAACCGCGACGGTGACCTGCGACTACACCGGCGAGTCCCAGTACTGGACGGTACCCGCCGGGGTCACCCAGGCGACGTTCACCCTGTACGGCGCTGCGGGCGGCCAGGCAACGGGAGACGAATCTGGCGGCGGCGGGTTTGGCGCTGAGGTGTCCGGCACGCTCCCGGTCACCACCGGGACGATGCTCCAGGTCAACGTGGGCCAGGTCGGCCAGCAAGGCGGCACCGCGTTCGGTGGCGGCGGCGCGGGCGGGAGCGAGTCGGTCGGCCTCGGCGGGGGCGGTGGCGGGGAGAGCGACGTGCGCGTCCCGGACGCGAGCGGCGACTACCCGCTCTCCGCCGCGCTGCTCGTGGCCGGCGGTGGCGGCGGCGGCGGCGACTGGGGGCTGTCATTCCCGCCGCCCGAGAACACGCCCGCCCAGCCCTGGGGGGGTAATGGCGGTGACGCTGACACCGCTGGCGCGGCCCCGGCGGCCAACGTCGACTTCTGCGGTGACACGTTCGGCGCGGCCGCCGGCGGGGCGCATGGCACCACGACCGCGGGCGGCGCGGGCGGCGCGGGCGGCACGCTCACCGTCGCGGCGGGCTCCTCGTGCACGGCCGTCAGCGGCGCGGCGGGCGCGGCGGGCACGTCGGGCGCGGGCGGCAACGGCGGCAACGGCGGCAGCTATGGCGCTGGCGGCGGCGGTGGCGGCGGCTACTACGGCGGCGGTGGCGGTGGCGGAGGCGCCATCGACCAGACGTGGCACGAGACCGGCGCCGGCGCCGGAGGCGGCGGCGGTGCCAGCTACCTCGGCTCGACCGGGGCGCTGGTGACCGACGAAGGCAGAGCGTCGAATGGCGAGGTCGTCATCACCTACCAGGTTGCGCAGCCGCCCGCGTTCACGGCAGATTCCCCGCCGACGGCCGGCGGCGTGGGAACGGCGTACTCCTACCAGTTCGCCGCCTCCGGCACCCCGGCTCCGACGTTCTCGCTGAGCAGTGGGGCGCCATCGTGGCTGGCAGTGGACAGCTCGACCGGCGCGGTGACCGGGACGCCGCCGGCCGGCACGACATCGTTCAGCTACTCGGTGACCGCGTCTAACGAGGCGGGAAGCGTGACCGCGGGTCCGTTCCAGGTAACGGTCAGCGCCAAGGCGGACGTGACCGCCGCCCTGTCGTGCCCGGCCGGCCTGACCGTGGGTGCATCCGGGACGTGCACGCTGACCGTGGCCAACAACGGCCCGGCCCTGGCCACCAAGGTGGCGGCCGGGGCCGTGGTGCCCGCGAACCTGACGGTGACCGGCTGCTCCGACGGCTGCTCGCAGCTGGGCGGCGCGCTCGGTTGGTCGCTCGGCAGCCTGCCCGCCGGCCAGTCCGACGCCCTGACCATCAGCATCACCGCCACCCACGCGGGTACCGCGCTGGTGACGGCCGCTGACGGCGCGGCCACCCCGGACCCGAACCTGCTCGACAACCTGGCCGCCGCGACCGTCAAGATCACGCGCTGACCAGTTACCTACCGCGGCTGGCCCGTCCTCTCCTGGGCGGGCCAGCCGCGAATACCACGGACCGCCCCATGCGCGACCGCGCCGAGTAGTGGCTGTCCGTAATCACGCCTCTCAGTTGCGGAATCGCAAGAAAGCCTTGAGCGAGCGTCACGTGAATGTCGTACGGATTTGCGAGCGCTCGCTCGGTGGTGACCGTGTCAATCATCGACGCGAAAATGAACTCGCCCTCCACAGCCAGCCCCGCGCTGATTCCCGCGATAGGAACGCCGCTCGCAATCGCCGCGTTCATC
>JBEKFH010000406.1:0-4073 GCA_050013415.1 Streptosporangiaceae bacterium | reverse complement strand
GCCACCACCTGCGCGACGATCTCCGCCGCCGAGAGGTTCCTGGTCAGCCCGGCCTGGCCGGTAGCGCAGAACGGGCAGGCCATCCCGCAGCCCGCCTGAGAGGACACGCACATCGTCACCCGGTCCGGATAGCGCATCAGCACCGACTCGACGAACGCCCCGTCGAGCGCGCGCCAGAGCGTCTTCCGTGTCGTGCCCTCGTCACAGGTGAGCTCGCGCTCGGCGGTCAGCAAGCGGGGCAGCAGCGCGCCGGCCAGCTCCGCCCGCGTCCCGGCCGGCAGGTCCGTCATGTCACCGGGGTCATCGGTCAGCCGGCCGAAGTAGTGCCGGGACAGCTGGTCCGCGCGGAATCGCGGCAGGCCAAGCTGCTCGGCCGCGGCGCGCCGGGCGGCCAGATCGAGGTCGGCCAGATGGCGGGGCGGGGGCGACCGCCGGGGCGGGCGGGCAGTCGGCATCGGAAGTGCTGCGCTCGGCACCTGTGCTGTGCTCGGCACCTGTGCTGTGCTCGGCACCTGTGCTGTGCTCGGCACCCGCGCTCCGTTTCCGCCCGCCCGGGAGAACCCGGGCATGGGCAATGGCAAACCCTTAACGATCTCCGCGCGCCGTATCACCGGACCTGCGGCAAGTGGGTAGATTTCGTTACCATGCCCATCTTGCGCAAAGCGGCCAGCGATACCAGGGCGGCCAGGGATACCAGGATAGCCGCCCGGCTCGGGCAACCCAGGATCCTGCTCGAGAGCCACAGCCCGTACGCGAGCCGGCGCCTGGTGGTCGAGTACGACGGCGCGACCACCGCCGCCTACCTGCACGGCGCGACATCGGCGATCGCCGCCACCTGGATCGCCAATCACCAGGAGGCACCTCAGTCCACCGACCTGGCCAGGCTGAACTCCGGCCGGGCGCCGGTGATGCCGGCCGGCTACACCAAGCACCCGGACGGCCGGGCCGTGCCGGAGCCGCGTACGCTCCGCGCGCTCTGGCTGGAGGAGGGCGACGGGGTGGCGATCCTCGAGGACGACGACCTGCTCGCTGTGATCCCCGGCTGGTCGGACATGTCGAAGGGCATGCCGGGCTACAGCCGCGACATCATCGGCCAGACCCCGTTCGGCTGGTCCCTCGACGAGGCGATGGAAGGGCTGGGCCCGCGCGTGCAGCGGGCGGACAGATTCTGGCGCTGGCGGGCCGACGACGACGCGTGGGCGCGCTTCCAGCAGGCCGTGCTCGGCCACCTGCTCGGCAGGCTCGGCCCTGGCGCCCGGTACTGGGATGCGGGCGGCGGGCGGCAGCCGCCGGTCGGCATCTCCGAGCGACCGCCGGCTGACTACCGGCACTACACGGTCCTGTCTACCGTCGGGATGAGCGGCCAGCGGATGCCGGTCGTCGAGCAGCTTGCGGCGGAAGCGAACTCCACGGCGAGGATCGAACTCGCCGTCGCGACCACCCTGGCGAGCACCGACGCGGCCCGGGTTTTCCTCTGGCTCGCGCAGTACCCGTGGCGGGAGATGACCTGGCTGGGGCCGGGCCACAGCGTCCGCTGGTCCCACGACCCCGCAGCCTTCCCGCTGGGCGGGCGGGGCGAGGCCGTGTTGCTGCTCGACGACCCAGGGCAGCTGACCGGGCCTGAGGTGCCTGACCTTTCCGGTTTCTCGTTCGGCGGTGATCCGGTGCGGTGGCTGTGGGTGGTCCCGATCAGCGAGCGGGAACGCCTGCTGGCCCGCGAGCGGGGGTCTGCCCTGCTGGTCACCCAACTGGCCGCGCAGGGCCGCAGCTGGGTCGTCAGCTGAGCGGCCAGCCGGCCGCGCCCCGATCGCCCGCCCTCCGGGCAGACCCCCGATCGCCCGCCAGCCGACCACGCCCAGGCCGCCCGCCCGCCGGCGAGGACCCGGCCGGGATCACCCGCGGGGCACGAACACCGTCAGCAGCAGCCAGACCACCGGGGCGACCATCAGCAGCGAGTCGATCCGGTCCATGACGCCGCCGTGCCCGGGCAGCACCGAGCCCATGTCCTTGATGTCTAGATCCCGTTTGATCATCGACTCGGCCAGGTCGCCGAGGGTCGCTGCGGCGACGGCCGCGGCGCCGAGGATGAGGCCCTGCCAGACCTGCCCGTGCAGCAGGGTGACCAGCAGGATCGCCCCGCCGGCCAGGCCGGCCAGCGCCGACCCGGCAAGTCCCTCCCAGGTCTTCTTCGGACTAATCCCCGGCGCCATCGGGTGCTTGCCGAGCAGGATCCCCGCGAAGTAACCGCCGGCATCGCTGCAGACCGCGAGCGCGACGAAGATGAGCGTCCGCCGCGAGCCATCCGGGCGAGCCAGCATGAGCGACACGAAAATCGCGAGGAACGGCAAGTAGGCGAGGGCGAACATCCCCGCCGTGACGTCCCGCAGGTAGCCCGCCGACCCGCCCGGCAGCCGCCACGCGAGCAGCGCGATCACGGTCAGCGCAAAGGCGGCCAGCGCCGCCTGCTCACCCTCCCAGTACGCCAGCGCGAGCATCGCCGTGCCGCCGGCCGCGACCGGGACGAGCGGCAGGGTGATCTCACGTGCGCCGAGGGCGCGGCTCAGCTCCCACAGCGCCAGCCCGACGGCCACGGCCACCAGGCAGAGGAACGTGGCCTTCAGGGTCAGCAGGGTAACCAGAGCCACTCCGCCGAGGGCGACGCCCACCGCCAGCGCGACGGGAAGGTTGCGGCCGGTGCTGATCGGCTTGCGCTCGCTCGCTGGCTCGCTTACTGGCTCGCTCACCGGCCCGCCTTTCCCCGGCCGGAGCGCCGGCTGACTGGCAGCAAGCTACACCTCGAGGAGCTCGGCTTCCTTGCGCCTGAGCAGGTCGTCGATCTGCGTTATGTAGGTGTGCGTGAGCTCGTCGAGGTCCCGCTCGGCCCGGCGGCCGTCATCCTCGCCCGCGTCGCCGCCCTTGACGAGCTTGTCCAGGGAATCCTTGGCGTGCCTGCGGATGTTGCGGATGGAGATCCTGCTGTCCTCCGCCTTGTGCCGGGCGATCTTGATGAACTCGCGCCTGCGCTCCTCCGACAGCTCGGGGAAGCTCACCCGGATGAGCGCGCCGTCGTTCGACGGGTTGACGCCGAGGTCGCTGTTCCTGATCGCCTTCTCGATGGCACCCATCGATGACTTGTCGAAGGGCTGGACGACGACCATACGCGGCTCGGGCATGTGGAAGGACGCCAGCTGATTCAGCGGCGTCTGCGTGCCGTAGTACTCGGCAGTGATCTTGCTGAACATCGCCGGGTGCGCGCGGCCGGTGCGAATGCCGCCGAACTCCTCCTTGGCGACCGCCACGGCCTTCTCCATCTTCTCCTCGGCTTCGAGGAGGGTGTCGTCAATCACTGCTGCTCCTGTGGTCCGTCCCATGTCCCGGCGCGCGCCTGCGGGCGCCGGCATGTTCCATGTTGCCAGGCCCGGGAGCCCGCGCCGTGACTGTCATCAGCGGTCGAACCGGCTTACCAGCGTGCCGATCTTCTCGCCCCGCACGGCGCGCAGCACGTTGCCTTCTCCCATCAGGTCAAAGACCACGATCGGCAGGTCGTTGTCCATGCAGAGGCTCACGGCGGTGGCGTCCATGACCTTCAGCTCCCGGCGCAGCACCTCGCCGTAGTCCAGCCGGTCAAACCGCACCGCGTCCGGCGACAGCCGGGGGTCGGCGTCGTAGACCCCGTCGACCTGCGTTCCCTTGAGCACCGCCTGGGCGCCGATCTCCAGCGCGCGCTGAGCCGCGCAGGTGTCGGTGGAGAAGAACGGCGCGCCGAGCCCGGCGCCGAAGATGACGACCCGGCCCTTCTCCAGGTGCCGGATGGCGCGGCGGGGGATGTAGGGCTCGGCGACCTGCCCCATCGTGATCGCGGTCTGCACCCGCGTCTCCACGCCCAGCTTCTCCATCACGTCCTGCAGCGCGAGGCAGTTGATGACCGTGCCGAGCATGCCCATGTAGTCCGCGCGAGCCCGGTCGATGCCTCCCCGCGCGGACAGCGTGGCGCCGCGGAACATATTGCCGCCGCCCACCACCGCCGCGATCTGGATGCCCTCGCGGGCGGCCGCGGTGATCTCCCTGGCGAT
>JBEKFH010000405.1:0-4157 GCA_050013415.1 Streptosporangiaceae bacterium | reverse complement strand
CGTCGTCCGCAGCGTGACCGGCGAGGACGTCGACATGGAGCGGCTCGGCGGGCCGGAACCGCACAGCCGCCGGTCCGGCGTCGTGCACCTGGTCACCGCGACCGACGCCGAGGCGCTCGGCACCGCGCGGCGGCTGGCGGTGCTGCTGGGCAGGCAGGGCACCATGCCCGCGGCCGGCGACCGGGCCTATGACCTGCTCGGCACTGGCGACCTCGGCGCCTTGCTGCCCGAGTCCCCGCGCCGTGCCTACGACGTGCATCCGCTGGTCAGCGGGCTGCTCGATGAGCCCGGCATCGAGCTGCACCCCCGGTGGGCGCCGAACGTGGTCACCACCCTCGGTCGGCTGGCCGGGCGGACGGTCGGGGTGATCGCGAACAACCCGCTGCGGCTCGGCGGCTGCCTGGACGCGACGTCGGCGGAGAAGGCAGCCCGCTTCGTGCGCATGTGCGACGCGTTCGGCGTGCCGCTTGTCGTCGTCGTGGACGTACCCGGCTACCTGCCCGGCGTCGGGCAGGAATGGGACGGCGTCGTCCGCCGCGGCGCCAAGCTGCTGCACGCGTTCGCCGAGGCGACGGTCCCCCGCGTGACGCTGGTCACCCGGAAGGCCTACGGCGGCGCGTACATCGCGATGAACTCCCGCTCGCTCGGCGCGACGCGGGTCTTCGCCTGGCCGGGCGCCGAGATCGCGGTCATGGGCGCGGTCGCGGCGGTCCGGATCCTGCACCGGCGCACGCTCGCCGAGGTGCCGGCCGAGGGGCGGCACGAGGCCGAGGCGGAGCTGGCGGCCGAGCACGAGCGCGAGGCGGGCGGCCTGAGCCGCGCCATCGCGCTCGGCGTGGTGGACGAGATCGTCGAGCCAGCCGATACGCGGCAGGCGATCGCGCGCGCGATCGCGGCTGTGCCGGCCAGCCGGGGCAGGCACGGCAACATCCCGCTGTAAACGAGGTCCCGGCAACGCTGAAGGCGTTGTGCGTCACGACCCGTACCCCGTGAGCGATCGCGGTGGCCGCGATGGAGCTATCGCTGACCAGGACTCCGGCAAGGTCACTGGGTCACGGGGTCACCTACGGTGGTGGCCATGATGGCGAACGCCAGCCTGCCCGGCTCCCCCCTGATGCCCAGCTCCCCCCTGTTGCCCGGTGCGGGAAACCCGAGCGTGCTGCTGATCGAGGACGACCAGGGCATCGCCACCCAGCTGATCCGGGGCCTGAGCCGGGGCGGCTACCGGGTTGACCATGTGCTCACCGGGCGCGAGGCGCTTAGCCGCGCCGACCCGGACGTGGTGCTGCTCGACCTCGGACTGCCCGACGTTGACGGCGTGCATGTCTGCCGGCGGCTGCGCGAGCGGTCCCGCGCGGCGATCATCGTGGTGACCGCCCGTGGCGAGGAGGCCGAGCGGGTTCTCGCGCTGGATGCGGGCGCCGATGACTACCTGGTCAAGCCGTTCGGTCTCGCCGAGCTTCAGGCCCGGATCCGCGCGGTGCTGCGCCGCAGCCGGCCCGCCGGCGACGCCGAGCTGATCAGGCACGGGCCGCTGACCGTCGACCTGCGCCGCCGCACGGTCACCATCGCCGGGACAAGCGTCACCCTGACGCCGAAGGAATTCGACATCCTGGAATGCCTGGCGGCCGATCCAGGGCGGGTGGTGAGCCGCCAGGAGATCCTGGAAAGCGCCTGGGACTCGCACTGGTACGGGCCGACGAAGGTCCTCGACGTGCACATGGCCGCACTGCGCCGCAAGCTCGGCGTCCCCGGCCTGATCGAGACCGTCTACGGCCACGGCTTCCGGCTGAGCGAGAGCTGATGGCCCGCCGGATCGTGCTGGCGATCCTCGCCCTGATCTGCGCGCTGCTGGGCACCGTCGTCATCCCGCTCGGCCTGATCACCGCGAACCACGACCGCCAGGATTTCCGCCAGCAGGCCGTCACCGCCGCCCGGTCGCTGGCCAGTGTCGCGGAGGAGAAACTCGGCGACAGCGAGCACGGCACCGCGCTGACCAACGCCATCGCGCAGATCCGCGGCGACGGCGACCAGGTCACCGTTTATGACCGGGATGGGAAACGGATCGCCGGGGCCCGGTCGGCTGCCGCGCCCGCGGCGGTCAGCGCGGTGCTCTCAAGCCGCGCGGCCACTGTGCGGCCGGACGGCGGCCGGCTCCTGGTCATCGCGCCGGTGCGCGGCGACGACGGCGGCCCGATCCTCGGCGCCGTCGCGCTGTCGCGCCCGTCCGGCCCGCTGAGCCACCAGCTCACCGTGCTGTGGACCTGGCTCGCCGCCGTCGCGGCGGGCGGCCTGATCGCGGGCGCCGCCGTCGCGGTCGCGCTGGCCCGCTGGGTCGCCCGGCCGCTGTCCTCCCTGGAGGACGCCGCCCGGCAGCTCGGCGACGGCGCGCTGGCAACCCGCGCCAGCCTGGGCGGCGGCCCCGGCGAGGTCCGCCGGCTGGCCATCAGCTTCAACACCATGGCCGGGCGACTGGAGGCGCTCGTCGACGGCCACCAGGCGATGATGGCCGACGTCTCCCACCAGCTCCGCACCCCGCTGACAGCGCTGCGCCTGCGGCTCGACCTGCTGGCCCAGGACGCCGACGAGCACACCGCAGCCGAGGTCGCCGGCGCGCAGGAGGAGATCGCCCGGCTGTCCCGGCTGGTCGACGGCCTGCTCGCGGTCGCCCGCGCGGAGAACGCCGCCGCCCGGCCCGTCACCATCGCCGTGCACGAGATCATCACCGACCGCGGCGCCGCCTGGCGGCCGGCCGCCGATGAGCGCGGCATCGAGATCACCAGCACCTGCCCGGGCCCGGTGTACGCGAGCCTCCCCGACGGGCACCTCGAGCAGATTCTCGACAACCTGCTGGCCAACTCCCTGGACGCCGTCCCGGCCGGCGGTCACATCCGGATCCGCGGCAGCGCCGCCGGGCCGGTCACGCTGATCACGGCCGAGGACGACGGGCCCGGGATGACTGAGCCACAGCGCGCCGCCGCGTTTCACCGGTTCGTCAGCGCCACGCCCGGCGGCTCCGGCCTCGGCCTCGCCATCGTGCACCGCCTCATCACCTCCGGCGGCGGCCACGCCGAACTCTCCGGCACCGCCGGCGGCGGCCTCACCGTCACCCTCCAGCTCCCCGCCGCCCACCCGGCCCGCGCCCCCCGCCGCACCCCCGCCAGATCCACCTGACGCCGGCTGAAACAGGCCGTTACCAGCGAACGCGGACGCCAGCGAGACAGTTTCACGATCCTTCAGGCCGCTGGTTCGGCCGGCTACGGCTGACGGGGGTCGCAGCCAGCGAGTCCCGGCGGTCTTTACCGCTTCTGAACGTTTCCTGAACCGGATCCGCGCACCCCGGCGGGCAGTGTGGACGGGCAAGGCACGCCCCCGCCGCGGGGGCCGTGCCGGAAGGAGCGTCCAGCCCCATGCCGCTGCCAGCCGATGACGGCGTCATCCGCCGCGACGAGACCCTCGCGCGCACCCGCCGGGCGTCTCGGCTGATCACCACGGGCGCGGTCACGGCCGCGGTGGTGCTCGGCACCGCCTTCGCGCACGCGCTGCCGGGCCATCACGCCGCGGCGCAGGCCGCTCCGGCAGGCGCGTCGGCAACGTCAGTCGGCAGCGCCGCCCAGGGGCCCGGCCGGCGGGCGGCCCCGGCGCGGCGGCACGCCCATCATCACCAGGCACGCCTGCAGCCTCCGGCACAGCCGCCGGCCGCCGCCCCGGCTCCGCCGCAGGCCGCATCGGGCGGCTCCTGATGACAATGCTCTGGTACGCGACGCGCGGCACCGGCGTCGTCGCCCTGCTGCTGCTCGCCCTGTTCTCCTGGACGGCCCGATCAGGGATCTTGTGGCTGGAGCCCGGTTACGTGCCGCTGACCCGGAATCCGGGGGCGTGGTTCGGCCGGATGATCCTGCCCTGGATCGCGGTCGCCGCCACCCAGGTGGGGGTGACCGCCCGGCTGACCAGAGACTCCGTTCTCGGCGTGCTGGGCGAGGACTACATCAGGACCGCCTACGCCAAGGGGCTGCCCACCCGGCGCGTGCTCTGGCTCCACATCCTCCGGCCGTCGCTGGTGACCGTGCTGCCGAGCATCAGCATCGGCCTCGGCACGCTGCTCGGGGCCGCCGCCATCGTCGACCAGGCGTTCGCGCTCGACGGGGTCGGGCAGG
>JBEKFH010000404.1:0-4159 GCA_050013415.1 Streptosporangiaceae bacterium | reverse complement strand
GCCCGCCGGGCCCGGTTCGCCTCGTCCCTGCTCAGGTGCTCCTCGGTGGCCAGGCCCGCGCACACCGGAAGCCCGCCGACGTCCTCGCTCACCCACTGCGGCGCCCAGATGCATTCGGCGACCTCCGGCCCGGCGTCCGTGGGCACGAGCACCTTGGTCCCCACCGACGGCGCGTACTGCCCCGGGTCCAGGTAGTACAAGCGGCCGTGACGCTGGAAGCTGACCGCCATCATCATGCCCACGCGGCAATGTTACGGGGAGATCACGAAGACTGCCGCACCGGGAGCGCGCTCAAAATATTTTTATAACGGATTCCTGGCCGCCGGTCCCGCCGCCCAGGCAGATCGCCGACGAGGGCGTCACGAGGCCCGCCCGCCAGACGGCCGCCATCTGGGCCGCAACCGCCGGGCAGCCGCCGTCAGGCCCCGGCGAGGGCGAGGGTCATCTCCTCGACCGCCAGCAGCGGTGCCACGCTGGCGGCCAGCCGCTCCCGGCAGGCCATGATTGCCGCCAGCTTCCGCACGGTCGCCTCCGGCGCGGAGGCGGCGGCGATCCTGCCGAGCTCGTCTCGCTGCCCGGCATTGGCCAGCTCGACGTCAGCGCCGAACTGGACGGCGAGCACGTCGCGGTAGAACCAGGCCAGGTCCAGCAGCGCGAGGTCCAGTGAATCCCGCCGCAGCCTGGTGCTCCGCGACTTCTGGCGGTCCTCCAGGTCCTTCAGCGCGCCGGCCCCGCCGCGGATCGCGGCCGCGACGCCCTTGCCGGTCGACCCTTCGCCGAACGCCTTGCGCAGTGCGTCCCGCTCCGGGCCGTCGAGTTCCTCGGTCGCCGCGGCGGCCTCGGCATCGGCGGCCTGCACCAGGGCGGCCGCCGCGGCCAGGGCCGACCCGAGGCCGGCCGCCTGCGCCGGGACGCGCAGCACGGCAGCGCGCCGCCGGGCGGCCTCCGGGTCGGTGGCGAGCCGCCGGGCGCGGCCGATGTGGCCCTGCGCCGCCCGGGCGGCGGCGAGCGCCCGCTCCGGGTCCATCCCCTCGGCGGCGAGCACCTCCGCGACGGCCGCGGTCGGCGGGATCCGCAGGGTGATCAGCCGGCACCGGGACCTGATCGTCGTCGGCAGATCCGCCGCTGACGGAGCGCAGAGCAGCCAGATGGTCCGCGGGGCGGGCTCCTCGATCGCCTTGAGCAGGGCGTTCGCGGCCTGCTCGGTCGCCCGGTCGGCGTCCTCGAAGAGGATCACCCGCCAGCGCCCGTAGACCGGTGCCAGGGCGGCCCGGAGCACGAGCTCCCTGGTCTGCTTGACCCCGTACGACAGCCCGTCCGGGCGGACGACCAGCAGGTCGGGGTGGCTTCCGGCAGTCACCTGGCGGCAGGATGGGCACTCGCCGCAGCCCTGCCGGTCGCACAGCACGGCGGCGGCGAAGGCCCGCGCGGCGAGCGACCGGCCGGAGCCTGGCGGGCCGGTGAACAACCACGCGTGGCTAATGGCGCCCGGGCCGCCGGAGGCAGCCGAGGCAAGCTGGGCGACGACGGCGTCCTGGCCGGCCAGCCCGGCGAAGACGCCTCCTGCCGGGCTCATTCGCTTCGCGTCCCCATCTGCCCAGTCTGTCAGTCGCGGATGGCCGGGAAGCTGCCGGTGATCTCCTCGGCCGCCATCGGCACCGGATCCGGCAGCAGGTCCCGGACCCGCTCCTGGATCGTACGGCTCAGATCGGTCACCGGCCGGCCCGCGTCCAGCACGAGGTAGCGGTCGGGGGGAGCCTGCTCCGCCAGCGCGAGGAACGCCCGGCGGACACGGTCGTGAAACTCCGCGGGCTCGGCCTCCAGCCGGTCCGCGGACCGCGCCCTGCGCCGCAGCCCGTCGACCGGCGGGAGGTCGAGCACGATGGTGAGATCGGGCCGCAGCCCACCGGTCGCCCAGTCGTTCAGGTTCGCTATGTCCTCGACCGCCAGCATCCGGCCGGCCCCCTGGTAGGCAAGGGAGGAGTCCAGGTACCGGTCCGTCACGACGATCGCCCCGCGCTCCAGCGCCGGGGCGATGACAGTCGCCACGTGCTCGGCCCGGTCGGCCGCGTACATCAGCGTCTCGGCGTGCCGGGACAGCCCGGTGTGCGCGGTGTCGAGCAGCAGCGCGCGCAGCCGCATGCCGATCTTGGTCGCGCCGGGCTCGTGCGTGGCGACGACGTCGAACCCCTGGTCGCGCAGCCAGATCGCGAGCAGCCTGGCCTGGGTGGACTTGCCCGTGCCCTCGCCGCCCTCCAGGGCGAGCAGCAGCCCGCGCGGAGACGGGGCCGCGGGCGGCGGAGCCGGCCCGCTGCCGTTCGAGTGCACGGGCACCGGCCGGAACTCCTCGCCATGGAACACCGCGGCCAGATCGTCGAGCAGCGAAACCCCGGCGCGGTCGTCCATCTGGCGGTAGGAAACGACGCCGAGCACGATGGCGACGGCGGCGGCGAGCAGCAGCACCACGTTGTCACCGATTCCGCCGTAGTCGATGTTGCCGATCCGCACCGTGCTCGAGCCGCTCATGCTGCGCACCGCAGCAGTGAAGCCAGCCGCGATGAACGGGGCCACGGCGATCACGCTGAACAGCACGACCCGGAGCGCCGACTGCAGGAACGCGAAGGTCCGGCCGCGGGTGTCGTCGTCCACCTCCAGCCCGACGATCGTGTAACCGGTGACGTAGGCAACGCCCGCGCACGCGCCGAGCAGCACCACCAGGATGGTGACCACCACCAGGTTCGGGATCAGGCCGATCAGCGCAAGCGGGATCGCGGCGAACGTGATGGACAGGCCGAACAGGCGGCGCCTGGAGAATCCGCGCAGGATGCGCAGGCCGAGGAACATGCCGGCGGCCAGGCCGATGAAGATCGCGGCGAAGACCACGCCCCAGCCCGCCTTGCCGCCGTGCAGGGTGTCGGTGACGTAGACCTGCCCGAGGCCGACGACCACGCCAGCGGCCGCGAACGCGCCCACCATCCCGATCACGATCCCGCGGACCACCTGGCTCCGGCCGATGTACCGCCAGCCTTCCACGATGGTCTTGGTCACCGACGGCGCGGAGATCCCGCCGGCCAGACGGCGCGGGATCTCCCTGAGCGTGAAAATCGTCAGCGCGGACACGATGAAGGTCATTGCGTTGAAGTACAGCGCGAGGTTGACCTGGTTCAGGTTCGTGAAATCGGACGAGATGGAGCCGAGCGCGCGGCTGATCAGCTCTAGCAGCCCGAAGGCCAGCCCGGCGACCGCCGCGGTGCCGTAGGTGGAGAACAGGCTCAGCTCGTTGGCCTGCTCAAGCTGGTCCCGCGGCACCAGGTTCGGCACCGTGGCGTCCTTGGCCGGGGCCCAGAACAGCGACGCGCAGGACGCGAGGAACTGCACGACGTAGATCCAGGTCAGCTCGTTGACCAGGTGCAGCTCAAGATTCAGCGGTATGGACAGGTACAGCACCGCCCGCAGCACGTCGCCGACGATCATGTTCACCCGCCGGTCGAACCGGTCGGCCACGGCCCCGGCGAGCGGGCCGAGTATCAGCGCGGGCAGCAGCGAGACGAGCCAGAAGCCGCCCACCGCGGCACTCTGCGCGGTCGGCTGACGGCCGGCCAGGGTGTAGGCCAGCGAGGTGCCCGCGAGCAGGCTCAGCCAGTCCCCCAGGCTGGACAGCGACAGCGCGATCCACAGCCGCCGGAACGGCCTGATGGACAGCACACCGCCCCGGCCGCCCAAAGCGGATCTAAAGTTCACTGCGCCAGGGTATCGGCAGATCCTTCCCCGGACATGTCTCACCAGCCGGGAAGTCCCTTAACGAGACCAGCCGCGCGCTGCCCGCTCCGGCGCGGGGAAGTCGTACGCCGCAGGGCCTTCCACCCCGGCTTTGCATCCCGGCCGGCGGCTTTCGCGTCCGCGACGGAGCTTACGCGCTCTTGCGGGGCGAGCTGCCCCCGGAGCGTGCCGCGGCGGGCCGCGCGCCGGTCCTGGCCGTCCGGCCGGAGGCTGCCGTCTTGCGGCGGGGCGCGGCTGGCCCGGCGGACCGCCGCTCGGCCAGCAGCTCGGCGGCGCGCTGCAGCGTGACCGAGTCGACCAGGTCGCCCTTGCGCAGCGAGGCGTTGGTCTCGCCGTCGGTGGCGTACGGGCCCCAGCGGCCTTCCCTGATCACGATGGG
>JBEKFH010000403.1:0-4174 GCA_050013415.1 Streptosporangiaceae bacterium | reverse complement strand
GCTGCCGTGACCTCGCAGATGCTTGACGTGGGCTTGCATGAGCGCCGCCGCGAGCGGCGGATGCAGGACCCGGAGTACCGTGCGGCGTATGACCGCGCGGCCCGGGAGGTCGCCCAGACGGACGCGGTGATCCAGCAGCTCGACTTGCTCCGGGTTGACCTGGGCATATCCAAGGCCGAGCTGGCGCGGCGGGTCAATCGCAACGCCTCTAGCGTGCGGCGCCTGTTCACCGCGGGTCAAGTGCGGCCGGAGCTCCCGCTCATTGTGGCGCTGGCCGATGCGCTGGGTGCCGAGCTGCGTGTCGTTCCCCGGACCGCGGAAGCGCAGCGTGCGACAGACGAGACGGGCCATCAGCGGCGGGTCGCGGCTACTGGCTTAGCTCTGGTCGCTTAGGGTCGCCGCCATGCCTCCTCGGGAACCTGGCCGGCGTCGGGAGCGCGACCCGTCTGGCCGAGATGGTGGTCGGCAGCTGCCATGGTCGGTCTTCTACTACCGGGCACCCGACGGAACGGTGCCCGCGCTAGAGTTCCTCGACGGCTGCCCGGGGACCATCGACGCGCAGTTCACTGCGGTGCTGGACGCGGTCGCCGCAGCGCCCCCACCGCGATTCTCCGGCGGAGGCAAGTGGGAGGCCATGCACGGGTCGATGGGCGGCTGGTACGAGATCCGGCTGGCCGGGCCCGGGCGTGAGCAGTTCCGGCTGTTCTGCCTGCTGGAGACCGGCACCGGCGACGAGTTGGCCAGGCGCTGCGCGGGTTCGTACCAGAGGACCGGCTGCCAGGATCAGGGGCAGGCGCTCCCAGTACCGCGGAGACGTCGGTGGCTGGCACCAAGCTGGACGCGGCCAACGTCCGTCGGTCCTTCCGGTTGATCCGCAAGGCCGTCGGCGGGTTGCCGGACGTCACGAGCCCTCCCAACCCGGCTCATGTGATCAGGCGCTGCCCAGTCGCAATGAGTCGGACGCCGAAGCGCGCACGGGCAGAGGACTGTGCGCAAGCGGAAAGTACGCTGCGCGCTCCGACAAGACGTGATCGGCCCGGCTTCCTAGCCTCGTGAGAGCCGTCAAGGCTGCTGCAGTCGAAGGGAATCTCTCATGTCGAACATCTCACCGGACGGTGCCGTCAAGGTTGCAGTGACGGTCGACGACTTCGTGCTCTGGGACGGCGTGCCGATGCCGGACGGCATCACACCGCTGGGCATCACCAAGTCGATCGCCGCCACGCTCGCCGACCACGGCCTCACGGGCGTGTACGGGTTCTCCCACACCCATCGCCTCGATTCGGACCCCGGCCTGATGGCCGCGTGGGAGGCCTGGGTCGAGGCCGGGCACCACCTGGGCAATCACACGCACCTGCACGCCCCGCTGCGGTGGATGTCGGGGGACCAGTACTGCGCGGACATCGACAAAGCCGAGGGGCTCATCGGCAACCTCATCGCGATGGCTCCCGAGCGCTACTTCCGGTACGCGATGGACATGGCCGGCGAGACCGAGAGCAAGCGCGGCCGGGTGGAGGACCATCTTCGGGCGTCCGGTTACCGGAACGCACCGATAACCGCGTGGTTCGGCGACTTCACCTGGATCATCCCCTATTACCGCGCCGTGGTCTCTAAGGACGAGGACGCCAAGCAGATGTTGCAGGAGACCTACGTCTCTTCTGCGGTCGGCCAGCTGGCAGCACACGCGCAGCTGGCCCGGCGGCTGTTCGGTCAGGACATCCCGCTGATCTGGCTGATCCATGGCACTGCCATCGCGACCGACACGCTCGGCACGATCCTGAATACGTTTGTCGAGAGCGGTGTCGAGTTCGTTCCGTTGCAAGAGGCAATGTCCCATCCGGCACACTTCGCGATGCCGCCGTGCAACTCCGAGTTTCTCCGCAACCATCTTCAGCGGTACGCGATCGCGGCGGGCATCCCGGAGCCGCACCTGGACCCGGAGCTGTTCGGCCGGGTGCTCACCGCGGCGCCGGTCGAGGGCTACGACACCGTCACAGTCTTCGAGCAGAGGATGCTCAAGCCGCTCGCGCAGCGGGCCGGCGCGGCCTACGACTGGACGTGGTGAGACGCTGAGGGCGGGCTCTGGGAACCGCTCGTACAGGCGCCAGCGCTATCCTGGCGGCGAGACTCGGGCGAGTGAGGTCCGCAGTGTACGCACTTGACGCATACCGCTGCAGCGATGTGGCGGTGACCGATCGTGCCGAATGGTGGAGTGAACTCGTTTCCTCGATCCATAGCCGGATGGCGTTCCGGATGCGCGCCGACTACCGGGGGCGCATCGAGCACCAGCACACCGAGGCCTACCAGCTGGTGCGGTGGTGGGGCGACGAGGAGTCCATCAAGCGCTCGGGCACTGACGTCCGGCGGCATCCGCACGGGGCCTACGAGCTGCTGGCGCCGGTGACGGGCTCGATGGTAATCCGGCAGGCGGACACCGCCCTCAAGCTCGAACCCGGCGGCCTGGCGCTCGCCACCCTCGATGCGCCCATGGATATGTGGCACAGCGACAATTTCTCGTGCCTTGCCCTGGTGATCCCGCGGGCCCGCGTGGACGCCCGCATAGGCGGACTGCTGACCAGCACCGTCGGGCTGAACGCCGAGCACGGCATGGGGCGCATCGTGGTCGATCTGCTGGGAAGCTTGCGCAGCCAGGCGCACACGATCGACGGATTGGGCTTCGATGCCGTCGCCGACCGGGCCGTGGACCTGCTGTGCCTCGCCTGCGGAGGGGCGCTGCTGCCGCCGGTGTACGAGACCCAGGACGACCTGGTCGGCACGATCCGTTGCTTCGTGCGCGCGAACGCCCATGATGTCTCGCTGACCGGCGCGGCGGTCGCAGCCGAGCTGGGCTGGTCGTTGCGCCAGATCCAGGCGCGGCTGCAGCGCATCGGGACGACGCCGTCGATGCTGATCCGGGAAGAACGGCTCGAGCTCGCCCGGCTGAGGCTCCAGCACCCCGGCTGGGACCACCGCACCGTCGCTAACGTCGCCCGCTCGTCAGGGTTCAGCAACGCGAGCACGTTCAGCAACGCCTACCGCGAGCGTTTCGGCGAGCGGCCGACCGATACCCGCGAGCGCTGCCGCGCGCATCACGCCGGGGCGCGCCGATGGTGACCGCCCGTGAGCTGGTGCTGTCACGCCGGCCGCAGGGACGGATCGAGCCGGGGTGCTTTACGCTCGTCGAGCGGAAACTGCCAGCGCTCTCGCCGGGCCAGCTGCTTGTCCGGGCCGACTGTTTCAGCGTGGACCCGTCGATGATCCCCCGGCTCTCGGTGGACACCTACGCGGCGGCCTTCGACCTCGGAGCCGCGGTGGAGGCGAGGGCTGTCGGCCGAGTCGTGCAATCTCGCGCGGATGGGTGGTCGGAAGGCGACTGGGCGCTCTGCTGGGGAGGGTGGCGTGACTACGCCGTCGTGGACGCCAGTGAGGGGATCCGCATCCAGCCGCGTAGCGGTCTGCCGCCCCACACGTGGCTGCACGTCCTGGGCGTTCCGGGACTGACCGCCTACATCGGCCTGGTCGACGTCGCGCGGATGCAACCGGGCGACCGGGTCTGGGTATCGGCCGCGGCCGGCGCCGTCGGCTCGGTGGCGGCCCAGCTGGCGAAGGCCCGCGGTGCCTCGCTGGTGATCGGATCCGCCGGGGGCGCCGAGAAGGCGCGGTACCTCACCGACGCACTCGGGCTGGACGCCGCCGTAGACTACCGCGCCGGTCACCTCGCCGAGCAGCTGCGCGGGGTTGCGCCGGAGGGCATCGATCTCTACTTCGACAACGTCGGCGGCGGCCACCTGGAGGCAGCGATCGACCTTCTGCGCACGGGCGGCCGGGCCGCGATCTGCGGGATGATCTCAGGCTACGGAAAGCCGCCCGGACCCGGGCCCGGCAACCTCCCGCAGCTGATCATCAAGCGCCTTCGACTCGAGGGCTTCCTGGTCCTCGATCACCTGCACCGGCGGGCCGCATTCGAGGAGGCAGTACTCCCGCTAGTCGAGGACGGGACACTGCATTCCGACGTGACGATGTTCGATGACCTGGAAAGCGCGCCGCAGGCCCTCCTTTCGCTGCTCGATGGCGCGAAGCTCGGCAAAGCGCTGGTCCGCCCGTGAGGCGGGCCGGGGCGAGGGCTGCGACGCGGGCCGCGCGAGTCCGATGTTGGCAGTCGCGGCTCGCCGCGGGA
>JBEKFH010000402.1:0-4179 GCA_050013415.1 Streptosporangiaceae bacterium | reverse complement strand
TACCGCGAGCTGCTGGCCGGCGGCGCCGATGCGCTGATCGACGACAGGGACGAGCGGCCGGGCGTGAAGTTCAAGGATGCCGAGCTGACCGGCATCCCGCTGCGGGTCAGCGTGGGAGCACGTGACCTCGCCGAGGGCGTAGTGGAGATTACCCGGCGGGCGACGGGCGAGAAGAGCCGGGTTCCGGTGGGGGATGCGGTCGCGCGGGTCCGGGAGATCCTCGCGGGTAAGGACGCCTGACCGTCAGTTACGCCGCGACCATCGCGGCCGCTCCCGCGCCGTCGAGCCTGCGGTGCCGTCCTACGTGCGGGGTGGCGGCTGGCGAGCCGGGCTCGGAATCGGACGGGGAGTCCGCGTCCGCGCCAGGCCCAACGTCCGCGCCAGGCCCAACGTCCGTGCCAGGCCCGGTGTCCGTGCCGGGCCCGGCGTCGGCGACCGATCCGGGATCCACGTCCGTGCCTGCCCGGGAGCCGGCGGCCGGGAAGAGGTCGGGGCCGGCGCTCACCAGCCGCTCGTATCGCCTGTCTAGCGCTGTCCACTGGTCACTGGTGCCCGGCATTGAGTCCTCCACGCTGCTCCGCCGGAGGGCTGGTACCCGCTGGCGATCTCCCGAGTTAGAGACGCGGGGGCCGTGTGACAGGACAGGAAATCACGTAACAAAGGGATAACGTTTGCTTCTCCCGGTACGGGCTGGCCGGTTTCCGGTGGACCTGATCCGGTTTAGTCCGGTGGACCTGACCTGGTTTATGAGTGCGGGCGGCCTGCCCCGGCGTCAGAGCCGGGCCCACGCCTCGGTGAGCACGCCCCGCAGGATCTGCTCCATCTCGTCGAAATGCTCCTGGGTGCAGGTCAGCGGCGGGGAGAGCTGGATGACTGGGTCGCCGCGGTCGTCCGCACGGCACACTAGTCCGGCCTCGAAGAGGGCGTGGGAGAGGAACCCGCGCAGCAGCCGCTCCGATTCGTCGTCCGAGAACGTCTCGCGGGTGGCCTTGTCCTTGACCATCTCGATTCCGTAGAAGTAGCCGTCGCCCCTGACGTCGCCGACGATCGGCAGGTCGTTCAGCTTCTCCAGGGTGGCGCGGAACGCTCCCTCGTTCGCGCGGACGTTGCCGAGCAGGTCCTCCTTCTCGAACACATCAAGGTTGGCCAGCGCGACGGCGCAGGAGACCGGGTGCCCGGCGAAGGTGACACCGTGCAGGAAGGTGGCCGAGCCCTGGCTGAAGGGCTCCATCAGCGCGTCGCTGACCATCATTCCGCCGAGCGGCGCGTAACCCGAGGTCACGCCCTTGGCGAAGGTGATGATGTCCGGCTGGTAACCGTAGCGCTGCGAGCCGAAGTAGTAACCCAGGCGGCCGAACGCGCAGATCACCTCGTCGGACACCAGCAGCACGCCGTACCGGTCGCAGATTTCCCTGACCCGCGGGAAATAGCCGGGCGGCGGCGGGAAGCAGCCGCCCGAGTTCTGCAGCGGCTCGAGGAACACCGCGGCCACCGACTCCGGTCCCTCGCGCAGGATCGCGCGCTCGATCTCGTCGGCGGCCCACTGCCCGAACACCGTCAGGTCATCTGCCACGAACTCGGGTGCGCGGTAGAAGTTGGTGTTCGGCACCCGGACGCCGCCGGCCGGCAACGGCTCGAACGGCTCCTTGAGCCCGGGCAGCCCGGTGATCGCCAGCGCGCCCATCGACGTGCCGTGGTAGGCGATCTCGCGGCTCAGTACCTTGTACCGGCCGGGCTCGCCGATCGCCTTGAAGTACTGCTTGGCGAGCTTCCACGCCGACTCCACCGCCTCGGAGCCGCTCGTGGTGAAGAACACCCTGTTCAGGTCGCCCGGCGCGAGATCAGCCAGCCGCTCGGCCAGCTCGATCGCCCGCGGGTGCGCGTAGGACCAGAGCGGGAAGTAGGCGAGCTCGGCGCCCTGCCGCGCGGCCGCCTCGGCGACCTCGGTGCGGCCGTGCCCGATCTGGCTGACGAACAGCCCGGACAGCCCGTCCAGGTAGCGCTTGCCACGGTCGTCGAAGACGTACGGGCCTGAGCCGCGCACGATGAGCGGCATGTCGCCGTCGGTGTAGGTGGACATGCGAGTGAAGTGCAGCCACATGTGCCGCTTCGCCGATGCCTGCAGTGCCGCGACGTCGTGGTCCTTGCCCGGTGTCGTCATCTGGTCCCCCAGCTATAGGTTTGCT
Source organism: Streptosporangiaceae bacterium (assembly GCA_050013415.1). Lineage (GTDB taxonomy): Bacteria > Actinomycetota > Actinomycetes > Streptosporangiales > Streptosporangiaceae > Palsa-506. Next base: position 1,993 of record JBEKFH010000402.1, on the reverse strand, counting down.
TGCGAAGTTTCAGGTACACGAAGGTCTCCGTGCTCGTCACGCTCGGAATGGTCCGCACGCGGCTGATGATCTCGAGCAGCTGATCGTCGTCCTCGCAGACGACCTCGACGAGCAGATCGAACGACCCGGCGGTGATCACCACGTAGTCGATCTCCGCCATGTCCGCCAGCAGGTCAGCCACCAGGTCAATCGCGCCGACGCACCTGACGCCGATCATGGTCTGGCGACGGAAGCCGAGCATGAGCGGATCGGTCACCGCGACCACCTGCATCACCCCGGCGTCGACCAGCCGCTGCACCCGCTGGCGCACCGCCGCCTCGGACAGCCCGACAGCCTTGCCGATCGCCGCGTAGGAGCGACGGCCGTCCTGCTGGAGCTGCTCGATGATCTGCTTGGAGACGTCATCGAGGACGATGCGAGGCAGCTCCCGGCTGCTGGCTTCGCCGCGCAACCGGCCGCTCGAAGAGGGCATCGCTCCTGGCGTATGTGCCATGCATCCGCCTCCCTCGCAGGCCCATCGTGTCACGATCTCACGACCTGTCAACTGATTCCGTAGACTTCAGCCATATGCACAACTGATTCACTTGTATGGGGAACCTTTTTACGTCAAGGCCGTTTCCGTTTACCGTCAACGCTGTCCCATCGCCAGCCCCGCCCCGGCTCTCCTGCCTCAGCCAGCGGACGGGCGGCTGCGGGCAGAGCGCCGCGCCAGCGCGTTGAACTCGATGATCTGGGCCAGGGCCTGGCGGACCGGGACGGCGCCGTCCAGCCTGTGCCGGGCGAGTTCCCCGTCAGCAGTGACGACGAACGCCGCCGCGCCCGTTCGCTTACTCAGCGCGCCCACGACGTTCAGGACCCTGGGGAGGTCGCGGCGACTGGTGCCGTCAGTGACCTCGGCGGTCGCCCCGGCGAGCGGGCCGAGAACGCCGGTTCGCCGGCCCAGGGCGCTCAGCCGGTAGATCGTCTCGTCGGCGACGACTACGCCCAGATAAACGAACGTCGACTTGGCGGTATCGCCGTGACACCGCATCGGCATGCCGGCCGCGGGGCCGTCCGGCCGCCGTCCGTTCGGCTCGGCCCTGGCCCCGTCCGGCCTGGCCCCGTCCGGCCTGGCCTCGTCCCGCCTGGCCTCGTCCGGCGGGTGCCCGGCCCGTGGTCTGTTGTAGCTCGATCCGCGGTCGGCCGTCTCGTTCGCGATGCTCTTCTTGGGCAGGTAGTTCCGCACGCTTCCCTCTCGGATGCGTTGATCTCGGCGCCCCCGCCGTTGTCATCGTGCTCCCCGTCGCGGCGGTCGTGCGTCACCGCGGCGTAGTCCTAGCTTGTGACGGCCTTGCCAGCCAGGTCGGTCATGCTGTCCTCACTGTCGAGCCCGTGCTCGATCAGGACAGCGGCCGCCGTGGAGCGCGTCCAGCGGCGGCGCGCGCGCATGGCGTCCAGCCGCGCCAGCACGCTAGGAGTGAGATTCACCGAGATCTTCTCGGTCCGGGTTTCATCCATGTGCGGCAGTCTACCGCACAGTGCTTATATCCGCTGATATCCGCCGCACAGGAGGCATCGCGTGGGGGGCGGGAGGGTGCGGGAGGGTACTGCCGCGGGAGAGTAATGCCTGAGAGGGGGAGGCCGCTGCGACTGCCAGGAGCCTCTGCTGTCATAGCGGCACCACGCCGTAAGGAACGCCAGGGTGACCGGCCAGAGCGCTCCTCACTAGGTGAGTGGCGCCGACGGCGGTGCCGCTACCCCCCCAGAGCGGCCAGCTGCGCTGCTGTCAGGTCAGCCTTCGCGATTGCCTCGATCTGGTCTACGGTCATGTTCGCATAGCCGAGTGCCGCGAGCTGGGCTACGGTCAGCTTCACTTTCACGACCGACGCGATCTGGGCTACCGTCAGCTGCTTATCGCTTCCTCCCGCTCCGGCGATCTGCTGCGCCGTCCGGTACGCCACGGCCAGCGTCTTGATCTGGAGTGGGGTCAGGCGCATCTTCTTCAGCACGGCCA
>JBEKFH010000401.1:0-4243 GCA_050013415.1 Streptosporangiaceae bacterium | reverse complement strand
AGGGCCGGCCCGATGGCTGAGCATGAGGAACCCGACGGTCTCCATGCCCAGGTCACGGGCAGCCCGAAAATGCTGAACGGATACATCGGCCTCGGTGCAGTGCGTAGCTATCCGGGCGACCGACGCGCCCACTTCGTGGGCGTGCCGCAGATCCTCGATGGTGCCGAGCCCTGGCAGCAGCAGCACGGCGATCCTGGCGTTCCGCGCCTCTGCCACCGCGGCCGCGATGAGATCGAACTCATCGCTGCGGGAGAACCCGTAGTTGAAGCTGGACCCGCCCAGCCCGTCGCCGTGGCTGACCTCGATTACCTCGACGTTGCTGATGTCCAGGGCGTGCACGATCGCCCGGACCTGCCCCTCGGTGAACTGGTGCGCCATCGCGTGCGAGCCGTCCCGCAGGGTCGAGTCAGTCAGCCGTACCGCAGTGGCGCTGGCGGCGGGAGCTGCCGCGAGGTCCGCGTTCATGCCCGGGACCTTTCCCGTTCGGCGGCCAGGTGCCCGGCCAGCAGGTCAGCGACCCGCGCGGCGGCGGCCGTGATGATGTCGAGGTTGCCGGCGTAGTCGGGCAGGTAGTCGCCCCGGCCGCGGACCTGCAGGAACACCCCGACCCTGGCCATGCCGCGCCAGTCCGGCCGCGGCGCGTCGAACTGCGGGTCGGCCCGCAGGCCGTAGCCGGGGACGTACTGGCGGACAGCGGCGACCATCGCGTGCACGCTGGCCTCGATGGCGTCGCGCTCCGGGCCTGGCTCGGCGGCCGCGGCGGGGATTGCGCAGAAGACCGTGTTGCGCATGATCATCGGCGGCTCGACCGGGTTGAGGATGATGATGGCCTTGCCGCGGCCCGCGCCGCCGACGTCCGCCAGGGCGCGGGCGGTCACCTCGGTGAACTCGTCGATGTTGGCCCGGGTCCCCGGCCCGGCCGAGCGGGACGCGATGCTCGCGACGATCTCGGCGTAGGGCACCTGCACGACGCGGCTGACCGCGGCGACGATCGGGATCGTCGCCTGGCCGCCGCAGGTGATCATGTTCAGGTTCGGCGCGTCGAGATTGACGTCGAGGTTGACGGCCGGGCAGACATACGGGCCGACCGCCGCCGGGGTGAGGTCGACCGCGCGGATCCCGGCCGCCGCGTACCGCGGCGCGTTCGCGGCGTGCGCGCGGGCGCTGGTCGCCTCGAACACGACGTCGGGCCTCGGGTCCTGCTCCAGCAGCCAGCCGACGCCGGCCGCGCTCGCTTCCAGCCCGAGCCTGCTGGCCCGGGCCAGGCCGTCGGAGCCGGGATCGACCCCGACCATGTACCTCGGCTCGACCGTATCGCTGCGGCGCAGCTTGAGCATCAGGTCGGTGCCGATGTTTCCGGGGCCGACGATCGCGGCCAGCATCTTCTCGGTCAAGCCGGGGTTCCTCTCGGGGGGGCCAGTCGGGTCTGCGGTCATTCGGGCAGCTCGCCTGTCGCGGGCCGGCGCAGGTGCTGCCAGAGCCGCGGCAGCAGCTCGTCAGCGACGGCCCGCCAGGAGGCGATCTCGCCGGCCGTCAGCGGCGTGACGTGCCCGGCCGCCCGCGCCGCGAGCCAGATATCGCAGGCGGCGGCTAGCAGCCACATTCGGGCGACGGCGATGCCGGGCGTCGCGCCGAGGGTCAGCGCGCCGTTTCCGCGCAGCAGCAGCGCCTCGCCGGCCGGCAGGCAGGCGGCCGCGCGCTCGGCCAGCTCAGCCGACCGCAGCAGGTGAGCGCTGTCGTGCACGGGAACCGACTCGCCGAGCCAGGCGGCCTGCCCGTGCAAGGGCACCAGCGCCGGGCAGGCAGCCGCGACAGCGAACGCGCCAGGCGGCTGGGCCCGCGCGACCGACCCGGCATCGGGCCTGGCGCGGTAGAGGGCCAGGTGCGCCCAGGCCTCGGCCGGGGCGCCGGATGGCAGCGAGCCGGCGTCGAGTGGCATGTCCACGATCGCTGCTGCGGTGACGGTGGCGAGGTCAGCCGCGGGCGTGATCAGCAGGCGGCCGGAGACGCGGGCCGAGCCGGAGACGCGGGCCGACACGTGGCCGAACGCGGTGACCAGCCCCAGCCGGGCCAGCACGTGCGCAGCCTCTGCCAGCTCGTGCCGCTGGGCCAGCTCGTGCCGCTGGGTTGATGCCACCGTCACCGCGGGGTTCTCCTGCTCTTTTCAGATGACCGGCCAATTGCTAAACTGTATACAGTTTCTCGGGAAAGGAAAAGAGCCGTGATCTCAGGGCTGCATCACTACGCGCTGGAAGTGCCGGACCTGGCGGAGGCGGAGGGGTTCCTGCAGGACTTCGGCCTGGAGACCGGGGAGAAGGACGGCTCGCTCGTCGCCCAGTGCCCGGGCCGTGACCAGGAGCAGGTCCGTCTGGTGGAGGCGCCGGCCAAGCGGCTGCACCACGTCTCGTTCACCCTGCGGCCGGGCACGCTGGACGCGATCCGCGAGCGGATGGAGCGGGCCGGCACGCCGGTGATCGAGCCCCCGGCAGGCGCGGCGCCCGGCGGGCTCTGGCTGCGCGACCCCGACGGCACCGCCGTGCAGCTCCTCGACGAGCACCCGGCGCCTGCCCGCCCCGTTGCCGAGGTGCTCGCCAACGTCGGCGCCACCCGGCAGCGGATCGGCATCGCGCAGTGGCGCCAGGCCACCGCCGACGTGCTGCCGCGCCGGCTGGGGCACACTCTGCTCTTCACGCCGCAGCCGCAGCGGATGACCGGGTTCTACACCGAGGTGCTCGGCCTACGGGTCAGCGACCGGATCCACTCGCTGGTGACGTTCCTCAATGCCGGGCCCGGCGACCATCACATCTTCGGCTTCATCGCGAGCAGCCACCCCGGCTTCCACCACGCCAGCTTCGAGGTGCCGTCCATCGACGCGATCGCGCTCGGCGCCGACCGGATGCGCGCGAAGGGCCGCGAGGCCGGCTGGGGACTGGGCCGTCATACCATCGGCTCGAACTTCTTCCACTACAACCCGGACCCCTGGGGCTCCTGGATCGAGTGGTTCTCCGACATCGACCAGGTCGACGACAGCTGGGTGGCCGGCGACTGGGAGGTTCCCCCGCACCTGTGGGGCGCGCCGCCGCCCGGTACGTTCCTGAGCAATCTCGAGCCCCCCCGCTGACCTGCCGCCGCCTGGGCTGGCCCGGCCGCCGCCCGGCCGGGCCGACTACCCGGGTTTTCTTGATCACGGAAACAAAATGGTGCTCCAGCACCCACTTGTTTCCGCGCTGAGGCAATCGCGCCCGCGGCTTACGCCGGTACCGAGGTGGCGCCCGCGGCGATCTTGCGCATGGCGCTGAGGGTCGCCGCGACCGCCTTGAGGTAGTCGCCGGTCATCGAGTCGGCGTACTCCTGCTCGCCGGGCGAGCCGCCCTCGACGCCGGAGACGACGAGGGCGAAGCTGAACCGCAGGCGCAGGTCGTCGTCGGTGCCCTCGATCTCGTTGGCGATCGTGCCGAGAACCGGGCCCGCGATCCGGGTGAACACGACGCGGTGCGGCGCTTCCAGCGTGATGCGCTCGGTGAACCGCTGGCCGCGGAAGTCGATGTCGCGGTCGAACACGGTGTCACTGTGCCGGGCGGTGACCTCGCAGAAGGTCATGCTGGGCACGAACGGCAGTGCGTTGTTGGCCTTGAGGACGAGGCCGTCCCAGACGGCGGCGCGGTCCAGCCGCGGCTCGCCGGGGATGTTGACGGGCAGCTGGTGCGATACGTAGATCATGACGTCCTTCCCGGTGGATCGATGACGGGGTTTTCCAGGGTGCCCAGGCCGTCGATGGTGGTGCGCACCACGTCGCCGGGCCGCAGGAAGAGCCCGCGGCCGGCGCCCACCCCGGACGGGGTGCCGGACGGGATGACGTCGCCGGGCTCGAGCGTGAGCACCTCGCTGGCGGCGGAGACGAGCTCGGCGACGGTGCAGATCATGTCGGAGGTGGATTCGTCCTGCTGGAGCTCGCCGTTCACCCACAGGCGCAGTCGCAGATCCTGCGGGTCGGGCACTCCGAACGCGGGGGTGATGCCGGGGCCCATCGGCAGCGAGCCGTCCACTGATTTGGAAGCGAACCAGTCGTAGACGAAAGCGTCGGCGGGCACCGCCTGCCGCTTGTGGTGGCCGCGGGCGGTGATGTCGTTGGCAACGCAGTAGCCGGCCACATGTGACAGCGCGTCCTCGGGGGAGATGTCACGGCCGCCGGTGCCGATCACGACGGCGAGCTCGGCCTCCCAGTCGTAGCGGGCCGTCTCGG
>JBEKFH010000400.1:0-4248 GCA_050013415.1 Streptosporangiaceae bacterium | reverse complement strand
GGAGGTGTGGGCGAGGAGGGATTTGAACCCTCACGTCCTTTCGGACACACGGACCTGAACCGTGCGCGTCTGCCGTTCCGCCACCCGCCCTGGGCGAGGGAGTCAGGTTAGCACGTCCTCAAACTGCCCCACGCCGCCGATACGATCGGATGCGAGCATGGAAGGAGGTGCCCCCCGGTGGGAGTACTGCAGCGCTTCGAGCACAGGCTCGAGGGGATGGTCGAGGGTGCCTTCGCGCGGGCTTTCAAATCCGAGCTACAGCCCGTGGAGGTTGCCAGCGCGGTGCAGCGCGAGATGGATGACCGCGCAGCGATCGTCGCGCAGGGCCGGACGCTGGTGCCGAACGACTTCGTGGTGGAACTGGCGGAGACCGATCACGAGCGCCTCCAGGTCTATGCCGACAGCCTCGGCATCGAGCTCGCCACGCTGGCCCGCGAGCACGCCAGGGAGCAGGGGTACTCCTTCGTCGGGCCGGTGCGGATGCGGTTCGAGGGCGTGCCGGACCTGACCACGGGCACCTTCCGGATCCGCTCCGGCGTCATCCGGGGCACCACCGTCGAGGATGGCGAGATCCGCAGGCCCGCCAGCGACCTGCCGCACCCGGCTGGCAGTTTCAACGGTGCGCCGAGGCTGCTGGTCTCCGGCCCGGAGCCGGGGTCGGACGGCAACACGCAGCGGACCTACGAGCTGAGCGCCCCGCTGACCATTCTCGGCCGCGGCACCGACTGTGACTTGCGCCTCATCGACCCGGGTGTCTCGCGGCACCATGCCGAGCTGCGCGTCGAGGACGGCGAGGTCGTGCTGGTCGACCTGGGCTCCACGAACGGCACCTTCGTCAACGGCCAGCCGGTGCGCCGGGTGTCGCTGACGGACGGCACCCGGGTCACCCTGGGCCGGACCACCCTCGTATTCCGCCGGGATGGCATTTACTGAGAGCGGCCACGGCTGCCGAGGACACATGACCAGATGAACGCGCTCACCCTCACTCTCATCAGGCTGGCATTTCTCGCCGTCCTGTGGCTCTTCGTGATCGCCGCCGTGGGAGTGGTGCGCACCGACCTGTTCGGCCCGTCAGCCGGCGGCCGTCGGCCGGGCCGCAAGCGGCAGCAGCAGCGGATCCGGCCGGCTCAGCCGGCGAAGCCGCCCCGGGCGGGGAGAAGCAGCCGCGCGGCGCCGCAGCAGCTGCTGGTGACCGGCGGGGACCTGGCCGGAACGAGCATGGGACTGGCAGATCAGCAAATCACCATCGGTCGCGCGAATGATGCCACGCTCGTGCTGACCGATGACTACGCTTCGAGCCGACATGCCCGGCTATTCCCCCAGGATGGCCAGTGGATTGTCGAGGATCTCGGCTCTACCAACGGCACCTACCTTGATCGTCAGAAGGTTACCCAGCCGACCCCGGTGCCGGTCGGCGTGCCCATCCGCATCGGCAAGACCGTCCTGGAACTGCGCAGATGACACTTGCACTCCGCTACGCGGTCCGCTCCGACGTCGGGCTCCTCCGGGAAGGCAACGAGGACTCGGCGTACGCGGGCCCCTGCCTGCTCGCCATCGCCGATGGCATGGGCGGTCACGCAGCGGGCGAGGTAGCCAGCGCCGTGGCGATTTCCGCGCTCGCCGGGCTCGACCATGAGATGCCGGATGACGACCTGCTGGATCCGCTGGCCGCGGCGGTGGCCGACGCCAACATCACCCTGCAGGAGATGAGCGCCGCCGACCCGGCGGTGGAGGGCATGGGCACCACCCTGACCGCCATGCTGTGGCGCGGCGAGATAACCGCGGTCTGCCATATCGGCGACTCACGGGCCTACCTGCTGCGCGACGGGGACTTCTCGCAGATCACCCGCGACCATACGCTGGTCCAGTCGCTGGTGGACGACGGCAGGCTGACTCCCGAGGCGGCTGCCACCCATCCGCAGCGCTCCCTGCTGCTGCGGGCGCTGGACGGCCGGACGGAGGCAGAGCCCGACCTGTCGATCCGCGAGGTCAGGGCCGGCGACAGGTACCTGCTCTGCTCCGACGGGCTGTCCGACGTGGTCTCGGAGCAGACCCTGCACAAGACGCTCGTCACCATCCCGGACCTCGACGAGGTGGTCATCGCGCTCGTCGATCTCGCCAACCGGGGCGGCGGCCCTGACAACATCACCTGCATCGTGGCTGACGTGATCGACACCGCCAGCGATCCGGCCCCGCCCAGCGAGGTGCCCGTCGTGGCGGGCGCGGTGTCCGGCGATGACGATCCCCCGGAGCACGCGGACAGCCCGGCCGAGCGCGCCCGGCAGCTCACGCAGGTCTCCGCGCTGCCAGGAAGCGTCCCGGCGGAGTTCGGCGACGAGGACATCCGCCCGGCGTACGACGACGATGACGACGATGACGACAACGGGGGGCGGTGGGCCAGGCCGCGCTGGCCCGTCGTCACCTCCATCCTGGTGGTCCTGCTGCTGCTGATCGCCGGCGGCGGTTACGCGGCGTGGCGCTACACCCAGGGCCAGTACTACGTCGGCGCCTCCGGCGGCCAGGTCGTCATCTTCCGCGGGGTCAACGAGCGGGTCGCCGGGATGAGCCTGTCCAGCGTGTACGAGCGAACCGGCATCGCGATGTCCGGCGTGCCGGCCGACGATGCCCGGCAGATCCAGACCACGATCACGGCCACCGGCCTGACGGACGCCCGGCACATCGTGCTGAACATCCGGCATGACTCCGTGTGCCAGGGGGCGTTCGCCGCCGTGGCGAAATGGCAGGCGGGCAAGCCCAGGCCGCGCAAGGTCAGGAAAAAGGTTCATGGCAAGACGGTCGTGAGCACCGTCCTCCCGCACTACAAGCCGAAGCCGCCGGTGCCCTCCTACTGCCCGCGCCAGGCGGCGTCCTGATGGCGGCCGTGGCGACTCATCCCGGTGCCGGGGCGGCCGCTGAGGCGCCGGTCCCGATGCCGCGCGGCAGGCGCCGCACCGAGCTGCTCATGCTGGTCTTCGCGGTGGGCGTGGTGCTCGCCGCGTACGCCAGCGCCGGCCTCGGCCTGAACGGGAAGCTGCCGGCCGGGCTGATCGAGTACGGCGCCGCGTTCGCGGTCCTCGTGCTCGCCGCGCATCTCGCCGTCCGGCGGCTCGCGCCGTGGGCCGACCCGCTGATGCTGCCGCTCGCCGCGCTGCTCAACGGCCTGGGCATCGTCATGATCTACCGGCTCCAGGAGTCGGGGCGGGGCGGGAACCCCGGCAACAGGATCAGCACCATCACCGCGTCGACAACCGCCTACCAGGTGGTCTGGAGCGCGGTCGGCATCGCGGCCTTCATCGCGGTGCTGGCGCTGATCAGGGAACCGCGGGTCCTGCAGCGCTACACGTACACGCTCGGCGCGCTCGGCCTCGTGCTGCTGGCCGTCCCCGCCCTGCTGCCGGCCCGCTTCAGCGCGGTGCCCGGGACCGGGGCGAAGATCCAGATCGCCGTCGGCGGATTCAGCATCCAGCCGGAGGAGTTCGCGAAGCTCGCGCTCGCCGTCTTCTTCGCCGGCTACCTCGTCGCCAAGCGCGACGTGCTGGCGCTGGCCGGCCGCCGGGTGCTCGGGATCGACCTGCCCCGCGCCCGCGACCTCGGCCCGGTGCTGATCGCCTGGGCAGCCAGCCTGCTGATCCTGGTCTTCGAGACCGACATCGGGACCTCCGCCGTGTTCTTCGGCATGTTCGTGGCGATGCTCTACGTCGCCACCCAGCGCACCTCGTGGCTGCTGATCGGGATCGGCCTGTTCGTGCTCGGCACGTACGCGGCCAGCAGGCTGTTCCAGCACGTCGGCGAGCGGTTTACCATCTGGCTGCACCCGTTCGCCGGCAACAACCCGACGCACGCGGCCTTCCAGCTCGTGCAAGGGCTGGAGGGGATGGGCTTCGGCGGCATCCTGGGCACCGGCCTCGGTCACGGCCAGCCGTTCTTCACCCCCCTGGTGCAGAGCGACTTCATCATCACCGCCTTCGGCGAGGAACTCGGCCTGACCGGGCTGATGGCCATCCTGCTGATCTTCGCGCTGATCGTGCAGCGCGGGCTGCGGGCCGCCATCGGCGTCCGCGACCCGTTCGCCAAGCTGCTGGCCGGCGGGCTGGCCTTCGTGCTCGCCCTGCAGGTCTTCGTGATCGTCGGCGGGGTGACCGGCCTGATCCCGCTGACCGGCATCACCACGCCGTTCATGTCCCAGGGCGGATCCTCGCTGGTCGCGAGCTGGGCGATGATCGCGCTGCTGATGCGGATCAGCGACAC
>JBEKFH010000399.1:0-4254 GCA_050013415.1 Streptosporangiaceae bacterium | reverse complement strand
CACCTGTCCATGAACACGGTCGACCTGAACAGCATCCGTGCCGCCGCGCCGGACGAGGTGCTGCGCTGCGAGGAGTGCCGCCGGATCCTGATCCGGACAGACGAGTCCGGGCTGTGACGCCGACGCTGATCGTCGAGGCCGATGGCGGTTCTCGCGGGAATCCCGGGCCGGCCGGATTCGGCGCCCTGGTCCGCGATGCGGCGACCGGCGAGGTGCTCAGGGAGGCATCCGGCAGCATCGGCACCGCGACGAACAACGTGGCCGAGTACTCGGGCCTGATCGCCGGCCTGCGGGCGGCGGCGGAGATCGCTCCCGGTGCCGACGTCGAGGTGCGGATGGACTCCAAGCTGGTCGTCGAGCAGATGTCCGGCCGCTGGCAGATCAAGCACGAGAGCCTCCGCGCGCTGGCCCGGACCGCACGGGAGGCGGCGGCCGGGCTGGGCCAGCTCCGCTACATCTGGGTGCCGAGGGCGCGCAACGCCTATGCCGACCGGCTCGCGAACGAGGCCATGGATGCCGCCCGGCGTGATCAGCCTGGCAGCGGTGACGGGCCGGGCACTCTCCGTTCGGAAAATGTCGTGACCCAACCTCCCGCTGCACCTTCTGCCGCCGCGCCCGCCCCCGCTGCGGGCGGCTGGGGGCGCGCCCGGGGGGAGGCGACCACCACGATCCTGCTGCGGCACGGCCAGACGGAGATGTCGGTCGAGCGCAGGTTCGCCGGCCGCGGCGACATCCCGCTGACCGAGACGGGGGAGCGCCAGGCGGCCGCCGCGGCCAGCCGGCTGACGGCGCGCCGGATCGACGCGATCGTGACCTCCCCGCTGCAGCGGGCCCGCCGGACCGCCGAGGCAGTCGCCACGGCCACGGGCGCGCCCCTGGCCACCGACGACGGCCTGGCGGAGACCGACTTCGGCAAATGGGAGGGCCTCACCTTCGCCGAGGCGGCGCGGCGCTGGCCGGAGGAGATCACTGCCTGGCTGGACAGCGCGGACATCGCCCCGCCGGGCGGCGAGAGCTTCGCCGACGCCGGGCGGCGGGTGCTCGCCGCGCTGGACCGGGTGCTCGCCGCGCACCAGGGCGAGACCGTCCTGCTGGTCAGCCATGTCACGCCGATCAAGACGCTGGCCTGCCGCGCGCTGCTGGCCCCGATGGCTGCGTTGTTCCGGATTCACCTTGACGTCGCGTCGCTGACCGAGATCGACTGGTTCGCCGACGGTCCCGCGCTGCTGCGATCGCTGAACGACACCGCGCACCTGCGGCAGGCCGGGGAATAACGCACTATCCTCGGTGCAGCGGCGGGCGAGCCGGCCGGGCGGCCGCGCCGTGTCATGGCCTTCATGACACGGGGAGGAAGGTCCGGGCTCCGCAGGGCAGGGTGGTCGGTAACGCCGACCCGGGGTGACCCGCGGGAAAGTGCCACAGAAAACAGACCGCCTCCGGCCTGGCCGGGGGTAAGGGTGAAACGGTGGTGTAAGAGACCACCAGCGCCCGGGGTGACCCGGGCGGCTTGGCAAACCCCACCCGGAGCAAGGTCAAGAAGGGCGTTGCGGTTTCGGCCGCGGGGCCTGCGCGAGTGCTTGAGGGCGGCCCGCCCGAGCTCGCGGGTAGACCGCACGAGGCTGCCAGCAATGGCAGTCCCAGATGGATGGCCGCCGGCCCGCGCAAGCGGGTGCACAGAACCCGGCCTACAGGCCGACTCGCCCGCCGCCTGACCTGGGAAGACGTTGCTGCGCCATGCCTCCGGGGGACTCTCCTGCGGGGAGCCTGCCGCAGGGGCAGCGGGCTCTGTCAACCTCTGCGGCGGAGGGCGAGGCGAAGCTGCATAGCCTGCCCGTGAGCCCGGGACGAACTAGTTCGGGCCTGCGTCGCTGCCGTGATCGATGGTGGTTCCTGCGCTGTGATTGCCCTCCGGATTCGGCGGCTACGTGTCCGGCCGTATCCGGCGCTGGCCGTCAATCTACGGCTGTTCACGGAGAATACGCGGAGAAGTTTGGGGCCTTGATCGGCGGGCCGGGCCGGCCTCGGGATCGATCTGGGAAGGCGATTGGGATGTCTGGGTGAGACCCGCGTCGAGCGCGATCTCGATCCGCCGCCGAGCGATCTCGTCCCGGCCCACGATGCACTTGGCGTAGACCTGCAGGAGCACTTGGACGCTGTGGCCTGCCCACGCGGCGACCTGCGTTGGATCCACTCCGGCGTTGAGCCAGGTGGACACTGCGGCGTGCCGCAGGTCGTAGGGCCGTCGCGCGAGCTGAGATGCTGCCTCTTCCGGCGTCAGGGCGGCCAGGCGCGCCGCCCGCCAGATATCGCCGTACATCTTGTCGCCCAGCAGCCCGCCCCGATGGGCGCGGAACAGCCGCCCGTCGGGGGCGGCGCCGAACTCCGTGAGGTGGCTGTTCAGGATCTCGGTCAGCGGCGGCGGTATCGGGACGACGCGTACATCGCCCTTTGCCCGGTGCTTGAGCTGACGCTGGTCCCGTGACTTCCCGTTGTCGGACCACTTTGAGCCTGACAGCGGCGCTGACTCGCGGAGGCGGAACTCGCCCCATCCCGCGGCAGATAGCCGCAATGCCTGCCGATTCAGCGCCACCGTCTCGCTCGGGCGGAGCGCCGCGTAGTACATGCATCCGTAGAAGGCGACGAGGTGCCGGCCCATCTGCCCCTGGCCGGCGACCGCAGTCAGCAGCGCCTGGGCCTGCTGATGATTGATCACGACATCCGGGTCCACGGTATGAACGGCATCCGGAGCGGTCCACCGGCTCCGGGCCAGCGGGTTCGCATCGAGCAGTCCCTCATCGACGGCCAGCCCCAGGACGCTGGAAAGCACTGACCGTCTCCGTGCGATCGTGTTGGCGGCGGCCGACTTGCCGTCCAGCCTTGCCGCCATGCGCTCGAGTACCGCATCAAGCAGGGTCTGGTCGGCGAGAGCGGACACCTGCATGGTGTTGGCCTCAAGCCACGCCATTGCCGAAGCGACCGCGTCGGGCGGCTGCAGAGTGTCCCGGCGCGTCATGTTGCAGGTCCAGGCGTAGACAGTGCGGCGCAGAAGCTTGGGATCGGGCTGGCCGCGGTCAGTTGTCAGCAGGGCCGCCGTCGCCGTAGCGATCGCGTCGGCGATCGAGCGACGCTGACCGCCTCCGATTTTGGGCCAGCGTTTCTCTACATAGTGATTTACGTGCTCGTACCACGTCCGGGCATTCGTCAGCTCAAGCTCGCTGACCGGCAGGCCTGTCTGGACGTCAAAGGCCTCTCCCTTGCGGGCTGCCGTCCGCAGTTCGGCAAGCCGGCTTTCGGCATGGGCTTTCGTGCCGAAGGTCTGATGGAACTCCTGCTCGGAGACAGTCCAGCGGACCGAGTACGTCGTCTTTCGCTTGCCCTGGTAGACGCGGATCTTCCAGAATCGTACGTCGTAGCTGGCCCGACGATCGTCGCGGCCTGACGCGCCAGTGCGAACGGGATTGTGCTGATTCATGAGCTGGCCCGTGCTCGGAGCCACGCGTCAAGGTCCCGGCGGCTGATGCGAAGATCACCGTTGGGCAGCCGGATGCACCGTGGCCCCCGGCCCTTCTGCCGCCAGTCGTAGAAGGTCGACCGGGAGACTTTCAGCTCGGTGCAGATGTCGCGCACCGTCAGCTTCTCGCTGGTATCGCTTTCCCTGGGCGGCGGAACGGCTGGAGTCCTACGCGGCATGATCCGTAGCCTCCTTCTGCGCGGTGACCAGGTCCAGGTAGCTGTCGCCAGCCGTCATCGCTGCCTCCGGTACTCCTGGCCGGGTCACGGTTCGTCCCATTGGGCTTCCCAGGCGGCGATTGCAGAGGCCAGGCGTCGGCAGTCGTCCTCGTGGCCCTGCTCGCCATCGGCCGGACCGCTCGATGGCCCGCGATCCCTGACCGTGGCCTGGCAGCTGGGGCACGTCCAGGCGAACGTGCGACCGTAACGCCGGGCGTATTCGCCGTCTGGGTCGCCCGCTGCCTCGTCATAGGCAGCGTCCGCCAGAGGGATGCCGCGGCGAGCAGCGCTGGCGACCAAGTCGAGCGCCATCCCGATCTGGTCCCACGTGCGGCCGTCTTCGCGGGCGCAGCGGATGTACTCACGAATAAGTCCTCGGGCAGCGTGCTCAAGGTGACGGGCCGCTGCGATGCCCGTCATCGGCTCGGCCTGGGCGATCGTCATGTCGAGCGCTGGCTTGCCGCGGAACACGGGCCGGGTGACGACGCGAGCGCCCGCTTGACGAGCGATGTCGAGCACGGCGCG
>JBEKFH010000398.1:0-4260 GCA_050013415.1 Streptosporangiaceae bacterium | reverse complement strand
AGGATCGCGTCCACGATGGCGGCATGCTGGCCGGCCGTGTGGGCGATGTTGCGGCGCAGCACCGGGATCGCGTTCAGCAGGTCGTTCAGCCGCATCCGCGCATCGGTAGCCGCGGCCGCCAGCAGGCTTGAGCCGCTGAGCTCGGCGATGGACAGGTGGAACAGGGTGTCAAGCCGCCGGTAATCCTGCGGCGATGCGTCGTTGACGCCGGCGAGCCTGGTGAGCATCGTCGCCCGCAGGCTTTCGATGTCGGGCGGGTTCTCGGCGTCGGGCGGGTTCTCGGAACTGCCCTGACCGGTGGCGTCGGGCGGGTTCTTAGCGTTGGCCTGGGCCTTTGCTTCTGGTGAGTCGGCCGGCTGGGCGCATAGCCTGGCCAGCACCTCCGCGGCGCCGGTTTCCACGACCAGCCGGAATGTCAGCGCATCTGCCAGCCTGGCCCCGTCCTCGAGGGCGATGCGGCGCAGTTCGCCCTTACCTGGCGCCGGCGGGGTGTAGGTGATGAACGTGCCGCCAAAGCGGCCGCGCCGGGACTCTACGAATCCGGCCTGCTGCAGCTCGCCGATGGCCTCGCGCAGAGTCAGGCGGCTGATGCCGAGCTGACCGGCCAGCTCTCGCTCCGCCGGGAGGCGCTCGCCCGGGCCCACCAGGCCGAGCTTGACTACGGTAAGGAGCCGCTCGACGGTCTCCTCGAACGCGTTGCCCTCGCGCACCGGCCGCAGGACGGCGGTGAGATCGGGGCTCCTCACGACTAGCCTCCGCCGCGCCCGGGTGCCGGCGGCGATGTGGCGCCCGTGTTAATTCTGCTTCCTGGGTCTTGACATTGCCCCGTACCTGTCGATCATTGGTCTGATATTAGACCATTGAAATTTTCCTGGTCGGCCAGCAGTGCGGCACAGTCCCTGACCCAAGGAGCATGTCGTGTCGGTTAATGATCAGGCGGCCCCAGCACCGCTGAGCAGTGACGAAGCAACCCTCCATCAGCTCGGCTACGCCCAGGAACTGCGTAGGCGGATGTCGGGCTTCTCCAATTTTGCCGTCTCGTTCACGATCATCTCGATCCTGTCCGGCTGCCTGACCCTCTACGGGTACGGCATGGGAACAGGCGGGCCGGCGATCATCGTCTGGGGCTGGCCGATCGTCGGCATCATGACCCTGTTCGTCGGGCTCTCCATGGCCGAGGTCTGCTCCGGCTTCCCGACCGCGGGCGGCCTGTACTACTGGTCGGCAAAGCTCGCGCGGAAGAACGGGCCCGCCTGGTCCTGGTTCACCGGCTGGTTCAACTTCCTCGGCCAGGTCGCGGTCACCGCCGGCATCGACTTCGGCGCTGCGTTCTTCATCAACGCGCTGCTCAACCTTCAGTTCAGCACGCCCACCTACCACTGGGTCACGATCCTGATCTTCGCTGGCGTGCTGCTGCTGCACGGCATGCTGAACCAGTTCGGGGTCCGGCTGGTCGCGTTGCTGAACAACGTCAGCGTGTGGTGGCACATCCTCGGAGTGCTCGTTATCGTCAGCGTGCTTGCCATCGTGCCGTCCCATCACCAGTCGGCGAAGTTCGTCTTCACTTCTACGTTCAACGCCACCGGCTGGCACAGCATCTTCTACGTGCTGCTGCTCGGCCTGCTGCTGGCGCAGTACACCTTCACCGGCTACGACGCCTCCGCGCACATGACCGAGGAGACGCACAACGCCTCGCGCAGCGGGCCGCGCGGCATCGTGACGTCGATCATCGTGTCGCTGTTCGCCGGCTGGATCCTGCTGATCGGCATCACGTTCGCGATCCAGCACTACAGCGCCGAGCTTGCCTCGCCCACGGGCGTGCCGCCCGCCCAGATCTTCATCGACGCCGTCGGTGCCACCGGCGGCAAGCTGCTGCTGCTGGTCGCCATCGGCGCGCAGCTGTTCTGCGGCATGTCCTCGGTGACGGCAAACTCCCGGATGATCTACGCGTTCTCCCGTGACGGCGCGCTGCCCGGCTCGGCGGTCTGGCACCGGGTCAACAAGCGCACCAGGACCCCGACCAACGCGATCTGGCTGGCCGCGGCAGGCGCCCTGATACTCGGTCTGCCCTACCTGTGGAACGAGGCCTCCTATGCGGCCGTCACCTCCATTGCCGTCATCGGCCTCTACATCGCCTATGTCCTGCCGACGTTCCTGCGCCTACGGCAGGGGGCAAGCTTCCAGCGCGGGCCATGGCACCTGGGCCGGTGGAGCATGCCGATCGGCGTCATCGCGGTCGTCTGGGTGGTCTTCATTACGATCCTGTTCATGCTGCCGGTCGACAACCCGATCACCGTGGACAACTTCAACTACACCGTGTTCGCCGTGGTCGCGGTCCTCGGCTTCGCCGGGATCTACTGGCTGGTCTCCGCGAGGAACTGGTTTACCGGGCCGCGGATTCAGGGATCCCCGGAAGAACTGGCGGCCATCGAGCGGGAACTCGCGTCCTGAGCGCTCGCGCGCCTACGGTGAGCTTGGTCGGCAAAGAGCAACCTTGAGGATGGAGTACCGATGACAGGTCATGGCGGCGACGAGGCCGCGCGGCTGCGGCACGGGATGATGACGCTGGAGCGACTGCGCACGGGCTACGGCACCGGCGAGATCGACACGGTGATCCTGGCCTTCACCGACATGCAGGGCCGCCTGCAGGGCAAGCGCCTGTCCGCGGAGTACTTCCTCAGCGAGGTCGTCCAGCATTACTCGGAGGGCTGCAACTACCTGCTCGCGGTGGACGTCGACATGAACACCGTGGACGGGTACGCGATGTCCTCGTGGGATCGCGGCTACGGCGACTTCATGCTGGTGCCGGACATGAGCACGCTGCGCCACATGCCCTGGCACGACGCCACCGCCCTGGTGCTCGCCGACCTGACCTGGCTGGACGGAACCCCGGTGCTGGCCTCGCCGCGGCAGATACTCAAGGCGCAGACCGACCGGCTGGCGGCCCGCGGCTGGCGGGCGATGGCAGGCACTGAGCTCGAGTTCATCGTCTACTCCGACACCTACGAGCAGGCAGCCGAGAAGAGCTACCGCAACCTGGTGCCCGGCAACCAGTACAACGTGGACTACTCGATCCTCGGCACCTCACGGGTCGAGCCGCTGCTCCGCGCGATCCGCAACGGGATGGCCGGCGCAGGGCTGTACGTGGAGTCGGCGAAGGGCGAGTGCAATCTCGGCCAGCACGAGATCGCCTTCCGCTACGCCGACGCTGTCACCACCTGTGACAATCATTCGATCTACAAGACCGGGGCGAAGGAGATCGCCGCGCAGGCCGGGATGAGCGTCACGTTCATGGCCAAGCCGAACGACCGCGAGGGCAACTCCTGCCACATCCATCTCTCGCTGGCCGGCGAGGACGGGACGGCGGTGCTCGCCGGGGACGGGCCGCACGGGCTGTCCAAGCTGGGCGAGCACTTCCTGGCCGGCCAGCTCGCCGCGCTGCGCGAGCTGACGCTGTGCTACGCGCCGAACATCAACTCCTACAAGCGTTACGTGCTCGGCAGCTTCGCGCCGACCGCCGTGCGCTGGGGGGTGGACAACCGCACCTGCGCGCTGCGGCTGGTCGGCCACGGTGCCTCGCTGCGCGGCGAGAACCGTGCCCCCGGTGGTGACGTCAACCCCTACCTGGCGATCGCCGCCATGATCGCGGCCGGGCTGCACGGCATCGACAACGAGCTGCCGCTGGAGCCCGCCTACGAGGGCAACGCCTACCTGGACTCCGGACCGCGGGTCCCGCACACCCTGCGCGACGCGCTCGAGCTGTGGTCAGGCAGCGATATCGTCGCCCAGTCGTTCGGCACCGAGGTGCAGGAGCATTACGCCAACTACGCCCGGGTCGAGCTGGCCGCCTATGACGCCGCGGTGACCGACTGGGAGCTGCAGCGCTGCTTCGAGCGGCTCTAGCGCCAGGCCAACGGCAGCGCCAGGGCCACGGCAGCGCCAGGGCCACACCGCAGCATCGAGGGGGAGTGACCGCTGCATGTCCGAGTTCACAGTCGTGAACCCAGCAACCGAGGAGGTCGTCACGACCGTGGCGCGGACCACGGTGGCGGAGACCGACGCCGCGATCGAGCGCGCGGTCACGGCCCAGGTGGCCTGGCGCGCCATCGCGCCGGCCGACCGGGCTCGCCTGCTCCGCGCGTTCGCCACCGAGGTGGACGCCCATATCGAGGAGCTGGCCGGCCTGGAGGTGGCCGGCGCCGGGCACCCGGTCGGCCAGGCCCGCTGGGAGGCGGGCCAGGTCAGGGACGTGCTCACCTA
>JBEKFH010000397.1:0-4262 GCA_050013415.1 Streptosporangiaceae bacterium | reverse complement strand
GCTGTCCCGTCGTGGTGGAGAAATTCTCCGCGGGCAGCGCGAAGAACGCGCGGTAGGCGAGCGAATGCCCGTCGAGCAGGAGCAGCCGGTCCCGCTGCGGGACAGGATCAGCCGGCCGGGCCGGTTTCGTGACAGCCACCCCGCAATCCTAGGCTGCCTGATGCGGCGAACAGGCGTCCGTCATTGAACTCGGAGGTGCCGGTGGAAGAGGACCACGAGCAGCAGATCAAGGCTGCGTTCGCCGCGGCAGGCCCGGACGCTCTGGTCAGCCGGATGGGTATCACGATCCTTGAGGCGTCCGCCGAGCGGGTCGTCGGGTCCATGCCGGTGGCGGGCAACACGCAGCCGTACGGGCTGCTGCATGGCGGCGCGTCCTGCGTGCTGGCCGAGACGCTGGGCTCGCTCGGGTCGGCGCTGCACGCCGGCCCTCGCCGGATCACGGTCGGCATCGAGATCAGCGCCACGCATCACCGGGGAGCCTCGGCGGGCGAGGTGACCGGGGTGGCGACCCGCCTGTTCGGCGGCAGCACGCTGACCACGTACGAAATCGTGATCTCCGATGACCAGGGCAGGCGCGTGTGCACCTCACGGCTCACCTGCCTGCTGCGCAGTGCCGTCCCCGGCATGCCGCCGACCTGAGGACCGGGAACCTGGGGCCGGGGCGCTGGGGCCGGGGCGCTGGGGCCGCGGGCGCCTGGGGCCGCGGGGACGTCCGGCGCATACCGTCCATCCGAGTGCCCTGACTGTGCGCCGCGCATCAGCGCGTCGCTACCGTGGTGGGGCGGAGCCCGGAGCGGCCGAGTAGAGAACGTGCCGGCCCGGGGAAGGCCGACACGGCACCAAAGGCCGATCCGGGCTCTCGCACAGCTCCCGTCACGCGGACGGCGCCTGGCCGGGCCTGGCGGCCTGGCCAGGAGCAGCGGCCTGGCCAGGAGCAGAGGCGCTGCCGGGCACCGGGCCGCCGGCTGAGGCCGGCCCCCCGGGCGTCCCTGGCCCGGTGCCGTCCAGCACCTCCACCGCCACCGCGCGCATCGTCATCCGCCGGTCCATCGAGTTCTTCTGTATCCAGCGGAAAGCCTCGGCCTCGGTGATGCCGCGCTCGGCCTGCAGCAGTCCCTTGGCGCGGTCGAGCAGCTTCCTGACCTCCAGCCGTTCCCGCAGCGAGCCGACCTCGGCCTCCAGCGCGGTGATCTCCTGGAACCTGCTCGCGGCGATCTCGATGGCCGGGACCAGGTCGGCCTTCGTGAACGGCTTGACCAGGTACGCCATGGCGCCCGCGTCCCTGGCCCGCTCGACGAGCTCGCGCTGGGAGAACGCGGTCAGGATCACCACCGGGGCGAGGTGCTTCGCGGCGATCCGCTCGGCCGCCGAGATGCCGTCAAGCACCGGCATCTTGACGTCGAGGATCACCAGGTCAGGCCGGAGGCTCTCGGTCAGCGACACCGCGGTCTCGCCGTCGGCGGCCTCCCCGGCGACGACATAGCCTTCCTCCTCGAGCATCTCCCTGAGATCGAGCCTGATCAGCGCTTCGTCTTCGGCGATCACGACGCGAAACGGCACCTGGGTCACGCGCAGAGCGTACCCGGATGCCGGTAGATTGGCCTGCGGCTCCCCCCGCCCAGCGCCAGGACCGGGGAGAAGCTCGTAGTCAGCTCGAACATGCCGGGATGATGGAATAGGCAGACATGGATGCCTCAAAAGCATCTGCCTGAGAGGGCGTGCGGGTTCGAGTCCCGCTCCCGGCACCGCTGGCCCCCGCCCCGGCCCCGGCCGCCGCGGCGATGCTGTCCGGACCGCGTTTGCGCCTGGTCAGGTACAGGTAACCCACGGCCGCGGCGAACACGACCGCGAGCACCCACTGGTTGACCCGCAGGCCGAGCAGGTGATGGGAATAGTCGATCCGCAGCGACTCCACCCAGAACCCGCCGACCGCGTAGCAGCAGGCATAGAGCGCGAACGCCCGGTCGCCGGTGAGCAGGAACCGCCGCGCCGCGTAGATCACCGCCGCGCCGACCAGCAGGTCCCAGGCGGACTCGTACAGGAACGCGGGCTGGAAGACGGCGAAGTTCTCATAGCCCCGAACGCGGTGCTCCGGGTCGATCGCGACGCCCCAGGGCAGCGTCGTCGGGCGGCCGTAGAGAGCCTGCCCGAACCAGTTGCCCCAGCGGCCGACGGCCTGGCCGAACGC
Source organism: Streptosporangiaceae bacterium (assembly GCA_050013415.1). Lineage (GTDB taxonomy): Bacteria > Actinomycetota > Actinomycetes > Streptosporangiales > Streptosporangiaceae > Palsa-506. The sequence continues at coordinate 2,074 of JBEKFH010000397.1, read as the reverse complement.
CACCCCGGGTGCTGCCGCGCCCGCGACCGGCCCGAAGGCGACACCGGCCCGGCGGCACGCGATCCACGCCCCGGCCGCGCCGCCGACCAGGGCACCGGGAATGCCGATCCGGCCGTCCCAGATCCGCAGGACGGCGGTCCAGTCATGGCCGCGCCCGAAGAACAGCTGATAGCTGGTGATCACGCCGTAGGCCCGGGCGCCGATCAGGGCGGCCGGGACGGCCAGCGTCGCGACGTCCAGGATCACGCCGCGCTGCCCGCCGATCCTCCGGTACCGCCGGCTGGCGACCAGCACGGCGACGCCGATGCCGGCGATGACGCAGACCGCGTACGCCCGGACCGGCACCGGGCCCAGGTGCCACAAATCCCTGGCAGGGCTGGGAAGGATGGCCGCCGGCATGCTGAGTGACGTTACCTGCTCGCTACCTCATCGGCGCGGCGGTCGGCGCGATCGCGGCGGTGAGCAGCGTCTCGCCGCTGAGGTACTCGTCCACCGCCGCCGCGGCCGACCTGCCCTCGGCGATCGCCCAGACGATCAGTGACTGCCCGCGGCCCATGTCCCCGGCCGCGAACACGCCCGGCACGGAAGTCGCGTACGCCGGATCTCGCGCCACGTTGCCCCGCGCGTCCATGTCCACGCCCAGCCCGGTCAGCAGGTCACCGCGCTCAGCCCCGGTGAACCCCATGGCCAGCAAGACGAGATCGCACCGCAGGTCCCGTTCCGTGCCCTGGCGGGGGCTGAAGCCCGCGTCCGGCGGCCCGACCTCCACCAGCCGCAGCGCGCGGACCCGGCCCGCGGCGTCGGCGGCGAAGCCGAGCGTGGAGACGGCGTACACCCGCTCGCCGCCCTCCTCGTGCGCGCTGGAGATCCGGTAGAGCATGGGGTAGGTGGGCCAGGGCTGGCCGGCCGGTCGGCTGGCCGGCGGCCGGGGCATGATCTCCAGCTGGGTGACCGATGCCGCGCCCTGCCGCAGCGCGGTGCCGAGGCAGTCGGCCCCGGTGTCACCGCCGCCGATGATCACCACGTCGCGGCCCCGGGCGGAGATGGCCGGCTCGGCGGGACGGCCGCCCGCGGCGGCAGCGACCGCGCGGTTGGACAGCGGCAGGTAGTCCATCGCCTGGTGCACGCCGTCGAGATCCGCGCCGGGCACCGGCAGGCCGCGCGGCACGGTGGCGCCGCCGGCCAGCACGATCGCGTCGAAGGAGCCGCGCAGCTGGGCGGCGGTCACGTCCAGCCCGGCCCGCACCCCGCAGCGGAACACGGTGCCCTCGGCCCGCATCTGCGCCAGCCGGCGGTCCAGGTGGCGTTTCTCCATCTTGAACTCGGGGATCCCGTAGCGGAGCAGGCCGCCGGGCGCCTCCGCGCGCTCGTAGACGGTCACTGCGTGCCCGGCCCTGGTGAGCTGCTGGGCGGCGGCGAGCCCGGCCGGCCCCGAGCCGATCACGGCGACCTTCCGCCCGGCCGCCAGCGCGGCCGCGGAAGGCGGCAGCGGGCGCACCCAGCCCTCGGCCCAGGCCCGGTCGATGATCTCTACCTCGACCTGCTTGATCGCCACCGGCTCGGCATTGATCCCGAGCACGCACGCGGCCTCGCACGGCGCCGGGCAGAGCCGCCCGGTGAACTCGGGAAAGTTGTTGGTCGCGTGCAGCCGCTCGGCGGCCGCCCGCCAGTCGCGGGCCCAGACCAGGTCGTTCCACTCCGGGATCAGGTTCCCGAGCGGGCAGCCGCCGTGGCAGAACGGGATGCCGCAGTCCATGCAGCGCCCGGCTTGGCGCTCAAGCTCGGCGGGAGCGAAGTCCGCGTACACCTCGCGCCAGTCCTGGATCCGGATGTCCACCGGGCGCCGCGGCGGCGTCTGCCGCGGCGTGGTCATGAAGCCCCTGGGGTCCGCCATCGTGCCTCCCTCCGTCGTCCTGGCCGGCTCCGTCGTCCTGGCCGGCTCCGTCGTCCTGGCCGGCTCTGCGTCATGGCCGGCTCAGACCCTGGTCTCGGCCATGACGGCCTCTCCGGCGTCACTGCCCTCGCGCTCGGCCCGCTGCGCCGCCGCCAGCACCCGCTTGTAGTCCGTGGGCAT
>JBEKFH010000396.1:0-4263 GCA_050013415.1 Streptosporangiaceae bacterium | reverse complement strand
TGGCCCGTCTCCAGCGTCGTGGTGTTCGTGTCATACAGGTAGGGGATGCTGTCGAGCCCGTCGGCGATGGCCTCGACCACCTGGAGCGTCCGGGTATACGCCAGGCGGCCGTCAGGCCCCACGTAGACGTGGTCATGCAAGGACAGCGTCTGGTGGCGTCGCGGGCCCAGCACGGCGGCCACCTCGGCGAAGCTGTCCGACGGCATGGCCCGGTCCCCGGTCAGGACGCTGATCGCCGCGGACCCTTCCCAGAGCCGCCAGAGCCGGCCCTGCTCCTGATCGGAGAACCCGAACGCGTCGATGAACAGGGACAGCGCGCGCCTGCTGAGCAGGCGGCCGGCGAGCGACCGGGAAACGGTGTCCTTCAGCTGGTGCGCGACCAGGTCGGCGTCGCCAGTGGCGCGGGGGTAGTTCCACAGGTGCCGGGCGAGCGCCTCGGCGACGGCCAGCTGGTTGATCTCGCCGAGCCTGACCCGGATCGCGTGCTGCTCCCAGATCCGGCGGTACCGGCCGGGACGGAGCAATAACTCCCGCAGGTAGCCGGCCGCCGCCTGGCGGCCGGCCGCGGCCGAGGCCGCGGCCGCGGCCGACGCCGGGGACGCCGGGGACGCCGGGGACGCGTAGGACGCCGGGGACGCCGCGGACGCCGCGGACGCCGCGGACGCCGGGGAAACAGGGCTCACGTGTCTCGATCCAGGTTTGCGGGACTTCTCCATCCCGGTCTGTGCGAACTTACTGCGATATCTATTAGTTACCCTACGGTCGCAGGATCACGTGAGGGGCCAGAGCCGCGCGATGGTGTCAAGCCGGGCGCGACGGGTTCCTCGGCGGCGCCGGGGCCTGCGGCGACCCGGCCAGGCCGGTCTGCGATCGGCGGGGGGCCGACCAGACGGCCTGGCCTGGCACCCGGGTGGCCGCACGGCTGGCTGACCGGCGCCAGGGATAAGGGGGCGGGCCCGCTGCACCACGCGGCGGGCCCCCCGCGCCCGCCTCTGTGCCCGCCCCCGCGCGAGCCCCCGCGCCAGGCCTGGGCAAGGAGGTCAGAACAGCACGGACATGAACGTGCCTGCCTGGGTGAATCCGACCCGCTGGTACGCGGCACGCGCGGGGGCATTGAAGTCGTTGACGTACAGCGTCACCGTCGGCGCGATGGACTCACGCGCGGTGGCCACCACCGCGGCCATGCCACGGGAGCCGACACCGCGCCCGCGCATGTCCGGGGGTACCCAGACGCCCTGTACCTGGCACACCTGCGGGGTTACCGATCCCACCTCGGCCTTGAAGATGACCCGTCCGCCCTCGATCCTGGCGAACGACCGGCCGACCCTGATCAGCTCCATCACACGGGCCCGGTACGCGGCGCCCCCGTCCGCGCCGATCGGCGACACGCCCACCTCCTCGGTGAACATGTGCACGCTGGCCGGGAGGAGGACATCGAGCTCGTCCGGGCGCACGGCGCGCACCATCGGATCGGGGGCGATCAGCGGATCGCCGGAGATGGCCAGCACCGGCTGCACAGCCCGGACCTCACGCGGCCGCCCCCAGTACGGCGCGAGCAGCCCCCACAGTTCCTGGACGGCCGGGCCGGGGCCGACGATCGATGAGCAGCGACGCCCCTGCAGCCTGGCCCGGTCAGCGAACGCCGCGACGGCACCGGGGGTAGCGGCGACCGGCACGAGATTGGCGCCCGAATAGCACAGCGACGTCAGCCTGCCGCCATCGGAATATCCCCACAGCTGGGCGCCGAGCCTGCCGGGATCAAGGCCAGCCGCGCGCAGCCGCGCGCTGACGAAGACATTCGTCACCGGGTCGCGGTCGCAGATGAGCAGCGCCTCATCGCGATCGCTATCGTTCAGCAGGCGCAGCGGCGACGATTTCCACGTCCTTGTGCGCAGCACACCCCCAGCGTAACCGCATGGCCCGCACCTCCGGCGGCCCGGCGGTATGCAGCTCACCGGGAGCCCGCCGGGAGAGCTCGCGCGAGCGGCTGGGAGAGCTCGCGCGAGCGGCTGGGAGAGCTTCCGCCTAGCCGCCGGGAGAGCTCCCGCGAGCCGCCTGGAGACTAAATCAATAGCGTCGTTGGGACTTCACTGTCGCGGTTACTGCAGTGAAGTCCCAACGACGCTATTGAGATGCGGGGGATCCGCCCAGCAGGCAGGGAACCCCGCCATGCAGGCAGGGATCTCGCCTAGGAGGCCGGGAAGCCGCCACGGGGCGAGGTGGCCGGCGCCGGGTCAGCCGGGCGACGGGGGCGGCAGCGCCGCGCAGGTGGCGTTGACCAGGCCGGGCTGCTGCGGCAGCGCGCCGTCGGCAAGATAGCGGTTCAGGTAGCCATTCACGCAGGCATTCGGCGGGCTGGCCAGGGACTGGCCGTGATTGCCGCCGCCTTCCACCACCACCATCCTGGCCGTCGGCAGTTCCGCGTGCGCCTGCTGCGCCCCGGCGTACGGGGTTGCCGCGTCCAGCGTGCCCTGCAGCATCAGGATGCCGGGTAGCCCCTTGCCCGTGATCTGCATCGGATGAGCCGGCCCGCGCACCGGCCAGAACGCGCAGGCCGCGTTGAACCACGCGTTGTCCCACGACTCGAACGGGGCGCTCCGGTACGCCTTCCTGGTGGCGGAGTTCCACGTCGCCCAGTCGCGCGGCCAGCTAACATCGCTGCACTCCACCGCGTTGTAGACGGCGAACTCGTTCTCGTTCTGCCTGCCCTGCTCCTGATACGCGCTGGTCAGCGGGCCGGTATTCCCCTCGTGCAGGTAGCCGGCCAGCGCGGCGGCGAGCACCGGCCAGAACGCGTTGGCGTAGCCGCCGACAAGGAACGTGTCGTCGTACTCATCGGGTCCGATCAGCGAGCCGTCCTGGCCGCGGATCGGGTGGGCGTCCAGCCGGGCCCGCGCCTGATACCACGCCTGGCTCACCTGCGATCTGGACGAGCCGAGGTGGTACACGTCGTCGTGCGAGGCGACCCACGAGAAGAAGGCATTCATCCGGCCTTGGAACGCATAATCCTGGGCAAGGTTGTCGCCCCACCAGACTCCGCGCGGGTCGACTGTGCTGTCCAGTACCATCCGCCGGATCCGGTTCGGGAACATGGTCGCGTACACCTGGCCGATATAGGTGCCGTAGGAGTACGCGAAGTAGCTGATCTTCTGCAGCCCCAGCGCCGCCCGGATGGAGTCGACGTCCCGGGCGGTGTCCCGCGTGGTCATGTACGGCAGCAGCCAGCCGTACTTCTTCTCGCAGTCGCCGGCATAGTCCCTGGCGCGGCCGATCAGGACCTGCTCGGCCGCGCTGGTGGCCGGGATGTAGTCGGGCCGCACCCCGGTGAAGAACGACGGGTCGCAATGCAGCGCCGGCACGGACGACCCGACGCCCCTGGGGTCGAACCCGACGATGTCGTACTCGGCCGCGACGGAGGGCTGGAGCCCGTCGGCAACGAACGAGGCCATGCTCAGGCCGCTGCCGCCGGGGCCGCCCGGGTTGACGATCAGCGCGCCCTGCTGCCGCGCCCGCGGCGCGGTGGCCGGCACCTCGGACAGCGCGATGGTGATCTTCCTGCCGCCCGGGCGAGCGTAGTCCAACGGCACCTGCAGGCTCGCGCAGCGCGGCGCCTGGCCGCCGGGGCAGGAGTGCCAGTGCAGCCGCGGCGTTCCGGGGGACGGGTTAGTGCCGGTGGCCGGGGAGGTGCCCGCGGCCCGCGGCGAGCCGCCGGAGCAGCCGGAGATGATCAGGGCCACGGCAGCCGCCATAACCGCTGCTGAAGCGGCCATGGCGGGAACGTTCCTCATGGGATCATCCTGCCCGACCCGGCCAGCCGCCCCGCCGTCCGCCCTGCGGCGCGCCATTTGCCGGTCGGGTGCGGCCCCGACCTCGCCCGCCCGGCGGCGCAGGAGCGGCGCGGCGCGGAGCGGCGCGGAGCGGCGCGGGAGATCAGACCTGGACGAATTCGATCCCGGCCAGCTCGCAGAAGACGCGCCAGTCGGCGGCATGATGCCCGAGGTTCATCACCTCATGGTGCGGTCCGCCGGCCCGCAGCCATCCGTTCAGGCACGCGCGCACGCCGGAGGCCGGCCGGAATTGCCCGTACGGCATCTCCAGGGCCGGCAGCGGCTGGCTGTCCAGGTTCTCGCCCTCGGCCACCACGAGCCGGAACCGCTCGCCCTCCAGCGAGACCAGCGCGGCCAGCGTCGCCGGGCCCGGCTGGTACTGGAACAGGAAGGTCGGCGGGTCGGCCAGCCTGCCGATGCCGAGCGGGCGCTTGAT
>JBEKFH010000395.1:0-4266 GCA_050013415.1 Streptosporangiaceae bacterium | reverse complement strand
CCCGCTCGCCCGCACGATCCCGCCATCCCGCAGCTGACCCCGGATCCGCAGAACCCCGCGCGCGGCGGGCCGCCTCAGCCCGCCGGCCGCGCGGGACCGGGTGACCGAGCCCGCAGCATTAGCGGCAGCTGTCTTGGTGGCGGCTGTCTTGGTGGCGGCTGTCCGGGCGGCGGATGTCTGCGCGGCAGCTGTCCGGGCGGCAGATGTCCGGGTGGCGGCTGTCCGGGCGGCGGATGTCTGCGCGGCAGCTGTCCGGGCGGCGGCTGTCTGCGCGGCGGTTGTCCGGGCGGAGACTGTCCCGGTGGCGGCGGCTGGCGGGGCGGCGGCTGCCGCGGTGAGGCCGAGGGCCAGGGCCACGGCCGCCGTCGTGGCGAGCAGCGGGATCCGCCTGCCGGCGCGGCTCACGGGCGCGTTCCGGCGAGGTAGCCGTCGCCCGCGTAGCGCCGGGCCGGCGGCTCGAACTGGGGCAGCCACTCGGCCTCAGCCGCCAGCATCTTGTCGGTCATCTCCGCGATCTTCGGCAGCGTCGACATCGCGCTGGTGAGCGGGTCCAGCGCCACGGCGGCGCGCACGAGTTCCCGGCTGCCGGTCATCGCGGCCCGCACGGTCAGCCGCTGCACCGCGATCTGCACCTCGTTCAGGGCCGCGCAGGCGGGCGGCAGCGCGCCGTACCGGAGGGGCCGGACGCCGCCCCGGTCGGCGACGCAGGCCACCTCGACGCACGCGTCCGGCGCCAGGTTGGTGATCAGGCCGTCGTTGCGGACGTTCACGTAGACGATCCGCGGCGTGCCGGTGACCACGCTGTCCATGATCGGCGCGGCGAACTCGCCGCCGTGCCTGATGCCGTCGCGGCGCGCCTCGTCGACGATCTCGGCATCGCTCTGCTGCTTGTCGACGGTGCTGGAGATCTCCAGGTTGTCCCAGTGCCGATCCAGGTAGTGGCTGGTCAGCTGCGGCGTCTTGCGGAACCATGCCCAGTACTCGCTGGCGTGGTGGCTGGACTCGGTGTGGAAGAACCCGGTGAGCTCCATCAGCTCGGCGCGGACCCGCTCGATGCTCTCGTACGGGTCGTCGGAGCGGGGCAGCAGCGGCTCGGTCTCGTCGATGTACCTGGCCCGCATCACCGACCGGATCCGCGGGATCAGGTCCTCCTCCCCGCGCCGGTAGGTGGTGAACCACGCCGTGTGGTTCACCCCGGCCGAGTCGAACGTCACCTCGTCCAGCGGCACGCCGAGCTCGCGGGCCAGCAACTCCGCCGTGTTCTGCACGCTGTGGCACAGGCCGATCACCCGGACGCCCAGCAGGTCGGTGGCCCAGATGTTGGCCGACATCGGGTTGGTGTAGTTCAGCAGCAGCGCGCCGGGGCACTCGGTCAGCATCGTCTGCGCCACCACCCGCAGCGCCTCGATCGTTCGCAGGCCGCGGAAGACCCCGCCGGGCCCGAGGGTGTCCCCGACGATCTGGTCGATGCCGTACTCGCGCGGGATCAGCAGGTCATGGGCGTAGGCCCGGACCCCGCCCACCTGGAACACGGTCAGCACGAAGTCGGCGCCGCGCAGCGCGGCCGGCAGGTCGGCCGGTATCTCCACCGTCGCCGCCAGGCCGCCAAGCTCAATCAGCTGCCTGGCTGCCGTGGCCGTCGTGGCCGCGGCAGCGGCGTCGATGTCGTAGAGCACCAGTGTGCAGCCGCCCAGGGCCGGGAACGACAGGATGTCCCTGGTCAGCTCGACAGGGAACACCCAGCCACCGGCGCCCACGATCACGATCCTCGGCCTGCCCGCGCTCATCGCCATGGTCCCCATCGCCGTCGTCCCCATCTCCGTCGCCTCCGTCGCGTCCGTCATGGCTGGATCGCCGCGGCCGTCCCCGTCCCCGTCGTGCTCGTCCCCGTCGTGCTCATCACGTCAGTCATGGCGGATCGCCTCGCCGGTTACCGCGTCGAACAGGTAGATCCGCGCCGGGTCCACGCCGACCTGTACTCGGTCGCCGGACCGGGGCTGCAGCGAGGCGGAGAACAACGCCGTCACCGGGGCGCGGGATGTCTCGTCGAGCAGGATCGCCTCCTCTTCCTCGGCCCCGCTGCGCGCCGCCGTTCCCGCGACGGTGCCGTGCACGAGCGCCAGCTCGCCCAGCGGCTCCACCAGCTCGATCTCGAGGTCGAGCGACGGCCCGGTCAGCTCCGCGCCGCCCGGGACCAGGGACTCGGGCCGGATCCCGACCACGACCTCGCCGCCGGGCACGCCCGCCCGCTCGAAGCACAGCTGCCCGGCGGTGACCTGGGTTCGGCCGGGCCAGTTCGGGGCCGGGGCGGCCCGGCCCCGCAGCAGGTTCATTGCCGGGCTGCCGATGAAGCCGGCCACGAACAGATTCGCCGGCCGGGAGAACACCTCCTGCGGCGCGCCGATCTGCAGCGCCTTACCGCCCGACATCACGACGATCCGGTCGGCTAGCGTCATTGCCTCGACCTGGTCGTGCGTCACGTAGACCGTGGTGATGCCCAGCCTCCTGTGCAGCCGCTTCAGCTCGGCCCGCATCTGCACCCGCAGCTTGGCGTCCAGGTTCGACAGCGGCTCGTCCAGCAGGAACACCTTCGGCTCGCGCACCAGGGCCCGTCCCATCGCCACGCGCTGCCGCTGGCCGCCGGAAAGCTGGGCTGGGCGGCGCTTGAGCAGCTCATCCAGGCTCAGGATCGCGCTGATCTCGCGCACCCGCCGCTCGGTCTCGCGCCGGGGCGTCCGCCGCTCCCTGAGCCCGAACGCGAGGTTCTTCTGCACGGTCATGTGCGGGTACAGCGCGTAGTTCTGGAACACCATCGCGATGTCCCTGTCCCGCGGCGAGACGCCGTTCACCGCCTCGTCGCCGATCCTGATCGTGCCGGCCGTCGGCTTCTCCAGGCCCGCGATCAGCCGCAGCGCGGTGGTCTTGCCGCAGCCGGACGGCCCGACCAGGATGAGGAACTCCCCGTCGCCGATGCCCAGCGTCAGGTCGTCGACAGCGAACGTCCCGCCGGGGAACTCCTTGCTGACGTTCTCGAATGCCACCTCCGCCATGCTCAGCCCTTCAGTCCCGACGTCGCGATCCCGCGGATGAAATAGCGCTGCGCGAGGAAGAACAGCAGCAGCACCGGCAGCATGCTCATCACGTTGGCGGCCATCAGCAGGTTGAAGCTGGTCTGGTGCGTTCCCTCAAACGTCGCGAGACCCAGCTGGAGCGTCATGTTGTTCGGCGTGTAGATCGTGATCAGCGGCCAGAGGAAGTCGTTCCAGGTCCACAGGAACGTGATCACGGCGAGCGTCGCCAGGGCCGGGCCGGACAGCGGCAGGACGATCTTGAACAGCACCGACAGCCGGGAGGCCCCGTCGATCCTGGCCGCCTCCTCCAGCTCCACCGGCAGGGTGCGGAAGAACTGCCGCAGCAGGAAGATGCCGAACGCCCCGGCCAGGTTCGGCACGATGAGGGCGTACAGCGTGTTGATCATCCCGAGGTCCTTGACGATGATAAAGGTGGGGATCATCACCACCTGGAACGGGATCATCAAGGTGGCCAGGATCAGCACGAACACGACCTCGCGGCCGAAGAACTTGATCCGGGCGAACGCGTACCCGGCCAGGCTGCAGAACAGCAGGTTGCCGGCGACGGTCACCACGGTCACGATCATCGTGTTGACGAACCAGCGGGCGAACGGCGCCTGGGTCAGCACGTCGGAGTAGTTCGCCGGGCGCAGCGTGTGCGGCGCGATGATCGGCGGGAAGTGCCGGGTCTCGTTCAGCGTCTCCAGCGACGTCGCGAGCATCCACACCATCGGGACGAGCATCGCGATAGCGATCGGGATCAGCACCAGGTGCCAGGGGCTGAACAAGAACTGGCCGGGCTCGCGCTGGCTGGCCGATCCGCCCCGGCGGCCCCGTTCCGCGCCTGTCTTTTCCCCGGTCTCCAGGGGCGGGACGCGGGCCGCGGGGACGGTGCTGCCGGTCATGACGCGTAATAAACGAGTCGTTTGCCGACCCAGAGCTGCACCAGGGTGAGGCTCAGGATCGCGAGGAGCAGGACGTAGGCAATGGCCGCCGCGTAGCCGGCCACCCCCTGGTTGAAGGCGAGGCTGTAGAGGTAGTAGACGACCACGTAGGTGGCGGTGCCGGGGCCGCCCTTGGTCAGGAAGTAGACCTCGTCGAAGAGCTGCAGGGCGTTGATGGAGGACCAGACCACCAGGAACAGCGTCGCCGGGCCGAGCAGCGGGAGGGTGATGTTGCGGAACATGCCCCAGGT
>JBEKFH010000394.1:0-4273 GCA_050013415.1 Streptosporangiaceae bacterium | reverse complement strand
TTGCCGCTGCGTGATAACGTGGTCGCAGATTGTTACTACGGGGGGTTAACCGCTGGCCTGAATTACCGCTGGTGAGTCTGCTTTACCCGACCTTCGAGCCGGTAACTACCGGCTCCGGTCGAGGGATCTGCCTGGCGGTATTGCGAAGCCGCTCACAATGATCAGATCACATTCGGGGGGAAATACATGCATGTGAAACTGCCGAAAACATTGATAGCGGCCGCTGGCGGCCTGGCCCTGGTGGCCGCTGGCCTGGCCACCGCCCAGGCGGCGCTGGCATCGCCGGCGTCGCCGGCCTCGCTCCCGACCTCGACCACGGTCTCGGTGGCGTGCAGCACCAGTGCGCTCATCGCCGACGTAACCGCCGTGGTCAGCGGGGAGACGCTGAGCCTGTCCAGTAAGTGCACGTACGTCCTGACCGCCACCTTGCCCATCGTCAGCGCGGACCTGACCATCCAGGGCAACTCAGCCACGCTAGAGCGCAGCCAGGCGATCGACACGGCTGAATTCAATATTCTCACGGTGAACTCAGGCAACGTCGCCATCAGCAATCTTAACTTCACCAACGGTGACGCTGACGCCGATGGCGATTGCGTCGTCCGCAACGCCACCCGCAAGGCCACCCACGCCCGCGGCGCCATCGGCAACTGCGCCGGTGTCAGGACCCGCAATGGCCCTGCCGGGATCAACGATGGCGGCGCCATCTACAACACCGGCGGTAACGTCTCGGTCACTGGCGGCACCTTCACTGATAACAATGCCTATTCCGACGGGGGGGCCATTTACAGCTCCGAGGCCCTCTCGGTGAGCGGCGCGACCTTCACTGGCAACTCAGCCACCGCGGGCGGCGCCATCTACAACGAATTCGACGCGGCGATCAGCGGCGCCACCTTCACCGGGAACTACGCCTACAATTACGGCGGCGCCCTGTTCGAGGACTGGAACACCGAAGTGGACACGTCCGTATTCTCTCACAACAGCGCTGAGTGGGGCGGCGCCATCTACGTTGACGACGGCATTTCATCGGCCGTCACGAGTTCCTTCCTCAACAACAGCGCCGAGGACGGAGGCGGCGTCTACAGCGAGAGTGACATGGCGATGGCCAGTATCCTGTTCGCCAGCAATTACGCCGTTATTGATGGCGGCGGCCTCTACAACGACAGCGACGGGTCCCTGACCAGCGTCGTCTTCCGGCAGAACTCGTCCGCGGAGTACGGCGGCGGCGCGTACAACAAGAGCTACCTGAGCCTGACTGCCGGCACCTTCGCCAGCAACACCTCCGAATATGGCGGTGGCCTGTACAGCGACGATGACCTGCTCGTCGCCACCACGGGCTTCAACCGCAACACTGCCTACTACGGCGGCGGCCTCTACAACGACGACTACGCGACGCTGACCGGCGCCAGCTTCAGCCTGAACTCGGCCACCGATTACGGCGGCGGCATCTACAGCGACGGCGACATGCTGGACCTCATCAACGGCTTCGTCAACCTCAACACCGCGCCAGCCGGCGGCGGTGGGGGCATCTACAACGATGACGACGACGTCTCGGTGATGGGCAGCCGGATCTTCGGGAACACCGCCGACAACTGCTCCCCGGCGGCATCGGTCGACGGCTGCACCGGCTGAGCCCGTCGGCCGGCCGCGCTGATGCGGCCGGCTGGCGATAACGGAACCCGGAACCCCGGAAGCGCGCTTCGGTCACGATCAGCGCTCTCCGGGGTTCCGCCGTTCGCGAGATACTGTCGTGACATGGCGAGAGCCGAGCCTGGTCAGCGTGACAGCCTGTTCGACGCGCCGGCCGAGGAAGCCGCGCGGTCGGTGGCGCCGCTGGCGGTGCGGATGCGTCCGCGCAGTCTCGACGAGGTGGTCGGGCAGCGGCACCTGACCGGCCAGGGAAATCCGTTCCGCAAGCTCATTGATCACGATGCCGCGATGTCGCTGCTGCTCTGGGGCCCGCCGGGAACCGGCAAGACGACGCTGGCGCAGGTGGTCAGCAACGTCACCAGCCGGCGCTTCACCGAGCTGTCCGCGGTCACGGCCGGGGTCAGGGACGTGCGCGCGGCGATCGACGCGGCCAGGCGCGAGCTCGGCCTGACCGGCCGGCAGACCGTGCTGTTCATCGACGAGGTGCACCGGTTCAACAAGGCACAGCAGGACGCGCTGCTGCCGGCCGTGGAGAACCGGTGGGTGTCCTTCATCGGCGCGACCACGGAGAACCCGTTCTTCTCCGTGGTCGGGCCGCTGCTGTCCCGCTCCCTGCTGCTCACCCTGGAGCCGATCGGCGACGACGACATGGCCACGCTGATCACGCGGGCGGTGGCCGACGAGCGCGGCCTCGGCGGCGCCATCACCCTGGACGAGGGGGTCACCGGCCTGCTCGTCCGGCTGGCCGGCGGCGACGCGCGGCGCGCGCTGACCTACCTGGAGGCGGCGGCTCTCGGCGTGCCCGCCGGCGGCCGGGTGGACGTCGCCGCCGTCGAGCGCGCCGTGGACCGGGCGGCGGTCCGCTACGACCGCGGCGGCGACCAGCACTACGACGTGATCAGCGCCTTCATCAAGAGCATCCGGGGCAGTGACGCGGACGCCGCGCTGCACTACCTGGCCAGGATGATCGAGGCCGGCGAGGACCCGAGGTTCATCGCCCGCCGGATCATCGTGCACGCCAGCGAGGACGTCGGGATGGCCGACCCGTCGGCGCTGGGCGTGGCCATCGCCGCCGCGCAGGCCGTCGAGTTCGTCGGGCTGCCCGAGGCCAGGATCAACCTGGCCCAGGCGGTCATCCACCTGGCGCTGGCGCCGAAGTCCAACGCCGTGGTGAAGGCGATCAACTCCGCCGCCGGCGACGTCCGGGCCGGCCTGATCGGCCCGGTCCCCGCGCACCTGCGGGACGCCAGCTACCGCGGCGCGCAGCGGCTCGGGCACGGCGGCGGCTACCGCTATCCGCATGACGTCTCCGGCGGCGTCGTCGCGCAGCGGTACGCGCCCGACGTGGTCGCGGGCCGCCGCTACTACGAGCCGTCCCGCCATGGCGCTGAGGCGAGGTACGCCGACCGGAATGAGCGGATCAGGGCCATCCTGGACGGTCTCCCGGACCCGGCATCCCCGGCGCCGGGCGGAGACCCGGATACCTGAACGGGGCCGTCGGCGCTGGCCGGAGCAGCAGAGCCACTGCCGCCGGGCGCCAGTGGATCCGTCCCTGCGGGCATCCCGCAGGCGGTAGGGTCGGCACGGAAGCCGGGCAGGATGCAGGGCGGGCGAGCTGGCGGAGGAGCAGCCTGACGTGACGACCGGGCAGCTAGCAGAGCTGATCGCGGCGGGGTTCTTCGCGGTCGGGGTGTGCGCCGCCGTGTACGTGCTGATCAGGCTCGGCAGGCTCATCTCCGCAGCCACCACGATGGTGTCGGATTACCGTGACCGCGCTGACCTGCTGCTCGAGCGGGCCCAGTCGGCCGTGGACCGGGCCGGCGAGCAGCTCGCCAGGACCGATGCGATCACCGCGAGCATGGACGATGTCACCGCGAACATGGCGGAGCTGTCCGGGCACGTTTCGGCCCTGGCCAGCCTGGCCAGGGCCATCGCCGGCGGCTTCGGGGGCCCGCTGCTGAGGGTCTCCGCGCTGGCCTACGGCGTGCGCCGGGCCGCCGGGCTGCGCATCGGCGCCCAGGCCGTGCGGGCCCCGGTGCCAGCCCCGGCCATCGAGCAGCACGGGTCCTTGAGCAAGCACAGCGGAGCGCGCCGGTGATCGGCAGGTTCTGCTGGCTGCTGGCCGGCGCTGTGCTTGGCGTGACCGGATACCGGCGGGCCAGCAGGCTCATCCGCTCGATGCGTCCCGGGAGCCTTGCCCGCCGGACGGCGGCCCGCGGCGGCGCGGCCGGCCGTCTCGCGCTCGGACCATTTACCCGCGACGTGCGCGACGGCATGGAGATCTACCTGGCTCACCATTCCGCGCCGCCGCGTCCCGCCCTCGAAGATCAGCAGGCTGCGCCGCGGCTTCCCGGCCGGGCGGGAATGAACGGCTCCGCACGTACCGACAACGCGAAGGGTGGCCGATGATGGAATCGGCAGAGATTGCCCGCCGTTTCCTCAGCTTCTTCGAAAAGCGCGGGCACGTGGTGGTCCCGTCGGCCAGCCTGGTCGCCGATGATCCCACTCTGCTCCTGGTCAATGCCGGGATGAACCCGTTCAAGCCCTATTTTCTCGGCCAGCAGGCACCGCCTTTCCGGCGGGCGACCAGCGCCCAGAAATGCGTGCGCACGCCCGACATCGAGGA
>JBEKFH010000393.1:0-4279 GCA_050013415.1 Streptosporangiaceae bacterium | reverse complement strand
CCCGGCGCCCGCCCGGCGCCCGCCCGGCGCCCGCCCGGCACGTGCCCGGCGTCCGCGAGCCCCTCGGCCCGGTACCTGCCTTGCCCGCATTCGCCTGACCTGGCCCGATTCCGTGCCCAGGGCCGGCTGCCCAGCCTCGCCGGCCCGCCGGTCCGGCCCCGCGGAAACAGCCAGTTAACACAGGCTTGGCCGCGACGTGTTCTTTTGCCGCCGGCGTAACAACCGGGAAATACGGCCGAAACTCGGCCATGGGAAACAAGAAGCGTTAACGACCGACACCGAAGGAGCTTCGCCGGCCGGCGCCCGGCCATGTGCCGACCGGTCTCCCCCAAGAGCCCTTCGCCGTAGCCCCTGGAGGCAGCGTGCTGGTTCCGTATCCAACTTGGCTGTATGCAGGCGATAACGCCTGGCAGATGACCGCAGCCACTCTCGTCGGCCTGATGAGCATCCCCGGGCTTGCGGTCCTCTATGCGGGCCTCGTGCAGCGCAGGTGGGCCGTGAACGCCATCATGATGGTGTTCAGCGCGTTCTGCCTGACCCTCATCGTGTGGGTGCTCTGGGCATTCCGGATGGGCTTCGGCACTCCGTGGATATCCACCTTCGTGGGCTGGCCTTCTGACGTCATCGGGCATGCCGGGGAGCAGGCTCAGGCCAATATCCCGCTGCTCGACGGGGACCTCCCCGGGTTCCGTTTCCCTGAAGCGTCACTCGTCTACTTCCAGTTCGTGTTCGCGGCGATCACGCCGATCCTGCTGCTGGGCAGCGTCATCGGCCGGATCAAGTTCAAGGTATGGGTGATCTTCGTACCGCTGTGGATCACCTTCGCCTACGCGGTGAACGCGTTCCTGCTCTGGGGCGGCGGCTACTGGGGCGCCCACGGCGCGCTGGACTTCTCCGGTGGCTACGTGATCCACCTGGCGGCCGGCGTTTCCGGATTCGTTGCCGCGGCGATGGTCGGGCCCCGGATTCAGCGTGACCGCGAGGGCATCGGGGCGCCGAGCAACCTGCCGTTCGTCGCGGTAGGCGCCGGCTTGCTGTGGCTCGGCTGGAACGGCTTCAACGGCGGTGACCCGTACTTCGCGGGCGCGGACGCCTCGGCAGCCGTCATCAACACCAACCTGGCCACTGCCGCTGCGATGATGACGTGGATCTTCCTGGACATGTTCGCCAGCAAGCAGAAGAAGGGGTCGTTCGTCGGCGGGGTCAACGGCATGATCTGCGGCCTGGTCGCCATCACGCCAGCGGCCGGCTACGTGAACGGCATGGGCGCGCTGGTGATGGGGTGCGTCGCCTCCGGGTTCGTCTGGGCGCTCATGATCTACCTGCCCAAGCACGTGTGGCCGTTCAACAAGGTCGATGACGCGCTCGGCGTCGTTTACACCCACGGTTTCGCCGGCCTGCTCGGCGGGCTGATGGTCGGCCTGTTCGCCGACCCCAAGATGATCATCTACCTGGGCCTCGGGAAGACACCGGACATCACGTCAGCCGGGCTCTTCTACGGGCATCCGAAGCAACTGCTCATCCAGGCGGAGGCCGCGCTGACGGTCATCATCTGGGACGCCTTCGTCACGTTCGTCATCCTGAAGGTGATCAGCATGTTCACCAGCCTGCGCGAGTCTGACGACGTCCTGGAGCTCGGCGACCTTGCGGTGCACGGCGAGGCGGCGTACGCGCCCGAGGATGTCGTCACCGTCAGCAGCAACGGGACCAAGGCCATGAGCGGGGGTGAGGCCAAGGGTCACGCTGAGGTACAAGCTGAGTAAGCCTGCCAGGGCCGGCGAGAGAGTCCCTCGCCGGAACAACTGAACAAGATTCAATTTCCAGACAATGAACGCCGTTGTCCCTCCACTGCCGTCACAGCGGGAGCGGAGGGACAACGGCGTTTCCTGGGTGCCTGATCAGGATCCGGCTCCGGCATCCCGCGCAAGATCCGGGCATTCGATGGCGTAGTGGTCAAGGCGCCGGCGGCCGCGGCCCGTGGTAGGTCACGTGCGGCTGGAGGGGGTGGCCCGCGGAGATCCTGGGGTGGTCGAACCTGGCGACCTCGGTCAGCCCCAGGCGCCGCATGACCGCCTGGGACGGCTCGTTGAGCACGGCGGTCATCGACCAGATCTCGTCCAGGCCGACGCCGTCGAAGGCCACCGCGAGTGCGGCCCTGGCCGCCTCCGTGGCGTAGCCCCTGTGCCAGGCATGCCTGTCGAGCCGCCAGCCGACCTCGACGCCGCCGGCGCCCGGCACCCCGCCGGGCATCGGGTTGAGCCCGGTGAAGCCGATGAACTCGCCGGTATCGGCGACCTGCACCGCCCAGAGCCCGTATCCCTGCTGGTCGAACCGATCCTCGATGAGGTCAACCAGCCTGTCGCTGGCCTCGCGGTCGAGCGTCTGCGGGAAGAACAGCATGGTCTCCGGGTCGGCGTTGAGAGCAGCGAACGGCTCGCGGTCGGAGTCGAGCCACCGCCGCATCAGCAGCCGGTCCGTGCGCACGGTATCGAATCTGCCCGGCTCCGTCATTTCGTCCCCTCATTCCCTCGTCGCGAGCGTTCCGGCGGTGGTTCCAATGGCGTGGTTGGGACTCCACTGCGGAAACAGCGGCAGTGGAGGGACTACGACGCTGAATCAGCAGAGGCCCCATGGCAGAAACCCGGGCTCAGCCGCCGTCGGCGACCGTGATGCCCAGGGTCTGGGCGAGCAGCGGGGCGATGTCGATGAGCTGCGCGGTGGTGATGATCGCGCCGCGCAGCGAGCCGGGGCTGATCGTGATCCCGAGTTCCGCGCCGCGAAGGTCGACCTCGTCCATCGTCACCCGGCTGAGGTCCGTCGTGTCCAGCCGCGAGCTGGTGAATACCGTCCTGGTCAGCGTCGCGCCGCTGAAGTCAACCTCGCGCAGCAGGCAGTTGTCGAACGCGACGTCGATGAGCGCGGCATCCCGGAAATTCACCGAATCGAGCTTGCAGCCGCGGAAGGTGACCCGGCGCAGCTGGGCGCCGAATGCCTCGGCGCCGGCAATGACCGCCCCGGCGAACGTCGCGTCCTGCCAGCTCGTCTCCGCGAGGCTGGTCCCCGTCAGCCGGACGTCACGCAGCCACACGTCGATGAAGCGCGCCCGCCGGAGCTGCCCGGCCTGGAACGACACGCCGGTGAACGCGCACTCCATGAAGCGTGCGTTCACCGCGGTGGCGTCATCGAAGGTGACCTTGTCGAAGTGGACCGCGTCGTATTCCTGGTCCGGGCCAAGTCCGCCCGGGCCCAGCTCGCCGGCGTGCGGCCGGAGCGCGGCGGCGAACGGAAGGTCGGCGAGCTCTCGTGGTTCCAACGACCGTCCCCGGATCGGCGCGGCCAGCGCGCGGCGCGCCAGCCGCTCGCCAGGTTAGCAACGTGACGCAACCAGCGTGGTCCGCCGGCACCAGGGGCCCGGGCCCGGGCGCCTGGGCCCGGCAGGGATGCTAGACGGCAACGGAAAGAACGATCTTGCCCTGGGTCCGTCCGGTCTCGCCCTGCCGGTGCGCGTCCGCGGCCCGGGCCAGCGGGAAGAGCTGATCGATCGCGACAATGAGCTCGCCGCGGTCGGCGAGCTCGGCGAGCCGGGCAAGGCCAGGGCCGTCGGGGCGGACAAAATGCCGCTCGGCGCGGACGCCGGCCGTAGCGGCCGCCGCGGCCAGCTCGTCGCTGACCCCGCCGGAGATCAGAATGAGCGTCCCGCCCGGCCGGATCGAGCCGACCGAGCGAAGGCCGTAGTCCCCGCCGACTGTGTCGATGACCAGGTCCACGTCCTTGGCCACGTCCTCGAAGGCAACCGCGGTGTAGTCGATCGGCTCGTCGACGCCCAGGTCGCGGAGGAACTCGTGCTTCTCCGCCCGGGCGGTGCCCAGCACGTACGCGCCGCGGGCCTTCGCCAGCTGGACCGCCAGGTGGCCGACCCCGCCCGCGGCGGCATGCACGAGCACCCGCTGGCCGGCCGCCACCATGGCCTGGTCAAGCACCTGCAGCGCGGTCAGCCCGGCCAGCGGCAGCGCAGCGGCCTCCACGTCGCCGATGCTCGCCGGGGCGGCAGCGACCTGGGCGGCCGGCGCCGTCACCCGCTCTGCGTAAGCACTGGCCATGGCAGGGAAGCGCGGCATTCCGAAGACGCGGTCACCAGGCGCGAACGGGCCCGTACCGGGTCCCGCCACCTCGATGACGCCGGAGACGTCCCAGCCGGGGATGTACGGCGGGCTGCCGAACCGGTTCCCCGCGGCCCCGGACCGGACGCTCCAGTCGACCGGGTTGACGCCGGCGGCGG
>JBEKFH010000392.1:0-4279 GCA_050013415.1 Streptosporangiaceae bacterium | reverse complement strand
CTCCAGGCCCTCCGGATCCAGGCCCTCCGGGACCGCGCCCTCCGGGTCGTCTCGATCCAGGCCATCCGGATCGTCTCGGGCAATCTCGTTATCCCTCAAGCCACCGGCACCGGCAGCTGCCTCATCGCCACCGGCAGCTGCCTCATCGCCACCGGCAGCTGCCTCATCGCCACCGGCGGCTGCGTCCTCATCCTCGCTGACGGCAGCGGTCTGCGGGACAGCGCGCAAAGCCGCACCGCCGGAGGCGCTCCCCGGGCGGTCCGCACCGCCGGAGGCGCTCCCCGGGCGGTCCGCACCGCATGAGGCGGCACCGGGGCGTCCCGCGGTCCCCAGGCGGGGCGCGCATCCGTCGAGGCTGTCCATCAGCGCGCCGAAGTCCAGCTCCCAGGACCACGACAGGCCCTGCGGGGAACCCGCGCCGGCTACGTCCTCCGCCATCCGGGTCACCTCCCGCCAGGCCAGTCATCCCCAGGCCACCTGGAGAATTTGTCTTAGACCACAGTAACGAACACCACCGACAAAACTGGTCAATAAACGAAATCACATTCGATTAATTTGGCTGAGCCTGAAGAGAGGCGATCACGCCGCCAGAGTCGACATCGCTCCGCACAGTCGACTCTGCAAGTTCTGCGGTTAGCCTCAATCGCTGGTGCCAGCCGCTACCGCCCGGTGCGTGCCGGGCTACCCGGACGTGCCCGCCGCCGCCCGACCCTGACCGGCAGGCCGTCCTGGCGTTCGGGGGGCATCGGCACAGGGCTGGTCGACGTGGTCCGTGCGCACCGGGCGAACGCCGCAGTGCCCCCCTGTCCGAGGAGCGGGCCTGGCTGTTCGCCGAGACCGGCTTGAGGCGGCGAGGCCGAGACGATGGCCGCGGCCTCGCCTCGAGCCGCCGCGATGCTGGCACACAGCTACCGGATCCGGACCCCGATGATGGTTGCCAGCGTTGGTGAGAGGGGCGGGGACGGCCGGTACCGGGCCGCCGGCCTGGTCAGCATGGGGGCTGAAGCGCCGCCTAGTCAGCGGGGCGTCGGCTAGTCAGGATCGGGCTATCGCGTAGCGGCTCGGCTCGCGCCGCAGCCATTGCCAGAAGGTCCGGCGCGGCGGGCGCGCGGTGATGTTTCCGCTGCCGACCTTGCCGGACACCCCGATCCGCAGCGCGACCGGCGCGTCATGCCCCCATGGCATCTTGACCTTCACGTTGCCGCTCCGGATCGCCACATCGTCGGTGTCGACCACGATGCCCGGCTTCGTCACGAGCTTCAGGTTCCCGCTGCGGACCTCAGCGTCGATCTGGAGCGAGGACGCGGACAGCACTGCCTCGGTGAAATCGAGAGTGACGTTGCCGCTGGTCACCCGTACGTCAATCCGCTGCGGCACCACCCACCGGCCATCGCGCATCACGTTTCCGCTCTGGCAGTTGATGCGCACGACGTCCTTCGGCGCGGGTGCGCTCGCCGCGAAGCCCGGTGCAGCCGGCAGGTCGCTGGTCAGCGCCGCCAGTTCGCCGTGCGTGCGCGCGGTCAGCGCAACCTCGAGCCGCTCGTCGAGTTCCGCCGCGGTCAGCCGGCCATCACCGGCGGCCACCCGCAGCAGATCGACGACGCGGTCCCTGTCCTCGTGCGACGCGCGCACGTTGCCGGCTGCCGCCTCATCATCAGGCCCCAGCGGGGAAAGCCCTCCGCTCATGGACCGACTGTAAGGCCGCAGTGGCCGCCCCGGTACCCCGTCCTTGGCCGGAGAGGGGCCAGCGCCCACATCCCTGGGAACGCGATCCATCCGGCCGATGGACGCCGCCCTGGCGTCGGCCGGGCTGGGCCGCTCGGCCTGGCGAGCCGGGCCGACCGAAGGCCCGGGCCCGCGGCTCGAGCAGTGCGCTCCAGCCGGGAGGTGGCGCTGTTTCGGCACTGGCCGCGCGGGCCCCGTTCATCCGCTGTGAGGCGCCGCCGCGCGGCCACCGTCTGCCGCTGCCGCCAGCTGCTGCCAGGTCCTGCCGCTGCGCACGCTCGCCGGGCGCTCGGCGACGATGTCCGAGCCCGCCCGGGCGTCATCGTCGCGCGCCTTCACCAGGAGCCAGCGGCGCTGGCCGGTCCGGATCAGGGAGAACCGGCCGGCCAGCTTGTGCCCGTGCAGGCTGAAGGACAGCTGGCCCGGCTCGTCGCGCAGAATGTCAGCGGTGCCCTCATCCCAGATGATCACCGCGCCGGAGCCCCGTGACTGCCCTTCATGAACGCCCTCGAAGTCGCCGGCATCCAGGGAATGGTCCTCGACAGGCACGGCCAGCCGCCGGGCGCCTGGATCCAGCGACGGGCCCTTGGGCACCGCCCAGGATCGCAGCACATCGCCGACCTGCAGGCGCAGGTCGAAATGCAATCTGGTCGCGTCATGAAGCTGCACCACGAAGCGCGAGGACATGACCACGCTCCAGTATGCCCAGCGCCAGGGCCTGCCTCGGGCCCTGTCGGCCACGTACGGCCGCGGCCCGGCACACCAGGGCCCGGCACACCAGGGCCCGGCACCCCCGGTCCGGCTGCCTGGGTACGTTAGCCGGATCCGGTAATCCCGTAAGGAGTGGCCATGTCGTTGTTCGACCTGTCAGGGAAGACGGCCGTCGTCACCGGCGGAACCCGGGGGATCGGGCTGATGATGGCGCGCGGCCTGCTCGATGCCGGAGCCCGCGTCTATATCAGCTCGCGCAAGGCTGACGCGTGCGCCGCCGCAGTCGCGGAACTCGCCCCTCACGGGACAGTCGAGGCGGTCCCGGCCGACCTGTCAGCCGAGGCGGAATGCCTGCGGCTCGCCCGCGAGATCGCCGGCCGCGAGGCGGCCCTGAACATCCTGGTCAACAACGCGGGAGCCAACTGGGGAGCGCCGCTGGCGGAGTTCCCCGCCACGGCATGGGACAAGGTGCTCGACCTGAACCTGAAGGCCCCGTTTTTCCTGACCAGGGCGTTCCTCCCGCTGCTGGAGGCCGCCGGAACGCACGACGACCCGGCCAGGGTCATCAACGTCGGCAGCATCGACGGGCTGCACGTGCCGGGGGTCCCGACCTACTCCTACTCGGCCAGCAAGGCCGGGCTGCACCACCTGACCCGGGTGCTCGCCAGGGAACTCGGCCCGCGGCACATCACCGTCAACGCGGTCGCCCCCGGGCCATTCGAGTCAAAGATGATGGCCGCCACCCTGCGGGAGCTCGGGGACGAGATCACCAGTCAGGCACCGCTGCGGCGGATCGGCCGTCCCGACGACATGGCCGGGGTCGCCGTCTACCTGTCCGCGCGGGCCGGCGCGTACGTCACCGGCGCCGTGATCCCGGTCGACGGCGGAATCGCCACCACCCTCTGACCGGACCGGATGGCCGCCCCTGGGGAATTCACCGACCCGCCGGGGAGTCCGGGGTACCGGCTGGGGTAGACAAGGGCAGGCGGGCTGTGCAGGGACGCGGTCCGGCAGGGCCGAGGGAAGGGAACCACGTGAGAGCCACCGAGATTCTGCACGAGCGGGGCCAGAGCCTCTGGCTCGACAACATCACCCGCGCCATGCTCAACTCCGGCACGATCCAGCACTACATCGACGATTACTCGGTGACCGGCCTTACCTCGAACCCGTCGATCTTCGACAAGGCGATCGGCTCGGGAGACTACGACGAGACGATCGCCGCCAAGGCCAAGGCCGGCCTGTCCGGCGAGGATCTGTTCTTCGAGCTCGCGATCGAGGACCTGCGGCGCGCGGCCGATGAGTTCCTCGGCATCCACGAGCGGACCGACGGGGTCGACGGCTGGGTATCGCTGGAGGTCTCGCCGCTGCTGGCACACGACACCCGGCGCACCGTCGAGGCCGCGGCCAGGCTGCATGCCCAGGCGGCCCGGCGGAACCTGTTCATCAAGATCCCCGGCACGCCCGAGGGACTGCCGGCCATCACCGAGTCGATCGCCGCCGGGGTGCCGGTCAACGTCACGCTGCTGTTCTCCCCCGAGCAGTACCTGGCCGCCGCCGACGCCTACCTGCAGGGGGTGGAGCGGCGGATCACGGCCGGCCTTGACCCGGCCGTCGGGTCGGTCGCCTCGATCTTCATGTCCCGCTGGGACGTGGCCGTCGCCGGCAAGGTCCCGGCCGCGCTGACCGACCAGCTCGGCCTGGCCGTCGGGCTGGACACCTACCGCGCCTACCGGCAGCTGCTGAGCTCGGACCGGGTGCTGCGGCTGGAGAACGCCGGCGCGCGGATGCAGCGGCTGCTGTGGGCGAGCACGGGCACCAAGAACCCGGACGCGCCCGACACGCT
>JBEKFH010000391.1:0-4289 GCA_050013415.1 Streptosporangiaceae bacterium | reverse complement strand
TGGGCGAGCGAGTCCACGTAATACATCAGCGTCTCGTCCGGGTTCCACCCGATGCCGTTAGAGATGCCGACGCCGTCGAGCACCCGGGTGACCCGGAGGTCGGGATCCAGCCGGTACAGCGAGCCAGCACCCGGGGACTCATCGACGGCCATGGTTCCGGCCCAGAACCGGCCGGACCGGTCACACGAGCCGTCGTTCATCCGGGTCTCGGGCCGGTCCGCCTCGACCGGGACCAGGGAGGTGACCGCGCCGGTGCCGGTGTCCAGGGCCAGGAAGCCGTCCCTGGCCGCCAGCACCAGGCCGCCGCTGGCCCGCGGCACGGCCGCGCCGACCGGCTGCCCGGCGTCCCAGCTGACGTGCGTGCCGTCCTCGTCGAGCCGGTGCACCAGGCCGGCCGGGATGTCCACCCAGTACAGGGCGGCGCTGGCGGCATCCCAGACGGGGCCCTCGCCCAGCCTGGCCACGGGTACGGAAAGCTGGGCCGGCTGGCTGCCGGCGACGGTGAGTCTGGCCATGGCTGCTCACTCCTCCGGGACCGCGTTCCATGTATCGGAATAGCGTTCCTAGCCCGGACGATGTCAGGCCGGTCGGCCCGTGTCAATGCCCGTGCCCGCCCGGCCGCGCGCCGCGCGCCGCTCAGGAGGTGCGGCCTTCGGACCACTCGGTGACCGTCCGGCGCAGGAAGCCGCCCAGCTCGGCCAGCCGGCCGGCCTCCGCCCGCGCCCCGAGCACGGTGACGCTGACCGCGGTGGCGGGCACCGGGCGGCCGAGGAAGATCGGCACCCCGGCGCACCGCACGCCGATCTCGTTCTCCTCCATGTCCAGCGCGTATCCGCGCTCGCGCACGAGCGCCAGTTCCCCGGCGAGCAGCGGCACGGACGTGATCGTGCTCGGCGTGACCGCCCGCAGCGGGCCCCACTGAGCGGCCCACGCTCGCAGCGCCTCGTCCGTCGGGTACGTCCAGGCCAGCAGGGCCTTGCCGACGCCGGTGGCATGTGCCGGGTTGCGCCCCCCGATCACCGAGGACAGCGTGATCATCTGCGAGGCCTGGACCTTGTCGTGGTACACCACCTCGGCGCCATCGAGGACCGCCATGTGCGTGGTCTCCCGCAGATCCCCGGTCAGCCGGGCGAGCAGCGGGTGGATGAGCGCCCGCAGGTCGAGCATGTCGTAGAAGCGGAACGCGGTGGCCAGCAGCTCGGTGCCGAGGAAATAGGACCCGCCCGGCTCGGGCTGGGCAATGAAGCCGCGATACTTGAGCGCTGCCAGGATGCGGTGCAGCGAGCTCTTGGGAATGTCCAGCCGGCCCGCCAGCTCGTCCAGCGAGAGGCCGCGGGACGCGCCGCCGACCACCCCGAGGATTCGCAGCGCGCGGTCCACGCTGGCTACGGGCGACTCGTCCTTGTCCACGCGCGCTCCGCCCCGGCGAGTTCTCCCGGTCACCCGCCCCAGCGAGTTCCTCCGGCCACCAAATTCCGCTGGACGGAATGATAGACCAGATGGCGGATCGTCGCTAGCTTGGCGGCAGGGCACGGGGGGTTCTGGGGCGACGGCGGCTTGGGGCGAGGACCGTCCCGCGGGAGAACCGGGCCACGGAGACCGGCCGCGGGAGAACCGGGCCACGGAGAGGAGAGGGACGGCGATGCGCGGACTGGCCGGACGGCGGGTGCTGATCAGCGGCGGCAGCAGCGGGATCGGGCTGGCAGCGGCCGAGCGGTTCCTCGCGGAGGAGTCGCGGGTCTTCATCGCCGGTCTGGACGCCGCCGAGGTGGGCGCGGCCGTCACCGGCCTCCGGGACCGCGGCGAGATCACCGGCATCGCGGGGGATGTCAGCACCGAGGCGGATGTCGCGCGGATCGTCGCCGCGGCGGGCGATGCGCTCGGCGGCATCGACATCCTGATCAACAACGCGGGCACGTCGGTGCGCACCGCCTTCCTGGACATCCCCGCCGGGGAGTGGGATCGCATCATCGCGGTCAACCTGCGCGGCATGTTCCTGGTCGCGCAGGCCGTGAGCAGGCTGCTGAAGCAGCAGGGCACCGGCGGCGCCATCGTCAACATGTGCTCGACCAACGGGATCGCGGGGGAGGAGGACTACGCCCACTACAACGCCTCCAAGGGCGGCGTCCTGCTGCTGACCAAGAGCATGGCCGTCGAGCTTGGCTGCCACGGCATCCGGGTGAACGCGCTCTGCCCCGGATACATCCGCACCCCGCTGAACGCCGCCATCGCGGCGGGCATCGGCGGCGATGACTTCGAGGAGGCGTACGCCAGGGACCGCATCCCGCTTCGCCGGGTAGGTCAGCCTGAGGAGGTCGCCGCCGCCTACGCATTCCTGGCATCCGACGACGCATCGTTCATTCACGGCGCGGCCCTGGTAATCGACGGCGGCCAGCTCGCCGTCATGTGATACCGGCCTCCGGCGGGTCGGGCTTGCGCTCGGCCATGTAGACGCTATGCGTCAGCACGCACGCAGGCGCCGATAGCCCGCGCTCAGCTTCCGGCGGGCTCAGAAGAACGTGTGGATTGCGTCGATGACCCGGTACTCCTCGTCGACCACCGGAATGACCCGCCATTTGTCGAAGGTGGTGCAGGGGTGCGAGATTCCCAGGCACAGGAGGTCCCCTGGGGCAAGCGGGAGTTCCGGCGGGACGCTCAGGTGCAGGTGCTGATCGTCGAGTTTGGTGGCGCGGATACCGGTGGCCGGAGTTTCCCGCCCGTCGGCGCGGCGGATCCGGATCGGCACCGGCAGCCCCTGGTCGAAACCCACGTCACGGCGGCCAGCGCTCGCTATGGCGAGCCCTGGCTCCGGCCGGGACAGGACCGGCGCCCACAGCTCGATCGCCGGCACCAGCGCCGGGCCAGGCCGGCCTGTCGTGCCGGGACCAGGGCCGACAGCCGCGTAATACCCGTGATCGTAAGTTATGTAAGCACCGCTGCGGAGCAGCACGACGGGCCGCGGGCGGCCAGGCCGGACGGCCGTCAGCTCGCTGGCCGCGATGTCGAAGAACGCGCTGCCGCCGGCGCTCAGCAGGTGCGGGGTACCGGCCGGGTCGGGGGGCAGCAGATCGCCGAGCTCGCGCAGTTGCCGGCAGTACCGCGTGACGGCGTTCACGGTGGCCGCGGCGCTGCCCGCGCTGATGTTCCCCTCGAAGCCGGCCGCGCCGGCCAGCCGCAACGCTGGTGCGGACGCGACTGCACTGGCGACGGCAAGCGCCTCGTCAATGCTCCGGCAGCCGGTGCGGCCGCCGGCCTGGCCGAGCTCCACCAGGACCGGCAGCGTCCGCGGGGCGCCGCCCGCCCGCAGCAGCGCGTCGAGCAGCGCCACCCCCGCCGCGCTGTCCACGTACGCATAGCACTCGAAGCCGGGATCGGCGGCGAGCTCGGCCGCCAGCCACCCGATGCCGCCCGGGTCGGTGAGCTCGCTGGCGATCAGTACCCGCGCCACGCCGAACGCCCGGTACACCTGAACCTGGGCGATGGTGGCCGCGGTGATGCCCCAGGCGCCGGCCGCGAGCTGGCGGGCGATGAGCTGCGGCGCCATGGTGGTCTTGCCGTGCGGCGCCAGCGCTACCCCGGCCGCGGCGCAGTAACCGGCCATGGCCTCGATGTTCTGCCGCAATGCCGCCTCGCGTAGCGCGAGCACCGGCAGGACGAAGTCCGGGCCGAGCAGATGGGGACGGCGTTCGGCCAGGCTGGCCGAGGTGAGGCTGCCGCCCGCCGCGGTGCCGCTGGCGGCGGTGCCGGGTGTGGTGGCGGTGCCGGGCGTGGTGGCGGTGCCGGGTGTGGCGGCTGTGCCGGGTGTGGTGGCGGTGCCGGGCGTGGTGGCGGTGCCGGGTGTGATGGCTGTGCCGGGTGTTGTGTGGCTGGCCGCGAGTCGGCCGAATCCCTTGCTCGTGGCCGGAATCGGCTGCTCCCGCAGTGCCGCCAGGGCGGCTCGCATCCGCGCTGGCGGTCCGGGCCTGGCGGCCGGCGGCTGGCCCGCGTTACTGGTCATGCCGAGCATCTTGCTTGATCGTGGCGGCTCCGGTTCCTTGATCGTGGAGGATCCTGCCGGCCGGAGCGTGCGGATCCTCCACGTTCCGGGAAAATGGTCTCGATGGCCCGGTCGGCGAGGCGGCCGGCGATCGCGAGCCCGGCCGGGGTCGTGGCATCCTGGTCGGCTAGGCGCGGCGCCGCCGCGCATGGGGAGCATGGCGCATGCTGAAGATCGAGCTGTCTTGGCAGGACGCCGCGGTCACCTCGGCATGCCTGCTGGGAACGACGGCGGCGATCCGGCTGGGCGGCGT
>JBEKFH010000390.1:0-4322 GCA_050013415.1 Streptosporangiaceae bacterium | reverse complement strand
GAGCAGAACGTGGTCGGCGCGCCGATGTACCCGTACTTCATGGCGAAGACCGGCGCGTTCTTCTTCTTCACCTTCGCCGCCCTGGCGCTGGCCGCGACCTTCGCCCAGATCAACCCGGTATGGCTGTACGGCCCGTACACGCCGGTGGCGATGTCGGCCGGCTCGCAGCCTGACTTCTACATGGGCATGCTCGAGGGCGCGCTGCGGGTGATGGTGCCCTGGGAGTGGAACGTCGCCGGGCACACGTTCAGCTTCAACGTCTTCGTGCCCGCGCTGCTGCCGCTGGGCGCCGTCTTCACCGGGGCCGCGCTGTGGCCGTTCATCGAGCGCTGGGTGACCGGCGATAAGCGGGATCACCATATCAACGACCGTCCGCGCAACGCGCCCACCCGGACGGGCATCGGCGTGGCCGTCATGACCTTCTACGGCGTGCTCTGGCTGGAAGGCGCCAACGACGTCATCGCGGACCACTTCGATATCGCGCTGTACACCACCACCCGGATCGCGCAGGTGGCGATGTTCGTGGGGCCGGTGATCGCGTACATCCTGACGAAACGGATCTGCCTGGGCCTGCAGCGCAAGGACCTGCATCTGCTGGAGCACGGCGTCGAGACCGGGATCATCAGGCAGCTGCCGAGCGGCGAGTTTACCGAGATAGCGCGTCCCCTGTCGGAGGAGGAGCGCGCGAAGCTGGTCGCCAGGACGCAGCTGCGCGGCCCGGCCGAGCTCGAGGCCGTCGACGAGAACGGGATACCGGCGCCGGCCACCCGGGGCGCGATCGGCAAGGTTCGGGCCCGGCTGAACACGATCCTGACCGAGAGCGTCGAGCTGACCCCCACCAACGGGCACGGCGGGAACGGGCACGGCAACGGCCACGGGAACGGGCACGGCGGGAACGGGCACGGCGCGGGCGAACCCGCGCGCGCCGCGGTCCCGGCGGGCGGCCCGCAGGAGATTTCCGCTGGCGCCGGCCCGGCGGCCTCCCCCGCCGTCAGCGGAGGCGCGGGCGCTGTCGGAGGCGCGGGCGCTGTCGGAGGCGCGGGCGCTGGCACGGATGGCGGGGTCGCCGGTCATTCCGGCTCCGCCGATCCCGGCAGCCCCGGCGATCCCGGCCCGGACGGACCGGTTCAGTAATCATTGCGCTGGCGCGGGCGAAACACTGCGAACCGTCAGTCTTCGACGACTTGTCCGGACTCTCCGCGGCTGGTGATGTCCTCGACGACGTTCCTTGCCTCGGCCACAACCTCGGAGATAACGCCGCGGCGGCGCCCGCTTCGCATTTCTGCGGCGGTCAGCCCGACCAGTATCGCCATCAGCACTACCGACGGGAACCAGAAGAAGTGCACGGCGAACCCCAGCAGCCCGCAGGTAAGCGCCAGGGCGAGGACTGCAAACTGTTCCACCTGCCGACTGGACTCCCGGCGGGCAAGAGACCAGCGATCACCGTCCGGCGACAGGTCGGTGACGATTTCCGTGGCGACGGCCTGTTTCCTTACCGGGCGCTTTCGCGGCGTCGCCATGGGCATGCTGGCCAGGCGTTTTGTTCGCTTGGCGGACGCCGCTGGCTGCTCGGGACTGGAAGGCGCTGTCACGGTGGTTTCGTCTCTCGGCATCAAGGCGGCGTTTCAGACGACGCGCGCCGTTAGCTACCGAGGTCCGGAGTAACTCCTCATTTTAACACGGACGAGACGGCGCGCGGCAGCGCCAGGATGATGTCGCTGGCGCGGGCGAGCGTAACCTCCGCTGCGCCCTGGTAGGCCGGGACAGACCAGTCCGTCCCCGGCGGCTCGCTGGCGAGCCCTGACTCGTGCGAGAGCATCCGGCGGATGGTCACCGTCTCGATCGCCGCGAACGGGCTGATGGCGTCGCGCAGCTCGGGAAGGTAGCCGACAGCGGGATCGTCCAGGCTCAGCCGCCCCGCGTCTCGCAGCTGCATGATGGCCGTTCCGGTGAACGTCTTGGTGATGGAGGCGATCCGGTACAGCGTCCCTGGCTGGCTAGGCCGCCGCCCAGCCCGGTCGGCGAACCCGACGCTGGCCGTCCAGGCAAGCTCGCCGGAATGAACGACACCCGCGGCCGCGCCCGGCAGCCGGTTCTCCCTGACGAACTCGCTCAGCTTCGCCTCCAGCTCACCGGCGCCAGCCGCTATGAATCCGGTCATCGGTCACCTCCAGATAGCCCCGCGATCATGGCACAGCGGGAGCGAGGACCGCCGGGCGATGTGAGCGGCGGCCGGGCGGCCGTGCTCGGCAGGGCCCGGCTTTTATTCCGGGTCCGGCCAGGGCCCGGCCTCATTCCGGGTCCGGCCAGGGCCCGGCCTCATTCCGGGTCCGGCCAGGGCCCGGCCAGGGCTCAGCCTCATTCCGACAGGGCGGGGACGCGTCCCGCGGCCGCTCGCCTGATCACGTGCTGGCGGAACAGCTCGGCGGCCGGCAGCAGGCGCCGCTCCGCCGACCAGCGCAGGCAGATCTCGCGCACCGCCCCGGCGTCCGGGATCTCGCGGTAGAGCACTGGCCCGGCCGCCGATTCCGGCGATCCGGCGCGCGGCGCCGGCACGATGGCGACGCCAAGTCCCGCGGCGACGAAGCCGCGGACGGTCGACAGGTCGTCGCCCTCGAACACGACGTCCGGGCGGAACCCCGCCTGGTCGCACAAGTCGTCGCTGAGCTTCCGCAGCGCGGACGTCGGCCGCAGGCTGACGAAGGGCTCCCCGGATACCTCCGCCAGCGGAACGCGCTGATGCGCGGCAAGCCGGTGCTCGCGCGGCAGGGCCAGCCGCAGCGGCTCGAGCGCGACCCGGCGCGCGCGCACGGCGGGATCGTGCGGGCGGCGGGTGCCGATCTCCAGGTCGGCCTGGCCCCCGTCCAGGGCGGCCGAGTGCAGCTCGTCGCGTACCTGGGTCAGCCGGAAGCGGATTCCCGGGTGAGCAGCCCGGAAGCTGCGGACCAGGTCCGGCACCAGCCAGGTGCCCAGCGACTGCTGGAAGGCCAGCGCCACTGTGCCGGTGTCGGGCTCGATGAGCTGGCTGACTGCCGCGATCCCGTCGTCGAGCTGGTGCAGCAGCGCGTCGACGTGCCGCTTGAACACCGAGCCGGCGTGGGTCATCCGGAGCGTGCGGCCGGACCGTCGCAGCAGCGGCGCGCCGATCTCCTGCTCCAGCCTCGCGAGGGCACGCGAGATGCCGGACTGCGTGATCGCCTCAAGCTCGCTGAGCTCGGTCACGGTCGTGCCATCGGCGACCTGCTGGAACCAGCGCAGCGAGTTGGTTTCCACATACATGATTCTAGCTCATGGATTACATGCATCCTAGTCATTGGACGCATGGGTCGTGGCCGGCGACACTGATGAGGAAGGAAGTACCGACCTCGAGGAGAGGCTCATGGAGACCGCCACCCACTCACCCGGCACGCGCCTGACCGCGATCCGGGAACGGCTCCGCGCCGCCCAGGCGGCTCACGCCGCCCGGCGATCCCTGGAACGCGAGCTGGCGAGTTACACGTCGCCGCGCGACCTCAACGACCTGGACGCGATACTCGACCGTCACAGCGACGAGGAGACCGCGGAGATCCGGCGCATCCTGGCCGGCCGCCGCGCCGCCTGAACCGGCGAGCCGCCGCCGGGGCGGCGCATGGCCAAAGCCGCGGGGGCGGCCTATGCGCCGCCCCCGGCGCCGGGGCGGTCAGTGCACGTACGCGCCGGGGCGGTCAGTGCGCGTAGTGGCCGCGGTAGTACTCGAAGACGAAACCGATCGTGCTGAAGACGATCAGCAGCAGCCCGATCAGGAACATCCACCAGCCGACCGCGACGCCCATGGCGGCGGTGGCGGCGGACAGGCCGACGAAGAGCGGCCACCAGCTGTGCGGGCTGAAGAAGCCAATCTCCCCGGTGCCCTGCGAGATCTCGCCCTCCAGGTCATCCTCCGGGCGCATGGGCAGCCGCCTGCCGGTGAACAGCACGTAGAACCCGGTCAGGAAGGCCAGCGCGACCGCCAGCGCGAGGGCGGTGGTGCCCGTCGGGTCATGGGAGAAGTGCCAGTACACGAGGTCAGAGCCGCCGAAGAACACCGCGCAGCCCAGGAAGAGATAACCCTCGACCTTCATGAAGAAACCCCTGCCGTCACTCGGGAGCCCCGATCGCCGGCCGGTGCTCCAGCGCACGGTCCCGGCCGGATCTGATGTGCGGGTAGTGCAGGTCGAACGCGGGCCGCTCGGACCTGATCCGCGGTATCGACGTGAAGTTGTGCCGCGGCGGCGGGCAGGACGTGGCCCATTCGAGCGAGTTGGCGAAGCCCCACGGGTCGTCGGCGGTGACGCGCTCGCCGT
>JBEKFH010000389.1:0-4325 GCA_050013415.1 Streptosporangiaceae bacterium | reverse complement strand
ACCTCGGGCTGGGTCTCGGTGCCGTCGTAGTTCGGCGCGAAATCGACCGTGTCCTCGTCCAGCGAGGCGGTCATCTCGATCGCCGCGGCGGCCAGCCGGGCCTCCGTGTAGCGCATCGCCGCCGGGGCATCGTCGCCGCCGAGCGAGCCGAAATTGCCGTGCCCGTCGATCAGCGGCAGCCGCATCGCGAACGGCTGCGCCATCCTGACCAGCGCGTCGTAGATCGCGCTGTCGCCATGCGGGTGCAGCCGCCCCATCACCTCGCCGACCACGCGGGCGCACTTGACGTGGGCACGGTCGGGCCGCAGGCCCATCTCGCTCATCTGGTAGAGGATGCGCCGCTGCACGGGCTTCAGGCCGTCCCTGGCGTCCGGCAGCGCGCGCTGGTAGATGACCGAGTAGGCGTACTCAAGGAAGCTGCTGCGCATCTCCTCGGTGACATCGATATCGACGATGTTTTCCTCGAAGTCATCGGGGGGCGGGGTTGTCGTGGTGCGTCTGGCCATGACCGCCATTGTGCCGTCCGGAGCGGGCCAGCGCGGCCCTTGCCGCCCCGGCGCGCCGGGGATGGGCTAGGTGGCGGAGAACCCGCCGTCGACGCAGATGACCTGGCCGGTGACGTAGTCGCAGGCGCGGCTGGCGAGGAACACCGCCACGCCCTCGAAGTCAGCGGGCTCGCCGTTCCGCCCGACCATGGTGCGGGCAGCGAGCGCGGCCGAGCGAACCGGGTCGCTGGCCGCCTCGCGGGTCAGCGGCGTGGCCACGAACCCCGGGGAGATCGCGTTGCAGCACACGCCGCGCGGTGCCCATGCCTCGGACTGTGACCTGGTCAGCGATGCCAGTCCGCCCTTGGAGGCGCCGTAGGCGCCGCTATTCCCGAATGCGCGGGACGCCTGCTGCGAGGTGATGTTGATGATCCGCCCCCAGCCGCGCGCCGCCATGCCAGGGCCGAATCGCTGGCCGAGCAGGAACGGGGCGGTGAGATTGACCGCCATCATCTGGTCCCAGTCGGCCGTGGTCAGCGCGTCCATCGGCGGCCGCAGGTTGAGGCCGGCCGCGCTGACCAGGATGTCCGGCTCGCCGAACTCGGCGGCCGCCTCGTCGGCGCCGCGCGCAAGCTCGGCCCGGTCGCCGAGATCCGCACTCACCCAGGCCGCCTCGCCGCCGGCCGCGCGGAGACGGGCGGCGGCCTCAGCCAGCGCGCCGGCCTGCCGGGCGACCAGCACCACCCGGGCCCCGGCCCCGGACAGTGCCCTGGCCATGGCCTGGCCGATGCCCGAGCTGCCGCCGGTGACCAGCGCCACGCGGTGCTGAAGCGAGAACAGCCCGCCGAGATAGTCAGTCGTCACGGACAGGCAGCTTAGTGATCAGCCCGCGGCGGGCAGGCGGGATTACAGCGCGGGGCGCGCGCCGACGAGGCCGAGCGCGCGGGCGGCGAGCCGGCAGCCGCTGGCCAGCGCCTCGCCCGGCGGCTTCTTGTCGAGCCAGGGCGGCAGGAACCCGGCGCAGAACGCGTCCCCGGCCCCTGTGCCGTCGACAATCCGCTCGACCGGGGGGCCGGGCACGCGGAACGGGTCGGGGCGGCCGTTGGCGTAGAACAGCGCACCGTCGGCGCCGAGCTTCACCACGACCTGCGGGTACCAGGCGTTCAGCACCCGGGCGGCCTGCTCAGGCTCGTCCCGGCCGGTGATCAGCATGGCCTGATCGGCGTTCACCAGCAGCAGCGTCGCCCCGTTGCTGAGCTGCAGGAACGGCTCGGCCCCCGCGCGCTCGAGCGGCGCCGACGACGCGCCGTCGACCGATACGGTCATCCCCGCCCGCTGGGCGTGGCCGAACGCCGCCAGCGCCGCTTCCCGCGAGCCCTCGTTGAGCAGGGTGTACCCGGAGATATGCAGGTGGCTTCCCGCCGTGAAGAGGTCCTTTGGCAGGTCGTCGGGCGATAGCGCGGAGTTCGCGCCGGGGTCGGACAGCATGGTGCGGTCGCCCTTGTGCGTGACCATCACGACGCAGCTGCCGGTCTGCCGCTCCGGGTCCATCACCAGCCGCGCGTCGACGCCGTACCCCATCAGCTCCATGTCCCTGTTGCGTCCCGCGATGTCCGCGCCGCGCCGCCCGACGAACGCAACCTCGGCCCCGTCGACGGCGAGCCAGGCGGCAACGTTCGCGCCGGAGCCGCCGCCGTGCACGGTCACGGCCGCAGGGGTATCGCTGCCCCGCGCCAGCGGCAGGGCCGCCTGCGCGACCGTGTCCGTCATGAGATCGCCAACGACGACAACCCGCGTCATGTCGTCACCACCTTGGTTACCGAGGCCGGGCCTGGCGCCTCAGAGGGTGGCGCCAGACTCAGGGCTAGCGCATGTAACGTAACAGTTCCGGCGGTTGGTCTCGTGCCGTTCGCTCTCCGAATCCTTGATCAGCCGTTAATTCCGCTCATGTCGGGCCGCTCGTCCCTGCGCCGCAGGGTCCGCCGCGGGCCGCGGCGCGCGCGCCAGCGGGGTGCTCGGCTAGTCTCGCTAGCCGCGGCCACTGGCTAAACCGGCGAGGGCGGAGATGACATGACGTGGACCTGGCAGCTGGAGAAGCAGGACGGCACGGTGATCGAGCCGCGCGGGGCTGAGAAGGAGACTTTCAGCAGCCAGGGAGACGCAGAGAGCTGGATCGGCGAGAACTGGCGGGGCCTGCTGGAGTCGGGCGTCGACCAGGTCACCCTGCTGGACGACGGCAGGCCCGAGTACGGGCCGATGAGCCTGCACCCGGCCGGCTAGCCGCTGCTGCCCGGCCGGCCCCGCGGGGCCGCGTTCCCCATGTTTCCGGCGGCGCGCCTGGTCAGTGCCGGGCATCGTGGGCTCGCTGCCCGGCGGCCGGTGCGCTAAGGGCCGGTGCGCTCAGCGGCGGGCCGGCGGGCTGGCCGTCTTCGCCGGGTCCGACACGATCTCCGGGCCGAGCACGTCATCGATGGCCCGCATGACATCAGGGCCCAGCCGGACGCCCGCCGCCCGCACGTTCTCCCTGACCTGCTCTGGCCTGGTGGCGCCGACGATGGCCGCGGAAACCGCGGCGTTCTGCAGCGTCCACGCGACGGCCAGCTGCGCCAGCGTGAGGCCGGCCTCCTCGGCGACCGGCCTGAGCTGCTGTACCCGGCCCAGGATGGCGTCGGTGAGGAAGTTCCTGATGAAGTTGCCGCCGGCCGGGTCGGTTGCCCGGGACCCGGCGGGCGGCGCTCCGCCCGGCAGGTACTTGCCGGTCAGGGCGCCCTGGGCGATCGGCGAGAACACGACCTGGCCGATGCCCTCCTTCTGGCAGAGCGGCACGATCTCGGCCTCGATCACCCGCCAGAGCATGTTGTACTGCGGCTGGTTGGAGACGATCCTGTCGAAGCCCATCTCCGCGGCGATCCTGACCGCCGCCGCGATCTCCTCGGCGCGCCACTCGGAGACGCCGACGTACAGCACCTTGCCCTGGCGGACCAGGTCGTCGAAGGCGCGCAGGGTCTCCTCAAGCGGGGTGTCGTAGTCGTAGCGGTGCGCTTGGTACAGGTCGACGTAATCGGTCTGCAGCCGCCGCAGCGAGGCGTGCGCCGACTCCATGATGTGCTTGCGGGACAGGCCGCGGTCGTTCGCGCCCTCGCCAGTCGGCCAGTAGACCTTCGTGAAGATCTCGATGGACTCGCGCCGGACGCCGTGCAGCGCCCGGCCCATGACCGACTCGGCGGCGGTGCGCGCGTAGACGTCGGCGGTGTCGAACGTGGTGATGCCCTCGTCGAGCGCGGCCGCCACGCAGGCCCTGGCGGCGTCTTCCTCGACCTGCGAGCCGTGCGTGATCCAGTTGCCGTAGGCGATCTCGCTGATCTGCAGGCCGCTCCGGCCAAGATGACGATGTTCCATTCCGCTGACCCTAGCGCCCGTCACGCCGCGTAGCTGCGGTCCGGCCCGCCAGGATCAGAAGGTGTCCCCGGGCTTGACCCGCGGAGCGGGCATCCGGAGCCTGCGGATCTGCATGGCGCGCAGCATGGCGTAGAGCCTGACCCCGCGGGTGCGTTCGCCGGGGAACCGCTGCGCGGCCAGCCTGAGCACCTGGCGCCCGAGGTAGAGCCCCTCGCCGATCATTATCAGCACGATGACGAGCACCACGTAGTCGACGAACAGCCGCGTCGCCGGGACGAACAGCAGGACCACGAGCACGCCCAGGCCGTACATGTAGAACTCGCTGAGCCTGCGCCGGGAGTCCACGAAGTCGCGGGCGAGCGCCCGGACCGGGCCCCGGTCCTTGACGGCGAGCGCCCACTCCTCGCCCCGCCGCATGGCCGCGTACTTCTTGGCGCGCGC
>JBEKFH010000388.1:0-4332 GCA_050013415.1 Streptosporangiaceae bacterium | reverse complement strand
GGGCTCTTCTCGTCATACGCGAGCTGGTCAAGCGTTATCCCGATATCCAGCCGGGTGGCCTCGGGCGGCGGCATCCCCAGCACGGCCAGCAGCGCGCTGCACCCGGCGTCCTCGTCGGCTTGCGGCTCCTCCAGCATGCGATGCACGTACACGTCGACCATCCGGGCGGTGTCGTCCGCGCGCTCGATGTAGCGGCCGGTCCAGAACAGGGTCTCGGCGATGCGGCTGAGCAGCCCGGTGCGCGCGGTGGCCCCCGCGCTCATTGCTGGCCCGACTTCGGGCCGCTCTGCCGGCCGATGGTGGCGCGCTCGGGCGCGCGCAGCGCGGGCACCATCGGCTGCGGGGCGCTGACGGCGGCCGGGCGGTCCTCACCGGCCAGCACCCAGGTGTCCTTGGACCCGCCGCCCTGGCTGGAGTTGACGACGAGGGCGCCCTCCTGCAGCGCCACCCTGGTCAGGCCGCCGGGCAGCAGCCACACGTCGCTGCCGTCATTGACGGCGAACGGCCGCAGGTCGATGTGGCGCGGCGCGAGCCGGTCGCCGGTCAGCACCGGCGAGGTGGACAGCGCGACGGGCCGCTGCGCCATCCAGCTGCGTGGCTGCGCGGCCACCTTGGCGCGCAGCGCGGTGAGGGTGCGCTCGTCCGCGTGCGGGCCGATCACGATGCCGCTGCCGCCCGCGCCGTCCACCGGCTTGAGCACCAGCTGGTCCAGCCGGCCCAGCACCCAGTCGAGCACGTCGGGCTCGTCGAGCCGGTAGGACTCGACGTTGGGCAGCAGCGGCTCCTCGCCCATGTAGTACCGGATCAGGTCGGGCATGTAGGTGTAGAGCAGCTTGTCGTCGGCGACGCCGTTGCCGACCGCGTTCGCGATCGTGACATTCCCCGCCCGCGCGGCGTTGATGATGCCGGGACAGCCGATGACCGAGCCCGGCAGGAAGTGCAGCGGGTCGAGGAAGTCGTCGTCGACGCGCCGGTAGATCACGTCAACGGGCTGATTGCCCTGCGTGGTGTGCACGAAGACCTGGTTGCCCGAGCAGACCAGGTCCCGCCCCTCGACCAGCTCGACCCCCATCAGCCGGGCGAGCAGGGTGTGCTCGAAGTACGCGGCGTTGTACACGCCTGGGGTGAGCACGACCACCATCGGATCCCTGGCCTGCGCGGGAGCCGCGGCGCGCAGCGCCGCGAGCAGCCGGGCCGGGTACTCGTCGACGGGGTTGACGTGCTGCTCAGCGAACAGCGCGGGGAATGTCCTGGTCATCGCCAGCCGGTTCTCCACCACGTAGCTGACGCCCGACGGGATGCGCACATTGTCTTCCAGCACGCAGAACTTTCCGTGCTCGTCCCTGATCAGGTCGATGCCTGCGATGTGCACCCGGACGCCGTTGGGCGGCGTCAGGCCGAGTACCTCGCGGCGGAACTGCTGCGTGGTGAACACGACGCTCCAGGGCAGCACGCCATCGGCGAACGCCTGGCCGGGCCCGTACACATCGGCGAGGAATGCCTCCAGGGCCAGCACCCGCTGGCGGACCCCGCGGGCGATGAGATCCCATTCGACCGCGTCGATGATCCGGGGAATCAGGTCCAGCGGGAACGGCCGTTCCTCGCCCGCGTAGTCGAAGGTGACTCCCCGGTCGGTGAAGACGCTGGCCATCTGATCTGCCCGGTAGCGCAGCTCGCCGGTGTCCAGTGGCTGCAGGGCGGCTAGCAGGGCCTGGTAGGGAGGCCGCGGGACGCCGGGCCGCTCGAACATCTCGTCCCAGGCCTCAGCAAGCTGGTAGCTGTCGAAGATGTCCGCCATGTTCAGAGGGTAGTCGGGCTATGTTGCGTGGTCATTTCTTCTCACCACCGGGGGTCAGGCGGCGGCGATGACGCCTACCCGGCGGTCGGTGGTGAGTCGGCCGCGCGACATGCCGATGTAGGAGCCCGATGTCGGCGCCACGTCCGCGTAATCGCGGCCGGTCGCGACCGTCACGTAGCCGCTGCCCGTCCGGCGGCCGTTGCACGGGTCGAAGGCGACGGCGACGGCTTCCCCCGCCCTCGCCGTGATCACCTCCACCCAGGCGTGGGTGCCGCCCTGGCCGAGCAGATGGCCGGAGACGTACCGGGCGGGCAGCCCGGCGAGGTGGCACAGCGCGAGCATCACGTGCGCGAAGTCCTGGCAGACACCGCGGCCGCCGGCCAGCGCCTCGGCGGCGGTGGTCCGCACCGACGTGACGCCGTGAGAGTAGCTGAGGGCGCGGTGCGCGAGATCACATATCCGCTCCGCCTTCTCCAGCGGCGTGTCCCCCGGGCCGGCCAGCCCGGCCGACAGGTCGCGCAGCCGGTCGTCGGCGGCCGTCAGCCGGGTCGGCCGCAGCAGGCCAGGGCTGCGGGCGGCCGCCGCGGGCAGCACCGGCGGCCCGTCGTCGCGCACTCGCTCGATCAGGGCAGTAAGCCGGAACTCGACGGCATCCGCCACCCGCTCGGCCCGCAGCCAGGCCACGACGTTGCCGCGGGAGTCCCGGCACAAGCGGCGGCAGGCGCGGGCGCCGCTCACCTCCAGCAGGTGCGCGCGCCTGTGCTGGCTGCCGTGGCGGGCCGGCGGCACGATAA
The DNA here is from genome assembly GCA_050013415.1 of Streptosporangiaceae bacterium. Taxonomy (GTDB): domain Bacteria; phylum Actinomycetota; class Actinomycetes; order Streptosporangiales; family Streptosporangiaceae; genus Palsa-506. The sequence goes on along the minus strand of JBEKFH010000388.1, from coordinate 1,740 downwards.
CCAGCCGCTGCCGCAGTGACTCCACCGGCGCGTCGTAGTCGTAGCGGAAGGTCTGCCGGAGGATGTAGGTAACGCTCCCGGCGGCGTCCAGGTCCAGCCCGCGATGATCCAGCAGCGGTGCTGCGAGCACGCGCGAGTCGAGCATCATCCGGTCACCTCCTCGGCGTGCACAACCATCGACTCGAGCAGCGGGCCGCCGAACGTCGTCGCCATGGCGACATCGAGGGCGTCGCGGCCCCGGCCGATCACGACACGTCCCTTGCGCCGCATGTTGTTGCGGGGATCGAACGCCCACCACCGGTCCCCCAGCCAGACCTCCATCCAGGCGGCGAAGTCCATCGGCGCGGGGTCCGGGGGAACGTCCATGTCCGGCAGGTATCCGAAGACGTACCGGGCCGGGATGTTCAGCGCCCGGCAGAAGGAAATCGCCAGGTGCGTGAAGTCACGGCAGACCCCGCGCCCGGCCGCGTACACGTCCGCCGCGGTCGACATCGCGTTCGTGCTGCCGTACTGGAACTCCAGATGACCATGGACGTAGTCGCAGATTGCCGCGACCCTGCCGTAGCCGGGCGGCAGGCCGCCGAATTGCTTCCATGCCACGTCTGCGAGTACGTCCGGCAGGCAGTAGCGGCTGGGCAGGGTGTAGATCAGGGTGTCGTCGGGCAGTTCGCCGGGCGCGCGTTCCGGGGCGCCGCTGTCGGCGTCCTCCGGGGCATCCGGCACGACGGCGATCGCGTCGTAGCCGAAGCTCGACCGGCCGATGGGGAGCACGCAGCGGCGGCAGGAGTTTCCGTACAGGTCGGCGTAGCCGCGCACCGCCATCGGCGGCTCGGAGTGCCACTGCTCATGCTGAACGTCGACGTCCGGTGACTCGCGCGGCTGCACCTGGAAGATCACGGGGGTCTCGATCTCGGCGACATAGGTGAAGTCGCAACCCACCCGGATCCGCCGCGACGTCATCGCCCTATCTTCCTTGCCATATGTTTCCCCGGGGTTACGTGTTTTCTCCCGCTTTTTACGGGCACCCGACGCGTGCGGAGCAAAGAGCGCCGCCAGCCTGCCCGAACAGTAGTCCCCGAGCGGAGACTCAACAGCATGGCTGGGACTCTACTGTCGCTGTTACCGCAGTGAAGTCCCAGCCACGTTGCTGTTTCGGTAGTCAGGGTAACGAGGAGGACCTGGTAAGGCCGTTGCGGGCCGTCAACGCCAGCCGCCATGGTACTGCTGGCGGCCTGCGGGAGGCCCGATCCGCGTCAGCGCGCGCCTTGGGCGCCGGCGGTGCCGCCGGCCGGACGCCGTCGCCGCGGCGCGCGCCAGCACGGATAGTCGCCGCGGCGCGCGCCAGCGCGGATATATTCACGCTCGGCCGCGCAGTACCGTCGATGTACATACCGCTAGTGGAGGCGCAATTGGGTTACTTAGCGGCGACCGTCATCATCGTGGTGGGAGGCGCGGCCGCGCTCGGGTACCTGCACGTGCGCCATGAGACGCGCCCGGTCGATCTCCCGGTAATCACGCAGACCGGGCGCAGGGTCGTGCCCGGGGACCTCTGTAGCTGTGGCGGCATCATAGGGAGGATCTCGGACCCGTCCGGGGATCTCCTGGGCTGCACGGGCTGTAACCGCGCCTGGACTCTGGACGGGCGCAGGGCCAGCCGCCGCTGACCGCGCCGTTCTGCCATCCTCCGGCTGCCCAGCCCCGCCGGTGCCAGCCCCGGCCCCATCTCCCGGCCACCCCCCC
>JBEKFH010000387.1:0-4396 GCA_050013415.1 Streptosporangiaceae bacterium | reverse complement strand
GAGGGCACCCGGCTCGCCGGGTACGCTGCCGAGCTCTCGCAGGCGGCCCGGCAGGTCCGGGACGAGGCCTTCCGCGACCACTGGGGATCCACCCAGACGACGGCTGAGAGCTGGCAGCATTTCGTCGGCCACGAGAGTTTCCGCCCGTCTCTCAGCTTCCTGGCCTACCTCGGCGACAAGACCTGGCGGACCAGTAACGCAGCGGGCGTGGGTTAGTGGGTACATGCTGACCGACTACCTGTTGACAAGGACGTCAGCGGCTTCGCATGATCTCCCGGACCAGCTCGGCGGTCCCGCTCGGCGTCCTGCCGACCCGGACCCCGGCCTTCTCCAGCGCTTCCTTCTTGGCCTGGGCGGTGCCGGCCGATCCCGAGATGATGGCGCCCGCGTGGCCCATCGTCTTGCCCTCGGGCGCGGTGAAGCCGGCCACGTAGGCGACCACCGGCTTGGTCACGTTGCGCTCGATGAAGGCTGCGGCCCGCTCCTCGGCGTCGCCGCCGATCTCGCCGATCATGACGATGGCGTCGGTTTCCGGGTCCTCAGCGAAGGCGCGCAGGCAGTCGATGTGCGTGGTGCCGATCACCGGATCGCCGCCGATCCCGACGGCGGTGGAGAACCCGATGTCCCGCAGCTCGTACATCATCTGGTAGGTCAGCGTGCCGGACTTGGAGACCAGGCCGAGCCGGCCCTCGGTGGTGATGTCGGCCGGGATGATGCCGGCGTTCGACTTGCCGGGCGAGGCGATCCCCGGGCAGTTCGGGCCGACGATCCGGGTGGCGTTGCCCTTCGCGCTCGCATAGGCCCAGAAGATCGCCGTGTCGTGCACGGGGATGCCCTCGGTGATCACTATCACCAGCGGCATGCTCGCGTCGATCGCCTCGATCACCGCGTCCTTCGTGCCGGCCGGCGGCACGAACACTACGGAGACATCGGCGCCGGTGGCGGCCATGGCCTCCGCCGTGGTGGCGAACACCGGCACCTCGGTGCCGCCGAGGTCGACCGTCTGGCCCGCCTTGCGCGGGTTGGTCCCGCCGACCACCTGGGTGCCGGCGGCGAGCATCCGGGTCCCGTGCCTGCGGCCCTCGGACCCGGTGATGCCCTGCACGATGACCCGGCTATGCCCGGTCAGGAAGATTGCCATCTCATGCTCCCGTCGCAGCCGCAGCGGCCAGCTCGGCGGCCCGCCGGGCCGCGTCGTCCATGGTCGCCACCTGCTCGACGACGCCGATGCCCGCCTCAGCCAGGATGCGCCTTCCCTCGGCGGCGTTGTTGCCGTCCAGCCGCACCACGATCGGATGACTGACCTGCTCCCCGCGCGCGCCCAGCATGCCGATCGCGGCCACGATCCCGTTCGCCACCGCGTCACAGGAGGTGATCCCGCCGAACACGTTGACCAGGACGCTGCGGACCGACGGGTCGGACAGCACGATCTCCAGGCCGTCGGCCATCACCTGGGCGGAGGCGCCGCCGCCGATATCCAGGAAGTTGGCCGGGCGGACTCCGCCGAACGCCTCGCCCGCGTACGCGACCACGTCCAGGGTGGACATCACCAGCCCGGCGCCATTGCCGATGATGCCGACCTGGCCGTCAAGCTTGACGTAGTTGAGGTGCTTGGCCCGGGCCCGCGATTCCAGCGGGTCGGCCCCCTCAGTGTCGGCGAACCTGGCGTGCTGCTGCCGGAAGGCGGCGTTGTCGTCCAGGCTGACCTTGCCGTCGATGGCGAGCACCTCGCCCTGGTCGGTCAGCGCCATCGGGTTGACCTCGACCAGGGTGGCGTCCTCGTCGGCGAACACCGCCCAGAGCCGCTCGGCCAGCACGGCCGCCTGCGCGGCTGCCTCGGGCGGCAGCCCGCCGGCGCTGACGATCTCGGCGGCCTTGGCAGCATCCACGCCCGCCAGCGGGTCGACCGGGATCCTGGCCACCGATTCGGGGCTGGTGTGCGCGACCTCCTCGATCTCCACGCCGCCCTGCACCGAGCAGATCGCGACAAAGGTCCGCGCCGAGCGGTCAAGCAGGTAGGAGAGGTAGTACTCCTGCGCGATGTCGCTGGCGCACGCGATCAGGACCTTGTGGACCGTGTGGCCATTGATGTCCATGCCGAGGATCTGGCGCGCCTTTTCCTCGGTTTCGTCCGGCCCGTTGGCCAGCTTGACGCCGCCCGCCTTGCCGCGTCCGCCGACTTTCACCTGCGCCTTCACCACCGTCACGGGCGAGCCCTCGGCCGCGAAGACCGCGGCGATCTCGCGCGCCTCCTCGGGCGAGGCGGCCACCCGGCACCGCTGCACCGGTACCCCGTACTCCGCGAAGAGTTCTTTCGCCTGATACTCGAACAGGTCCACTCAGGTCCGTCCTTGTCCTCTGCCCGGCCCGCGCCCAGCCTGACCCGCGCGCTGCCTGGGGTCTGCTGCGGTCTGCGCAGCTGAGGTCTGCTGCGGTCTGCGCAGGCAGCCTAGTAGGGCACGGGGCCCTGGTCCCAACTGGGCCGTGCTAGCCGGCCGGCTCCGTGCTAGGCGACCGGCTCCGCGGTGCCGAGCGCGGAGCGGACCCAGTCCACGATCTCGTGGGTGGAGGCGCCCGGGGTGAAGATCCTGGCGACCCCCATGCGCTCGAGCTCGGCGATGTCGGCGGCCGGGATGATGCCGCCGCCGAAGACCGTGATGTCGGTGGCGTCGCGCTCGCTGAGCAGCTCAAGCACCCGGCTGAACTGCGTCATGTGCGCACCGGACAGGATCGACAGGCCGATCGCGTCGGCATCCTCCTGAACGGCGGCGGCCACGATCTGCTCGGGGGTCTGGTGCAGCCCGGTGTAGATGACCTCCACGCCGGCGTCCCGCAGCGCCCTAGCGACGACCTTGGCACCGCGGTCATGGCCGTCCAGGCCAGGCTTCGCGATCACCACCCGGATGCTGCTCATGACCTGCCTCCTACCGGCAGCCTAGCCCCGGCCCGCCAGCGCGCCAGCCGGGACTTACAGCTTCTCGATCGGGGCATAACGCAGCACCAGGTGCTTGATCCCGTAATCGCCGCCGAAATCTATCTTGGCCTCGGGGTCGTCGCCGCGTCCCTCGACCGACAGCACCCGGCCGAGCCCGTAGGAGTCATGGTTCACGTGGTCGCCCGGTGCCAGCGAGGGAACCGGCCGGGTGCCCGCTGCGTTCATCCCCGGCCGGCGGGCCAGCCGCTCCGAGGCGGGCGGCGTGGCGACCGACGCGTCCCGCCGCCACTCCACCAGCGCGGCCGGCACCTCGGAAAGGAACCTGGACTGCTTGTGATAGGCGGGGCGGCCCCACCAGGCCCGCGTCACCGCCCGGGTGAGGTACAGCCGGCGCTGGGCGCGGGTGATCCCGACATAGGCCAGCCGCCGTTCCTCCTCAAGCTCCCGCTCGTCGCCGATCGACCGCTCGTGCGGGAAGACGTTCTCCTCCAGGCCGGTAAGGAACACCACGGGGAACTCCAGGCCCTTAGCGGTGTGCAGGGTCATCAGCGTGACCAGGCCGCCGTGGTCCTCCCCGTCGGGGATCTGGTCGGCGTCGGCGACCAGGGCGACCTGCTCAAGAAAGTCGGGCAGGGTGCCGTCCGGGTGCCTGCTGTCGTACTCCCGCACCACCGAGACGAGCTCGTTGACGTTCTCGATCCGGCCCTCGTCCTGCAGGTCGGCGGAGCCCCGCAGGTCATCCAGGTAGCCGGAGCGGTCCAGCACCGCCGCGGCGAGGTCGCCGACCGGGCTGCCGGCGTCAGCCGCCTTCCGCAGCCCGCCGATGAGGTCGTTGAAGGCCCCGATCGACCGGGCCGAGCGGGCCGCGAGTCCCGGCACGTCGTCGGGCCGGGCGAGCGCCTGGGCGAACGTGATCCGGTCCCGGCTCGCCAGCGCGGCGACGCATTCTTCGGCCCGGTCGCCGATCCCGCGGCGCGGCACGTTCAGCACCCGCCGCAGCGACACCTCATCCGCCGGGTTGGCGATTAGCCGCAGGTAGGCGAGCAGATCGCGGACCTCCCGGCGCTCGTAGAACCGGACCCCCCCGACCACCTTGTACGGCAGCCCGGCCCGGATGAACACCTCCTCGAAGACCCGGGACTGCGCGTTGGTCCGGTAGAACACCGCGACCTGCCCCGGGGTGGCGTCGCCGGCGTCGGCGAGCCGGTCCACCTCCTCGGCGACGAACGCGGCCTCGTCGTGCTCGCTGTCCGCGACGTACCCGACGATCGGCGGCCCGTCGCCCTGGTCGGACCACAGGTTCTTGGGCACCCGGCTGGCGTTGCGGGCGACCACGGCGTTGGCCGCGGCCAGGATGTTCTGCGTGGAGCGGTAGTTCTGCTCCAGCAGGATCACCCGGGCGCCGGCGAAGTCGCGCTCGAACTCCTCGATGTTCCTGATCGTCGCGCCGCGGAACGCGTA
>JBEKFH010000386.1:0-4397 GCA_050013415.1 Streptosporangiaceae bacterium | reverse complement strand
AGGATGTGCCTGACCTGCGGTCACGTCGGCTGCTGCGATTCCTCCGAGCACAAGCACGCCACCGCTCATCACCAGCAGAGCTGGCACCCGGTGATCCAGTCGTTCCAGCCGGGCGAGACATGGCGCTGGTGCTACGTCGACAAGGCAATGGTCTGAGCAGGTAGCACTCCGTCATTAAGCGGTTTCGACAAGTAATACCTGCTGCTGGTGCTACGTTGGCGGCTCGATGGCCTGACGGGTCACGGGTGAAGCCGCACGACGGGAGAGAAGTCAGATGACCAGCACGCCCGGCAGGATCGCCGCCCTGTTTGCTGCCTTATCTGCTGCGGCAGCGGTCAGCCTCGCGGCGGCCGGGCCGGCCGGCGCGGTCACCGCGCCCGCCATCGGAACTCCCGAGGAGGCCGGGTACGCCGCCTGGGACGCCCAGTTCCGCTACGTCCAGGCGTCCGTCACGCTGCCGGACGCCAACGACTTCGCCAGCGAGATCGGCAATCTCGAGTTCTCCGTGCAGCTCAGGTCGCGCCATTTTGTCGCCGTCCTGGGCCTGTCCGCCATCGCCGAGCCGGGTGACTACCACGCGGCCGTCGATGTCTTCGATCCGGCTGTGCAGGACCGGGACGTCTACCCGAACGGCCTGGTGTGCAGCACGGCCATCAACACCGCGTCGCTGTGCCCCAAGACGCCCGCTGACTGGCACAACGGGTCGGCGAAGTTCGCGCCTGGTGACACGGTCTTCCTGAGCATCTTCTACGACCGGTCCACCCACGGGACGATGTTCCTGGTCAAGGATCCCACCGCAGATGTGGTCCTGCGTTACACCCTCGCCTCGGCGAAGGGCATCTCCTGGAAGCGGGCCCGGATCGGCGCCGAGTTCGGCTGCTCGCCATGGGCCAGCTGCTCGGAATCCAGCTCGCCAACGGGGTACACCCCGCCGGGCAGCCCCGTCCGCCTGGCGAAGTTCACCGGCGTCCAGCTCACCACCTACGGCGGCCACCGGACCGGGCTGCGATCCTGGTGGGACCACGCAAAGGCTTACTGGACCGCGAACGGCCAGACCGGCGGCACGATCAACGCCGAGCCGCACCGCCTGCTCGACACCGGCACCGCGTTCAGCACCTACCTCGAGCCGTAAGCCACTGACCCGCCGCCCGCCGGGAGTTGCCCGCCCGGGCGGGAGTTACCCGCCGCCCGGCCGGGAGTTACCCGCCGCCCGCCGCGAGTTACCCGCCCGGGCGGCCGGGAGTTACCACCCGGGCGGCCGGGCGCGGGGAGTGGGATCAGGGAGGGCGGGTTTCGGGGGAGAATCGAGGGGTGCGATTCCTTACTGATCCGCTGCCGCCGCATGACCTGGCCTACAGCGACGTCTTCCTCGTGCCGAACCGCTCCTCGGTCGCGTCCCGCCTCGACGTGACGCTGAGCTCTGGCGACGGGAGCGGCACCACGATCCCCGTTATCTCGGCGAACATGACGGCCGTGTCCGGGAGGCGGATGGCGGAGACCCTGGCCCGGCGGGGCGGCCTTACCGTGCTGCCGCAGGACATCCCGGCGGACGTGGTCGCCGACGTGGTGGCCTGGGTCAAGAGCCGGGACCTGGTGCACGAGACGCCGCTGACGCTCGGCCCCGCGGACACCACCGGGCACGCGCTCAGCCTGCTGCCCAAGCGGGCGCACGGCGCCGTCGTGGTGATCGAGGACGGCCGCCCGGTCGGGGTCGTGACGGACGCCGACTGCCAGGGGGTCGACCGGTTCACCCAGCTCAGCCAGGTGATGTCCGCCGACCCGCTGACGCTGCCGGCCGGGACCGACCCGGAGCGGGCGTTCCGGCTGCTGCACAGCGGCCGGCACCGGCTGGCGCCGGTGGTCGACGGGTCGGGGCGCTGCGTGGGCATCATGACCCGCACCGGCGCGCTGCGCGCCACCATGTACTCCCCCGCCGTCGACGGCCGCGGCCGGCTCCGGGTGGCCGCCGCGCTCGGCATCAACGGCGACGCGGGCGCCAAGGCGAAGCTGCTGGCCGACGCGGGCGCGGACATGCTGGTGGTCGACACCGCGCACGGGCATCAGGACAAGATGCTCGATGCCCTGCATGCCGTACGCAGTGCCGCGCCGTCGATCCCGCTGGCAGCGGGCAACGTCGTCACGGCGGCGGGCGTCGCGGACCTCGTCGGGGCCGGCGCCGACGTGGTCAAGGTCGGCGTCGGGCCGGGCGCGATGTGCACCACCCGGATGATGACCGGAGTCGGGCGGCCGCAGTTCAGCGCGATCCTGGAATGCGCCGCCGAGGCACGCCGGCTCGGCGCGCACGTGTGGGCCGACGGCGGCGTTCGGTACCCGCGTGATGTCGCCCTCGCGCTCGCGGCCGGCGCCTCCAACGTCATGATCGGATCCTGGTTCGCCGGCACCTGCGAGTCGCCCGGCGACGTGTTCCGCGACGCCGGCGGCCGCCGGTACAAGGAGAGCTTCGGGATGGCATCGGCCCGCGCGGTCCGGCTGCGCACCGCCGCCGACTCCCCGTTCGACCGCGCCCGCAAGGAACTGTTCGAGGAGGGCATCTCCACCTCCCGGATGTACCTCGACGAGCAGCGCCCCGGGGTCGAGGACCTGATCGACACCATCGTCGCCGGGCTGCGCAGCGCGTGTGCTTACACCGGCGCCACCAGCCTGGACGAGCTGCACGAGATGGCCGTCATCGGAGTCCAGGGCGCCGCCGGCTACACCGAGGGCCTCCCCCTCCCCACCGGCTGGTAACGGCCCGCAGGTCCTAGGCGTAGAGCTGCTCGGGCTGGTCGCGGAGGCGGCCGAGGTCGAGCTCGATCCGATGACCGTGGACGATCACGACGATGGCAGCGCTTTCGGCGCCGGTGGCCATCAGGTAGTCATGCAGGGTAGACAGCAGCATGTCGTCGCGGTGTTCCAGCCGGGATACCACGCCCTGGCCGATGCCGAGCTTGCGGGCGACTTCGGTCTGGGTCATCTGCGCCGCCTTGCGGATCATAGCCAGGTTCATGGCGTAGACCCGGTCCATCTCCTCGGCATCGGCACGGGCCTCAGCTACATCGGCCGCGAGCTGCGGGTCGGCCAGCAGCCGGTTGAGGCGGGCGTTGCCGCGGACGAAACCCGGCTGACCAGGACTGACGGGCTCATGCTCGCTCATAGCTTCTCCTCTGGCTCGTCCTCATAGCCGGTCTCGCGTTTCCACTGGTCAATGAGCGGATCAGCGCGGGCGGCCACGCCGTCGTCGAACACGTGAGACCGCTCGTCACCAGATCGTGGGTCGCTTTCCAACCGGTCCAGCCACGTTCCGAATTCGCCGACCAGTCGATGTCCATCACCTGAATATGACATCTAGAACATATGATCTGCAAGACATACTGCGGGCTGCACGACCCTCACAAGCAGGGCTTCGGAATGGCGTCCGCGCGGCGCGACCAGCCTCGACGAGCTGCATGAGATGGCCATGATTGGAGTCCAGGGCGCGGCCGGCTGCACCGAAGGCATCTCCCCCCACCGGCTGGTGTTCCGCTCCAGCGCGCCGGGCCGCGCGTTCGCTCACATCGCTGGCGAACTGGCGAGCGGCGCAGTCAGTGGCGGGTCAGGAAGAGGACATGGCCGTCGCGGATCTGGCCGGGTTTGTCGAGGAGCGCGGCGAGGGCGCTGGTGATGGCGGTTGCGTAGGTGCGGTCCTGGGCGAAGGTCTTGGCCGAGACGAGGATGAGGCCGGCGTGTGCGTGGCCGGCGGCGCGGTACTGGGCGTCGAGGGGGATGAAGTCCTTGATGTTGGCGGTGACCAGGGCGCGTCCGGCTGCTGCCGCGCGGGCGAGAACCTGATCGTCGGGGAGCGAGATCAGCGCGGGGTCGGATACCACTGCCTGGGCGTCGTGGCCCTTGGCGCGCAACTCCTCCGCGATGGCTCCGGAGAACATCTCATCGAGCAGTATCGGGTGGCTCACGTGGGCTATCCGGCAAGGAGCTGGCGTTCGCGCCGCCATGCGTCCTCGGCGGCGTCTTCGGCGGTGCTGGCGGCGGTGATTTCCGCGTCGATCTCATCGGGGTAGGACGCCCAGTACCTGGTGGCGATGCGGATCAGCCGAAGGGGGGCACCGGTGTTGCCGGCAACGAGGGCGAGTAGGTCGTCCTCGGCCAGATCGGGCTCCGCGGCTCGGGCGGATCTGACCGCGCGGACGATCTCCCATACGTCAGGGCCGCCAGCGAGGCCCGCCCGCCGTCCGGTGGGGCCAGGCCGGAAGGTGATCCCGGGATGCTCGCTGGTCCTCAGGGCCTCATCGACGAGCCTGTTCGCGGCCGATGACAGGGACATGCCGGGGTTTGCGGCGACGAACGAGGCCAGCCTTTCGGCAACGGGGACATCGAACCGGACCGGCGTTGCAGAACGCTTG
>JBEKFH010000385.1:0-4398 GCA_050013415.1 Streptosporangiaceae bacterium | reverse complement strand
GCTGATGGCATTGAAACGCGGAGGAGGGAGTGGCCTTGGAGGTCCAGCGAGGCCGTTACACGGCGGACATCGACGGCGACTTCGTCGTCTTCCTGATCGGGATGCGGCTCAACCATCCGTTCCGCATCCGCAAGTGGTGGCCGGTCGCCACGGCCATGCCCAGGATGCTGAAGGTGCTCAGCCAGCATCCGGAACTGGGCTGCCTCGGATTCCAGCAGTGGTTCGGGCGGACGACGATCCTGGTCCAGTACTGGCGCGATTTCGATTCCCTGAACCGGTTCGCCAAGGACCGCGACCTGCCGCATCTGGAGCCGTGGCGGCAGTTCAACCGCGCGGTCAGGGACTCAGGCGACGTCGGAATCTGGCACGAGACATTCCGGGTCCAGGCCGGCGAGTACGAGGCCGTCTACGGCAACATGCCGGTCTTCGGCCTCGCGGCAGCCGCCCGGCACCTGCCCACCGCCCGGAAGGCCCAGACCGCGGCCGCGCGTATCGGCGCCAGCACGACGGATGAGCCGGCGGTCGAGCCGTACTGAGCATGTCCCCGGTCAGTGCCTGGCGCACTGCTGATCGAGCTTCTCCAGCGTCGTGGTCATGCTCGCCACCCAGCGATCGCCGTTGCGGACGGCCTTCCGCAGCCACTCGGGCGCCCGCGAGCAGTCGTAGGTCTCGGTGACGATGGTGGCCTCCGGGCCGGCCGGCGTGAGCTCATAGATCCACCGGTGGCCGCCCCGCTCGCCGATGTCCGCCGCGTCCTCCGCGCGCGACGCGGCACTCAGCACCGGTTCCCAGCCGATCAGGCGGTTCCGCCGGAACTCCACCACGTGGTTGGTGATCTCATAGTCGCCCATCTCAGCGTTGTGCATGCTCATCGTGAACGTATCCCCCACGCCGGAGATGACGCGGTCGCCGCCAGCCTGCTTCAGCATCCCCGAGCCGTCGATGCCAGGATGCCTGGCGGGGTGGGCGAGCACCTCAAACAGCTCCTCAGCGGGAGCCTCGATCCGCCGGGAAACTGAGACGGGCTGGCGGCTGTCCGCGGTCATCGTTGCTTCCTCTTCTCTTTTCCTGGCCGCCAGCGTCGCGGCGCTCTGCCTCTGGACTCTGCCGGAACCCTTCGTTATGGCGCGATAACGAAGGTCAGGAAGGACAGCCGCGTGCGATGCTGGGATCTCGGGGGCGGTGTTCGGGCGGAGGGCCGGATGAGATGAGCAGTGGGCACACTGACATCAGTATTCCCGGGCCGCCGCAGGTGCGTGAGGTATCGGCTGGGATTTATGCCTATATCCAGCCTGACGGCACCTGGTGGATCAACAACGCCGGCTTCCTGGTGGGGCCGCAGGGAGTGATCAGCATTGACTCTTGCGCCACCGAGCGCCGGACGCGCGCCTACCGGGATGCGATCGCGTCGGTCTCCGCGGCGCCGGTGCGCACGGTGATCAACACTCATCATCACGGCGATCACACGTTCGGCAACTGCATGTTCCCTGGCGCAGCGATCGTCGCCCACGAACGCGCGCGTGCCGAGGCCATCGCCGTCGGCCCGCCGCGGGTCCTGCCGTTCTGGGACGGCCCCGACTGGGGTGAGCTGTCTCTCGACCCGCCGTTCGTCACCTTCACCGACGAGATAGCCGTGCACGCCGGCGACCTACGCGCCCAGGTCCGCCACGTCGGCGCCCCCGCGCACACTACGAACGACTCGATCGTCTGGATTCCCGAGCGCTCGGTCCTTTTCTGCGGCGACCTGATCTTCAACGGCGGTACGCCGTTCCTGCTGATGGGCTCGGTATCGGGCGCCATCGAGGTCCTGGAGAATGTCGTGCGGCCGCTCGGCGCGCGGACCATCGTGCCCGGTCACGGTCCTGTCTTCGAGGAGCCGGGACCCATCGACGCCACCCTGGACTACCTCCGGTTCGTGCAGCAGGTCGCTGCCCGAGGCCGCGAGGCCGCGCTCTCCCCGCTACAGGCCGCCCAGGAGGCTGACCTGGGCAGGTTCGCAGGCTGGGCCGACCGCGAGCGCATCGTCGGCAATCTGCACCGCGCCTACGCCGAGCTTGGCGGCGCCCCGCCCGGGGGCACGATCGACATCATCGCCGCGCTCGCCGACATGGTCGCCTACAACGGCGGCCGTCCCCTCACCTGCCGGGCGTGAGCCACCAGCTCCTGCCAGGCGTGGACCAACAGCTCCTGCCGCGTGTGAGCCACCAGCCCCTGCAGGGCGTGAGCCACCAGCCGGGCCTGTCCGCGAACGCCAGCCAACGGGCGCCGTAGGCAGGCCGGGCCCGGGCCGCCAGCTAGCCCAGGTTCCAGAAGTCGCGGTGCTCGAGCACGAGCCCGCCTGCGTCGAAGCGCAGCAGTGAGACGCCGGCGAGGTTCTCGGTACCGCCGTCGGCGAGCCTGGTCCGCGCGCTCCAGGAGACCGCGGCCCGGTCGCCGTCGACGATCGGCGCGCCGAACTCGCATTCGGCCGACTCTTCCTCGGCGAACACGCGGGCGAGATACCCCGGCTCAGGCTCGCGGAACGGGTGCTGCTGCCAGAGCGCGCCCTCGGCATACAGCGCGCCGATGGCGTCCGCGTCGTGCTCACGCCAGCCCCGCTCCCACACATCTGCCCACCGCTGCGCGGCCTCCCGGGTATCCACCCCAGCAGTCTAGGAAGGCTGCGGGTGACTTAGCTGAGGAAGTCATCGACCACCGCGGCGAGCTGGGGGGCGTCGAAGATGTCGTAATGCGTGCGCCCGGGCAGGATGGCCAGGTGCGTGGCCGGGCCAGGCGATCCGTCCCAGCCGGCATCCTTGAGGCCGCCGCCGAGCAGCGCGAAGAACTCGGCGGCGTGCGCGGGCGGGATGCTGTCGGCGTCGGCGTAGGCCAGCAGCGTCGGCATGGTGAGCCGCCTGACCTCCGCTGTCCAGTCGTAGGGCCGCCGCAGCAGCTGGCCGGTCTTGTCCATCAGGGCGGGGAAGGCGCCGGGGTCGGGAGCGACCTCCAGCCACGCCTGGTACATCGGGGACTGGCTCATCTGGCCGAACATGGCGCTGCTCATCTGGTCGAACCCGGCGCGGACCTCGGGGAACCAGCCGTCGCGCCGGCAGGGCGCAGCGACGATGGCCAGCCTGCGGACCCGGCCGGGATGCTGGATGGCGCCGCGCAGGCAGGCGCCGCCGCCGAGGGAGTACCCGAGCAGGTCCGCCCGCCCGGCGCCGAGGTGCTCGATCACCCCGGCGATGTCGTCGCCGAACGCCTCGTAGCTGAAGGGGCGGCCGATGTCCCGCGTGTGGCCGTGGCCCTGCAGCTCGATGGCGATGACGCGGCGCCGTCCGGCCAGCCGGTCGAGCAGCTCGGTGTGCAGGCTGGCCAGGCCGAAGCCGCCATGCACCACGATCAGCGGGACGCCGCCGTCGCCGCGGCTCTCCCAGTAGATATCCATGTCATTGACCGGCGCGTACCCGGTAGCCGGGCCGTCTGGCATCTCAGAACTCTCCCCTGATCAGTAGTACAGCTTGCAATGTGCTCTAGCATAGTCCTATCATTGTGATATCAATTTTTCTGTCCCGGACTTCCGGCAGGACGCCCCGTGGAGGCATCGTCATGGATCAGCCCGCAGGCCCCGCCCCCGAGCCTCAGGCCGCCAACCCGGCCGGCCCCGCCGTCAGACCGGCCCCGCACGCCGCCAACCTCCCGGCCGGGCAGCTGCCTGCGCCGCCCTCCGACCGCGTGCCGGTGCTCGCCTGGGTCATTGCGGCGCTGTTCGTCGCGGTCGAGCTCGCGGTCAGCGGCCGGTACGGCTTCTTGCAGGACGAGCTGTACTTCATCGAGGCAGGGCGTCATCTCGCGTTCGGCTACGTGGACCAGCCGCCGGTCGGCCCGCTGCTCACCAGGATCACCGGCGTGCTCGGCGTCAGCCCGACCGCGATCCGGATCATTCCGGCGCTGGCAGGCGGGGCAGTCGTGGTCATGGCGGCCAGGTTCGCGGCGCTGTTCGGCGCGGGCCGGCTCGGCCGGGTGCTGGCCGCCCTGGCCATGGCGTGCTCCCCGGTCCTGCTTGGCGCCGACCACATCGGCAACACCACGCCGCTGGACCTGCTCGCCTGGACGGCCGTCCTGCTCTGCGTGGCCACGGCAGTGCTGCGCCAGCGGCCGCACTGGTGGCTGGGCGCAGGCGTCGCCGCCGGGGTCGGGTTGGAAAGCGACAACCTGCTGGTCATTTTGCTGATTGGCCTCGCGCTCGGCATCCTCGTATCTCAGCACCGTCCCGTGCTGCGCACCAGGTGGCCGTGGATCGGCTCCGGCATCGCCGCGGTGATCTGGGCGCCGAACCTCATCTGGCAGGCCGCGAACGGGTGGCCGCAGCTGGCCATGGCCGCCGCGCTGCATCACGAGAACACCAGCCCGGCCGAT
>JBEKFH010000384.1:0-4406 GCA_050013415.1 Streptosporangiaceae bacterium | reverse complement strand
ATGGTCACCGACACCGAACTGCCGAAACTCGTCGAGCTGAACCCGCTGAACGTGATGTTGTTGCTACCGCTCGACCCGCGTCGCCTTGACCGGGACGCCGTCGAGGGTGCTCGACTCCGATCGGGTCCAGGGACGCGCGCCTTACACGGCCTCGCCGTGCCCTGCGTCGATGACCTGATGCACCCGGCCGCGCGCCCGGACCCGCGGACCTACGGGTCGAGGCCGCGGTTGCCCGGGCTGACCCCGGCGAGCGTGGTGGACGAATTCCCCCACATCGTCATGGCCGCGTCCTACAACGGCGCCACGGCAACTTCCCACGGTCACCCCGCACTTCGTGGGGCGGGGTGAAGAGGTGGAGACGCTGACCGCCATGCTGGGCACGGCCGCCGGGCGTCGGCAAGACCACGCTGGCGCTGCGATGGGCTCATCAGGCCGCGGATCAGTTTCCTGACGGGCAGCTCTACGTCAACCTGCAGGGCTTCGACGCGTCAGGGAAGCCGGTGACCGCACAAGCAGCGATCAGGGGCTTCGGCCGCTCGGCCGCGGTATTAGCGCCGAATACCCGCGAGGCCGCCAGCAGCGTGAGGACCGTGTACTCGTGGTCCTGCGAGCAGCTGAGCCCGCCCGCGGCGCGGATGTTCCGCCTGCTCGGGCTGCATCCCTGCCCGGACATCTCGCTGTCGGCGGCCGCTAGCATCGCTGGCCTGGCGCTCCCCGAGGCCCGCTCGGTGTTGGAAGAGCTCGTGCTGTCAAGCCTGCTCGCCGAGGACCGCCCCGGCTGGTACTCGTTCCACGACCTGCTGCATCTCTACGCCGCCGAGCAGGCCGCCCTCCGCGCGGCGATGATCCTGGGCCCGCACCGGGAGCCGCTGAGCCTGCCCGTCACAGAGCCGAATGTCACCCCAGCGCCCATGGCTCGTCACGACGAGGCGGTGACCTGGTGCCCTGGGCATGTACGACAAACTCGGCGACCATCTAGGCCAGGCTCGCGTCCACCTCGATCTCGGCCTGTCGTACGAGTTCCGCGAACGCCACCATGACGTGTTCGGCGCCACGCCGGCCCGGCCGCGCAAGGAGCGCGATGCGAACGCGCACGATGCCCTGGCTCACGCGCGCCGCGCCCTTGACCAGTTCCCGGCGGTCGGCGACCACGCTGGCCAGGCAGCCGCCTTCAGCGCGGTCGGGCGGAGTCTCGCGCTGCGCGGCCTCGCGGAGGAAGCCGTCGGCCACTGCGAGCGAGGCGTTCAGATGAGCTACGACCTCGGTGATGACCGTGCCGAGGCCGTTGCCCTGATCAGCCTCGGCTATGCACTGCCCAAGGCCGGCCGGTACGCCGACGCCGCCTCCACCTGCCAGCGCGCAGTCTGCCTCGCGCAGAAAACCCGCATCCTGCGGGTTGAGGCGATAGCGCTAACCCACCTCGCGGAGTCACACCAGAGCTCGCCGACCATGCGACAAGATGACCTCCCGGCGCCCGGTAGCACCTGGCAGCTGAGGCTCGACAGTCACGGTTTTGTCGTCGTTACCCAACAGTCTGCTTGTCAAACTCGAGAATCGTTGCTTTTGAATGCGAAAGTCCCCTACGCTGCCGTCACGGCCGGGATGGGGCGCTTTCCTGGCGCTCATCCTTGGAGATCCATGTGAAAAAAACCGACCCGGCGGTCGATGAGGCAATACAGAGACTTAACATGCAGGACGGTCCGACGCGGCGACGGCTGCTCGCCGGGACTGGTCTCGTCAGTGCCACGGCGGCGGCGTCCGCGCTGCTGGCGGCATGCGGCTCAAGCACTGGCAGCGTGCCTTCGCAGGCCGCGACGAGCGCGGCGTCGAACTTCCCGGCGACCCCGGCCTGGCAGTTCTGGTTCGTCAATCACGTCACCACGAACCCGTTTTTCGTGCCGACCCAGTTCGGTATGAGGGACGCCGCCGCGCTGCTCGGGCTGTCCGCGCCGAAGTGGACCGGGTCGACAAGCTCCACCGTCTCGCAGATGCTGAGCGCCATCGACACGGCGGTGGCCGCCAAGGCGAACGGCATCGCGACGACGGTCATCAACAGCAGCCCGGCGGACACCAGCTTCGCGATCCCGGTGGCGGCCGCGATGAACGCGGGCATCCCCGTCGTCAGCTACAACGCCGACGGCCCGATCATCAACGGCGCCGTCACGCCCGGCACCAACCGGCTGTGCTACGTCGGCCAGGCGCTTTACCTGTCCGGCCAGCAGATGGGCGAGCGCATCAAGTCGCTGGCCAAGCGGGGCGAAATCGTCATCTTCATCGCCACCCCGGGCAGCGCCAACATCCAGCCGCGCTACGACGGGGCCGCCTCCGTGCTCGCCCCGGCGGGCTACTCGGTGAAGACGGTGGCCACCGGCACGTCGACCGCGGGCGTAGCTCTCGCCGAGAAGGCGTTCTTCGCCAGCAACCAGAAAATCACCGGCGCGTTCGCCGTCGACGCCGGGTCGACCGAGGTACTCGGCGCGCAACTGGCGGCCGCAGGGCTGGCGGGGAAGATACCGGCCGGCGGATTCGACCTCACCCCTGGCACGCTGACCGCGATCAACGCCCGCCAGCTCGACTTCACCATCGACCAGGATCCTTACCTGCAGGGCTTCCTGCCGGTGCTGTACCTCTACATGTTCAACCTGACCGGCGGCCTGGTGCTGCCGCCCGACACCGACACCGGCCTGACATTCATCACCAAGTCCAACATCAGCCCTTACCTGTCGACCAAGACCACCTACGCGGGCTCCACCGGCGCGAACTCGCCCACGCTTGTCCCGCGCAGCGGCCCGATCAACAACCCGATCGCGACCACAAGCACCTGATCTGCCGATCGCGAGGAAATCAGCTTGAGCGGCACCACGCGGCAATCGAATTCAATCATCTTTTTCATTTAACTTTTTCGGCTGGCTTCCTGACACCCAGCGGCCAGCGCACCTGGGGGTGTGATAGTGCCTTATCGGCTGCCGGTACCGGCCTCTTTCCCGCTGGTAGAACGATGACTGCCAGGACGCCATCGCGAGCAGCGCACCGGGGCCGCCGGGCACGGCCGGGCAGGAGAGCGAGGAAGACGGCTGAGCGCCGGGCGCAGCTCCCCCTCAGCAGCCGGGCGCGGCTCTCGCTCGTCAACTGGCCGGTGAGGACGCGGCTGATCGCGGTCTTCGCCGCCGCTAGCATCACCGGCCTGGTACTCGGCGGGCTTCGGGTCGCCGACGCGGTGGACACCGCGAACGGCTACACGCGCGTCACCCAGCTCACCGTCCTCGGCCAGCAGATCACTCTGCTCGCGCAGGACCTGCAGAACGAGCGCGACCTGACGGCCGGCGCCGCGGCGGTTAACGCACTGCAGGCAGACGCAGTACATGATAGGGCGGGGCCGTCGGTGACCGCCTCGCTGCAGCAGTCGTTCCTGGCAGGCCAGCGGCAGCTTGCAGCCGCGCAGCGGACCACGAGCACCGCCGCGACGCCGGTGCTGCAGCTCGCTCAGCAGGTTTCCGCTAACTCGGCGTTCCCGGCGAGCATCCAGGACGCCGCGAGGAAGGTCGCCGCGCAGGCCGGCAACCTCGACGCGATCCGCGTTGAAGTCCTCGGCGAGCCGCCCGCGAGCGTCATCTACGACTACTCCACCGTGCTCGGCAGCCTGTTCGCGTTCAA
The DNA here is from genome assembly GCA_050013415.1 of Streptosporangiaceae bacterium. Lineage (GTDB taxonomy): Bacteria > Actinomycetota > Actinomycetes > Streptosporangiales > Streptosporangiaceae > Palsa-506. Next base: position 752 of record JBEKFH010000384.1, on the reverse strand, counting down.
CAGCCAGCTGGCGGGCTCGAGCGGCGACTCCCTGCTGTCGAACGAGGTGGGCGCGCTGAGCGCGCTGTCCGCAGCCAAGGACCAGGCCGCTCAGCAGCGTGCCATCCTCTACGCCACGCTCATCGAGAGCGGACTGAACGACGCGGGCGGCAAGCGAAGCAAGGCGGACCAGAGCGGCGCGCCGTCCAACAACGTCGGCGGGCCCGCGGCGCTCAGCTACGCGGGCGGCCTTGACGTGCTCAACTTCGCGCAGTCGTTCCAGCAGTCCGACCTGCAGACGTTCCAGGCACTGGCCACGCCAGCGGAAACGCTGTCTTACTACGCCGCTACAACCAACCCCGGGGTTAACTTCGCGGCAGCCATCGCCACCGCGCTCGCCACCGCCAACAACGATCCACAGGGCATCTTCCCGCAGCTCACGCCGCTATCACCGGGGTTCCGCCCGGCAACGGCGCCGAGCATCTGGTACACGGACCAGTCCGCGATCGTCGACGGGATGCAGGCGGTGGTGATGCGGCTGGTCACGCAGATCGTGGCGCGTAGCCAGTTCCTCCAGCACCAGGCCTTTGAGACGGCGCTAGTCACCTTGATGGCGACCGCTATCGTGGTGCTGCTGATGCTCGGCGTGACCGCGCTGGTGGGCCGGAGCCTCGTCAACCCGCTGCGCAGGCTGCAGGCGGACGCGCTGGAGATCGCCACCGTTCGACTGCCTGCCCAGGTGGCGGCCGCGGCGGCGGGCGGGCAGGCCGCGG
>JBEKFH010000383.1:0-4407 GCA_050013415.1 Streptosporangiaceae bacterium | reverse complement strand
GGGTCGGGGTCGGTGAAGGTGAGCGGGGCCCAGGCGCGGCGCAGGTGCCAGGTGAGGTAGCAGGCGAGCATGCAGATCAGCACGTGGGCCTTGACGCGTTCTTCCAGGCGGTGGAAGACGGGCCGCAGGTCCAGGTCGTCGGATTTGATGTGCCGGAAGTCCCGTTCCACGTATTTGAGGTTCTTGTAGGCGGTGACCACGGCGGCCGCGTCGAGCTCGTCCGCGGGGACGGGGGTGCGCAGCACGTAGAACCCGTCGAGCATGGCTTCAGCGTCGATCTGGTCCTGCTTGCGGGTCACCGCCAGGCTGTCATCGGTGATGGTGACGGCGAAGTGCTTGCCGGTCTTGTACCTGGTGATCACCTTGCCGACCTCGACCCCGATCTCGCCGGCGCCGTGCAGGCGGCCGGCCCGGACCCGGGCGATGACCGGGGCGAGCAGCTTCTCGGTGGCGGCCAGCAGTTCCTCGCGGGTGCGGGCCCGGTCGGCGGCCAGGACCGGGTTGCGGCAGGCGATCAGCCGTTCGCCGGGGAAGTCCGGCGAGGTGATCTCGGCGAGGTCCTGCTGGTCGAAGAGGCTGAGCTGAAGCGGGCCGTCGTCGGCCATCAGCTTGCGGATGGCCGGGGCGCGCAGCGCGGTGACCCACTCGTAGGTGTCCGCGTCCGGCCGCGCCGTCCCGTCGTCCCGCTGGTTCATGGCCTGGATCCGGGCGGAGGTGATCATGCCGCGGTCGCCGACCATGACCATCTTGGCCAGCCCGAACTTGTCCCGCACCACCTCCACGATGGCGGTGAACGCGCCGGGGTCGCCGGTGTTGCCGGGGAACACCCGGACCGCGACCGGGCGGCCCTCAGGGTCGGTGAGCAGCCCGTACTCGATCTGCAGTTTGCCTTTCTTGCCGTCCCGGGAGTACCCGCGGGCGGCCAGCGGGCAGTGCCGTCCCTCCAGCCACGAGCTGGACAGGTCGAACAGCGCCATCCGCGCCGGGTTGGCCGCCGGGGCCAGGTGGCGGGCCGCGAGTTTCGCCTCGATCGCGTCCTGCCGGTGCTCCAGCCAGTCCATGGCGGCGTAGATACGTCCGGCCGTGGCCGCCGCGGTGCCGAGGTCGGCGCCCAGGGTGGTGTCGTCCCACCAGGTCAGGGTGGACAGCTTGGAGGCCGGGGCGACGACCCGGGAGATGACCAGGGCCAGCGCCAGGTCGCGGTCGGCGCAGGCCGGGCCGAGCAGCGCGGGCAGCCCGAGCTTGACGGCCATCGCGTGGACGGCGGCGACGTGGCCGTGCGGCAGCGACCGCAGGATCGTCACCGCGCGGGCGGCGGGCACCAGGGCGGTGCCCTTCAGCACCGCCTCGATCGAGTCGATCATGGTCTCCGGCAGCCCGGACAGGTTGCCCAGCGTCTCGTGCCGGACCTTGCCGCCGTCGCGGTAGGTGCGCCGCAGGTACCGCGACTCGTATTCACGCCGCTGGCCCTGCTTGTCGGTATAGGCGCTGCGGATCCTGGCCACGTGCATCGACGTCGCCTGCGCTGTCATGACCCTGATGATATCGGCTAATGCCGTTTAGTGCAGCTGGGATCCAAGATTTTCCTGGCTACGCTCTATGGCCCGCAGGCTACCGTGTATGCAGGTCAGGACAGGAATCTCTACGCAGAGTCACGGCAACTTCGGGTTAGATCTGGTTCGAGGCGCGGTGAGCGTCCGCGGTCCGCAGCGCGGCCAGGGCGGCCTGCAGCTGCGCGCGGTACCGGTCGACGCTGGCGATCTTGATCTGTTCGTAGCCGCGGACCAGGTCGGGCAGGGCCGCGATGCGGACGCAGTCGGCCAGGGTGTCCTCGGTCAGGCGGGCCAGCAGGTCGGCCACTGCCGCGCGGTACTCGGTGATCAGCTCGCGCTCGAGGCGGCGGACACGAGTGCGGCCGAACGGGTCGAACGGCGTGCCGCGCAGGACCTTCATCGCGCTCAGCAGCTGGAAGACCGGCCTGAACCAGGGGCCGAGACGGATCTTGCGGCGCACGCCCAGGGCCCGCAGGACCGGCGGGTGCAGCCGGTAGCTGACCGTGGCGCCGGGCCCGAACTCGGCCTCGACCATCACGCCGAGCTGCGAGTCGAGGGACAGCCGGGCCACCTCGTACTCGTCCTTGTAGGCCATGAGCTTGTACAGGTACCGCGCGACCTGTTCGGAGAGCACGGTACCGGCCGGGGCGACGGCGCGCTCGGCCTGGTAGACGCGCCGGACGAGCCCGGCGTAGGCGTCGGCGTAGCGTAGGTTCTGGTAGTCGGCCAGGTCGGCGGTCCGGTCGCGGACCAGCCGGTCCAGCTCCGAGCCCGCGGGCGCCCCGACCTGCGCCGCCAGGCGCTCCGCGGCCTCGTCGCGGGGGCGGGCCGGGGGCTTGATCGTCAGGGCGTCCACAACCTTGGCGAGAGCGGCCGGATCGGCGACGGCCTGCCGGCCGCGGCGGAACGCCTGCAGGTTGGTGTCGACGGCCACTGCGTTCAGTTCTATGGCCTGCTCGATCGCCTCGGCCGGCAGCGGCAGCGCGCCGGCCTGATAGGCGGCCCCGACCAGCAGCATGTTGGCGAACTGGTCGCTGCCGAGCAGGGTCACGGCCAGGCGGCGGGCGTCCAGCAGGATCGGGTCGCGGCCGCCGACCGCCTGGCGGATCTGCCCGGCGATGGCGTCGACGTCGGGGAACGCACTGCCGGGGTCGGTCACCATGCGGCCAGTGGGGACCTTGGTGGTGGATACCACGGCCACGGTGCGGGCGGCGTCGGCGACGATCAGGTTCTTCGGGTCGGCGGCGACGAGCAGGTCACAGCCGAGGTACAGGTCGCATTCGCCCGCGGCCGCCTTGCTCGGCGCGGGCAGCGGCGCCGCGCTGATCTTGACGTCGGAGACGACCGCGCCGCCCTTCTGGGCCAGGCCGATCTGGTCCAGCGTGCGGACCTCCCGGCCGGCGAACCCGGCCGCGGCCGCCAGGACCTGCGACACGGTCACGATCCCGGTTCCGCCGATCCCGGTGATACGGGTGGTGTGCGGGGCGGCGTCGACGTCGAACCGCGCGGCCGGGGTGGGCAGGTCCGCGGCGCTCAGCGGCGCGGCGGTCCGGCGGTGTGGCCGCGTCCCGGCCGGGCGGACCTCCAGGAACGAGGGACAGTCGCCGGCCAGGCAGGAGAAGTCCTTGTTGCAGGACGACTGGTCGATCGTCGTCTTGCGGCCGAAGTCGGTGTCGACCGGCTGGACGGACAGGCAGTTCGACCGCTGCCCGCAATCGCCGCAGCCCTCGCAGACCCGCTCGTTGATCACGACGTGTTGCGGGGGTGCGGGGGCCTTCCCGCGCTTGCGCTTGCGGCGCAGCTCGGTCGCGCACTCCTGGTCGTGGATGAGGACGGTGACGCCGTGCACCGAGCTCAGCACCTGCTGAGCCTCGGCCAGCCGGTCCCGGGGCCACACCTCGGCGATGCCCGCCAGCCGGCCGTGCCGGCGCAGGAACGAGCGCTGCCGGTACCGCCGGGGCTCACCGGTGGTGACGATGATCCGGCGTACCCCCTCGGCGGCCAGCGCCCGGGTCAGCGCGGGGATCGCCATCGCGCCGACCGCTTGCTGCCCGCCGGTCATCGCGACCGCGGAGTTGTACAGCAACTTGTAGGTGATGTCGGCGCCGCTGGCGATGGCCGCCCGCACGGCCAGGCTGCCCGAGTGGTGGAACGTGCCGTCGCCGATGTTCTGCAGCAGGTGCTTGCGGGTCCGCAGGAACGGCTCCATCCCGATCCACTGCGCACCCTCGCCGCCCATCTGAGTCAGCCCGGTTACCTCGCCGACCGCGTCCGGTTCCATCATCAGGACCAGCGCGTGGCAGCCGATGCCGCCGCCGACCATCGAGCCGGCCGGTGCTTTGGTCGAGCTGTTGTGCGGGCAGCCCGAGCAGAAGTACGGCGTGCGCGCGACCACCGGCAGCTGCGTCACCGTGCGGGGTCTTGTGGTGCGAGCGCGCCAGGTGTCCACCGTGGGGAATCGCGGGCCGCCCAGCCGTTCGGCCAGACCCCGGGCGATGAGGTCGGCGTCCAGCTCGCCTTCAGCCGGGAACTGCGGTTCGCCGACGTGGCCGCGGCCGGTGACGCGGGGCGCGTCCGGTCGGCCGTAGAGGATCGCCTTGACGGCCGACTCCACGAACGGGCGCTTCTCCTCCACCACGATGATCTCGTCCAGGCCGACCGCGAACTCCTCGATCTGGTCCGGGATCAGCGGGTGGATCATGCCCAGGTGCAGCAGCCGCATCCCGCGCGCGCTTAGTTCGGCCTCGTCCAGGCCGATGATCCGCAGCGCCTGGCGCAACTCCAGGTAGGTCTTGCCGCCCGCCACGATGCCGGTCCGGGGCGTGGCACCGAAATTCTCCACCCGGTTGACGCC
>JBEKFH010000382.1:0-4423 GCA_050013415.1 Streptosporangiaceae bacterium | reverse complement strand
ATCACGCCGCCTGTCAGGACGAGGACCCGGAGCTGTTCTTCCCGATCGGAAACACCGGCCCGGCACTGGTCCAGATCGAGGAGGCCAAGGCCGTCTGCCGGCGCTGCCCGGTGCTGGATTCCTGCCTGCAATGGGCACTGGACAGCGGCCAGGATTCGGGCGTCTGGGGCGGACTGAGCGAGGATGAGCGGCGCGACCTCAAGCGTCGCCTGGTCCGGGCCCGGGCGAACGCCTGACCGGCGCCGCCTGACCGGTGCCGGCTGACCGGCGCCGGCTGACCGGCGCCGCATGGCCCAGCCAGCGGCCGGATAGGTGATCTTGTCAGCCGGCTGGCGCCGCGGCGCCCGAGGCCAGCTCAACAGGCAGGTCGACCCGTACCGTGGTGCCGCCCGCAGCGCGCGGGCTGATCTCCAGCCGGCCGCCAAGCTCGGCCACCACGAGCGTCCGGACGATCTGCAGGCCGAGGCTGGTGGACGAATCGAGATCAAACCCCGGCGGGAGCCCCGCGCCGTTGTCCGTCACCGTCACGATAAGCCGGTCAGCCTGCCGGGACGCGTTCACTTCGAGCACCCCGGCGGGCATTCTGCCTGGTGGCCGGGACAGGCCATGCTGGAGTGCGTTCTGCAGAAGCTCAGTCAGCACGAGGGCGAGAGGAGTCGCGACGGAGCCGGGTAGCAGGCCGAACGATCCGGACAGCACCGGGATCACGCCGGCCTCAGCCGCCGACACCTCTCCCGCCATCATCGCTACCCGGCCCGCGATCTCGTCGAAGGCGACGGTCTCCTCCGGGGCCTGGGAGAGCGTCTCGTGGACGAGGGCGATCGAGCCGACCCGCAGGACCGCCTCCTCCAGCGCTGCCCGCGCGTCCGGCGCCCGCAGCCGCCTGGCCTGCAGCCGCAGCAGCGCCGCTACCGTTTGCAGGTTGTTCTTGACGCGATGGTGAATCTCCCTGATCGTCGCGTCCTTGGTGATCAGCTCTCGCTCCCGGTGCCTCAGCTCCGTCACGTCCCTGACCAGGATCAGGGCGCCGGCCCTGGATCCGCCCACGATGAGCGGGATGGCGCGCAGTTGCACCACCGAGCCGTTCCCCTCGACCTCGGCATCCCTCGCCGCACGGCCGCTGGCTGTCCGCATCAGCGAGTCGTCGCGGGGCTGGTGGCCCGAGCACAGCCGCGCCGTCAGCGGGCCGAGCTCGGCGCCCACCAGGTCGGCGGCCAGGCCGAGCCGGCGATAGGCGGACAGCGCGTTCGGGCTGGCGTAGGTGACCATGCCGGACCGGCCGACGCGCAGCAGGCCGTCACCGACCCTGGGCGACCTGGCCAGCGCGGTTTGCTCGCCCGCGTAGGGGAACAACCCGGCCGCCACCATCTGGGCCAGGTCATCGGCCGCCCGCAGGTAGTTCAGCTCCATCCTGCTCGGCGTCCGCGCGGCGGACAGATTGGTGGAGCGCTCGATGACGGCGATCACCTCGCCGTCGTGCTGCACGGGAATGGTCTCATGGCGTACCGGCACGCCGTCCATCCAGTCCGGGTCGCCTTCACGGCAGATTCGGCGTTCGGCCAGCGCGATGTCGAGGAATGGCCGCTTTCCCGCGGGCAGAACGGATCCGACAACGTCATCAGGAAAGGCAGTCGGCCCCGTCGTGGGGCGCATCTGCGCGAGTGCGACCCAGCCTTCGGCGTTCCGCAGCGGCGCCCACAGGACCAGGTCGGCGAACGACAGGTCCGCCAGCAGCTGCCAGTCCGAGACGAGCGCGTGCAGCCACTCAAGGCTGGCCTCGGTCAGCTCCGCATGCCGGCGGGCGAGGTCGGTCAGCGTGGGCATGCCGCCATTCTCCCACCGGGGGCGGCTGCTGATAACGTCGCCGGATGAGCCAGGCTGACCCGGCCCCGGCCCCGGCGCATGGCGGCACCGTTGCGGTGGCCGCTGCTCGCCGGCATGGCGCGCGGACCATGTTCACGCTGTCCGGCGGTCACGTCTTCCCGCTCTATGACGGAGCCGTCAGGGCGGATCCCCCGATGCGCATCATCGATGTCCGGCATGAGCAGACGGCGGTGTTCGCGGCGGAGGCGACCGCGCGCCTCGACCGCGATCCCGGGCTGGCGGTCCTCACCGCCGGCCCGGGAGTGACCAACGGCGTGAGCGCGATCACGACAGCGCATTTCAACGGTTCGCCCGTGGTGATAATCGGCGGCCGCGCGCCGGACTACCGGTGGGGCTCGGGGAGCCTGCAGGAGATCGATCACCCGCGGCTGCTCGCGCCGGTGACCAAGCGCGCCTGGACCGAGCATGAGGCAGGCCGGGTGGGCGCGTCGGTCGACGAGGCGTTCCGGCTCGCCACCGCCCGGCACCGCGGGCCCGTCTTCCTCGACATCTCACTGGAAGCGCTCTTCGGCCCGGCCGCCGGGGATGGCGCGGGCGGCGCGGTCAGCTCGGCCGGCGGGGGCGATCCGGACGGTGGGAGTTACCCGCTGGGGCCCAGCTCGCCGGACACGCCCGATCCCGTTTCGGTCGCCGTCATCGCCGGACTGCTGATGGCGGCCCGCCGGCCGGTTCTCGTGCTCGGCTCGGACGTCTGGCTGGACGGCGCCGAGCAGGCGGCGCGCCAGGCGGCTGAGGAACTCCGGCTGCCGGTGATCGCCAACGGCCAGGGCCGCGGCGTGCTGCCGGCCGGCCACGAGCTGCTCGTCACCCGCGCCCGCTCGGCAGCGTTCGGCCAGGCAGATCTGGTGATCGTCGTCGGCACGCCGCTGGACTTCCGGCTCGGCTACGGCGAATTCGGCGGCCGGGACGGGGCTCCGCGCGCCCAGGTCGTGCACGTGGCCGACGCTGCCGGGCAGATCGCCACCCATTGCCCGCTGGCCGGCTCGGCGGCCGGCGACCTGACGGCGTTCTTCACCGGGCTGATCGCTGCGGCCGGGCAGGGCGGGCTGGCCGGGCCGGGCAGGCCAGGCGGGCCAGGCGGGCCAGGCGGCCCGGGCGTAAGGGGCGGTCCTGCGGGCTGGAAAAGCTCCTGGCTGCCGATGCTGCAGGCCGCCCGCGACCAGGCCGTCGCCGCCGACGGGCCGCTGCTGGCCAGCGACGCCGACCCGATCCACCCAATGCGGATCTACGGCGAGCTATCGAAGATCCTGGACAGCGACGCCGTGGTGATCGGTGACGGCGGGGACTTCGTGTCCTACGCGGGCAAGTACATCGAGCCGCAGCGCCCCGGCGGCTGGCTGGACCCCGGGCCGTACGGATGCCTGGGGACCGGCCTGGGGTACGCGATCGCCGCCCGGATCGCCCGGCCCTCTGCGCAGGTGGTGCTGCTGCTCGGGGATGGTGCCGCCGGGTTCTCGCTGATGGACGCCGACACCCTGGTCCGGCACCGGCTGCCGGTGGTCATGATCGTGGGCAACAACGGCATCTGGGGCCTGGAGAAACACCCCATGCAGGCGCTGTACGGCTACGACGTCGCGGCCGACCTGCAGCCGCAGTGCCGGTATGACCAGGTGGTGGCCGCGCTCGGCGGAGCAGGCGAGCTTGTCACCAGCCCGGCCGGGATCGGCCCGGCGCTGCGCCGGGCGTTCGATTCCGGCGTCCCCTACCTCGTCAACGTCAGCACCGACTCCCGCGTCAGCTACCCCCGTTCCACCACCGGCATCTGACCGCCGCACGCCGGCACGCGAGGCCCGTTTCATCAACGTGGAGGATCCTTCCCGTCCTGGCGTGCAGATCCTCCACGTTGATGAAACGGGGGCGGCGCGAGGCGCCAGAGACGGGGGGCGGGGGCGGGGGGCACCGGAAACGGGGGCGGCGCGAGGCGCCGGGGCGGGGTCACCGGGGCGGGTCAGGTGATGACGGCGATCAGGTCGCCTTCCTGGATCACGTCACCCTCGGCCACGGCCAGCCTGGTCAGGATGCCGTCGCCCTCGGCGAGCACGGGAATCTCCATCTTCATCGACTCAAGGATGACGAGGGTGTCGCCGTCGTGTACCTGCTCCCCCGCAGCCGCCACGACCTTCCACACGTTCGCGACCATCTCCGCGCGGATCTCGGTCACGCGCACCTCCCTGCGTCGTCGGGCGTCGCCGGCGGGCAAGGCGTCGCCGGCGGGCGAACTGCCACGGTCCTCCCCGCACCATCATGGCCGCTGCGCGCCCGGCGCGGGGCGCAGCCGGGCGATCACGGACGTGTCGTAGTCGCCGCTCGCGAACTCCGCGCTGGCCAGCAGCTCGGCGAGGAACGGCAGGTTCGTCCTGGGCCCGGTGATGGCAAAGGCAGCCACCGCGTCGCTGGCCCGCGCCAGCGCCTCTGCCCGACTCGCGCCGTGCGCGCACAGCTTCGCCAGCAGCGGGTCGTAGAAGGTGGTCACCTCGTTCCCGGCGGCGTAGCCCGAGTCCACCCGGATGCCCGGGCCGGCCGGCTCGGACCAGCCGGT
>JBEKFH010000381.1:0-4452 GCA_050013415.1 Streptosporangiaceae bacterium | reverse complement strand
GACCGTGTCATGATCGCCGACGCCAAGATCGGCTGGCCTGCCCAGCTGGCGCTCGGCCCGGACGGGCTCGGCAACTCACCCGAGCACATCAAGCACATCATGGGCCAGTCCATGGAGGCACTGATCCATCACTTCAAGCTGGTCACCGAGGGCTTCCGGGTCCCGGCCGGCCAGGCGTACGCGGCGATCGAGTCGCCCCGCGGCGAGCTGGGCTGCCACGCTGTCAGCGACGGCGGCACCCGGCCCTACCGGGTCCATTTCCGCGACCCGTCGTTTACCAACCTGCAGGCACTGCCCGCGATGTGCGAGGGCGGCATGATCGCCGACGTCATCGCCGCGGTGGCCAGCACGGATCCCGTGATGGGAGGGGTGGACAGGTAATGGCGTTCAGCGACGAACAGCGCGCCGCGCTGGCCGCCGACGCGGGCGAGATCATCGGACGCTACCCGAAATCCCGCTCGGCGCTGCTGCCGCTGCTGCACCTCGTGCAGTCCGAGGAAGGGTACGTGTCCGCCGACGGCATCGAGTTCTGCGCTGGCCAGCTCGGCCTGACCGAGGCCGAGGTGACCGCGGTCGTGAGCTTCTACACCATGTACAAGCGTCGGCCGGTCGGCGATTACCACGTCGGCGTGTGCACCAATGCGCTGTGCGCGGTGATGGGCGGTGACGCGATCTTCGCCGGCCTGCAGCAGCACCTCGGCGTTGGCAACGACGAGGCCACCGCGGACGGCAAGGTCTCCCTGGAGCACCTGGAGTGCAACGCGGCCTGCGACTACGCCCCGGTCATGATGGTGAACTGGGAGTTCTTCGACGACATGACCCCGCGGTCGGCGCGCGAGCTGGTGGACGGGCTGCGGGCCGGCGCACCTGTCGCGCCAACCCGCGGCGCGCCGCGGCTATGCACGTGGCGGGAGGCGTCCCGGATCCTGGCCGGCTTCCCTGACGACCAGGCCACGCTGGGCCACACCGCCGGGCATGCGACGCTGGCCGGCCTGCGGATCGCGAAGGAGCATGGCTGGGAGCCGCCGCCAGCCGCCGGCAGCGGGCCGGCCGCCAGGCCGGGCGGCACGCATCCCGGCGGCACCGAGGGAGGCCAGCATTGACCAGCGTGCTCACGCCCGAGCTCACCGCCCGCTGGGACGAGCCCGACTCGTTCACCCGCGCCGCCTACCGCCGCGACGGCGGGTACCGGGCGCTGCCTAAGGCGCTCGCCATGGACCCGGACCAGCTCATCGCGATGACCAAGGACTCCGGGCTGCGCGGCCGGGGCGGCGCGGGCTTCCCCACCGGGCTGAAGTGGGGGTTCATACCGCAAGGTGACGGCAAGCCGCACTACCTGGTGGTCAACGCCGACGAGTCGGAGCCGGGCGCCTGCAAGGACATGCCGACCATGCTGGCCAACCCACACGCGCTGATCGAGGGAATCGCCATCGCGTGCTACGCGATCAGGGCGGACAAGGCGTTCATCTACGTGCGCGGCGAGGTGCTGCACGTGGTGCGGCGGCTGCATCACGCGGTCGACGAGGCATACGCGGCCGGCTACCTGGGCAGCAACATCCTCGGCTCGGGCTTTGATCTCGACCTTGTGGTGCACGCCGGGGCCGGCGCGTACATCTGCGGCGAGGAAACCGCCCTGCTCGACTCGCTGGAGGGATACCGCGGCCAGCCCCGGCTGAAGCCGCCGTTCCCGGCGGTCGAGGGTCTGTACTCCTGTCCCACGGTGGTCAACAACGTCGAGTCGATCGCCAGCATCCCGTACATCATCAACAACGGCGCCGCCGACTTCGCGGCGTTCGGCACGGAGAAGTCCAAAGGCTTCGGGATCTTCTCGCTGTCCGGCCACGTGACCACTCCCGGCCAGTACGAGGCCCCGCTCGGCACCACCCTGCGCGAGCTGCTCGACCTGTCCGGCGGCATCCGGGCCGGGCACCGGCTGAAGTTCTGGACTCCCGGCGGTTCATCCACGCCGCTGTTCACCGAGGAGCACCTCGACGTGCCGCTCGACTACGAGTCGGTGGCCGCCGCCGGGTCCATGCTCGGCACGCGGTCACTGCAGATCTTCGACGAGACCACCTGCGTCGTGCGCGTCGTGCTGCGGTGGATCCAGTTCTACGAGCACGAGTCCTGCGGAAAATGCACCCCGTGCCGGGAGGGCAGCTACTGGGTCGTCCAGCTGCTGGACCAGCTGGAACGCGGCGAGGGCAGCGAGGCCGACCTGGACAAGCTCCTCGACATCTGCCAGAACATCACCGGCCGGTCGTTCTGCGCGCTGGGCGACTCGATCGAGTCGCCGGTCAAGTCGTCGATCCGCTATTTCAAGGACGAGTACCTCGAGCACCAGCGAAACGGCGGCTGCCCGTTCGACCCGGTAGCGTCCACCCTGTTCGCCGGGGAGCCGGCATGACCAGCCAGCCAGGCGGCAGCGCCGCGCCGCTCGCCCGGCCAGCCGACGGCGTCCGCGTGACCATCGACGGCTTCGAGATCACCGTGCCCAAGGGCACCCTGGTGATCCGCGCCGCCGAGCAGCTCGGCATCCAGATCCCCCGGTTCTGCGACCATCCGCTGCTGGACCCCATCGGCGCCTGCCGCCAGTGCCTCGTGCACATCGACGGCCAGCCCAAGCCCCCGGCGTCCTGCACCACGACCTGCACCGACGGCATGGTCGTCCGGACCCAGCTGACCTCGCCGGTGGCCGAGAAGGCGCAGCGCGGCATGATGGAGCTGCTGCTGGTCAACCACCCGCTCGACTGCCCGATGTGCGACAAGGGCGGCGAGTGCCCGCTGCAGAACCAGGCAATGTCCACCGGGCAGGGCGAGACCAGGTTCGACGGCACCAAGCGCACCTTCGCCAAGCCGATCGCGCTGTCCGCCCAGGTGCTGCTCGACCGCGAGCGGTGCGTGCAATGCGCCCGCTGCACGAGGTTCGCCGACCAGGTCGCCGGCGACCCGCTGATCGAGCTGCTCGACCGCGGCCCGGGCGAGCAGGTCGGCATTGCCGAGGGCGTCCCGTTCGACTCGTATTTCTCCGGCAACACCGTGCAGATCTGCCCGGTCGGGGCGCTGACCGGCGCTTCGTACAGGTTCCGTGCCCGGCCGTATGACCTGGTGTCGACGCCGAGCGTGTGCGAGCACTGCGCGGCCGGCTGCCGGCAGCGCACCGACCACCGGCGCGGCGCCGTCACCCGCCGGCTGGCCGGCAACGACCCGCTGGTGAACGAAGAGTGGAACTGCGACAAGGGGCGCTGGGCGTTCACCTACGCCACCCAGCCCGACCGGCTGGCCGGCCCGCTGGTCAGGGACTCCGGCGGAGTGCTCAGGCCGGCCTCCTGGCCGGAGGCTGCCGCGGCGGCCGCGGCCGGGCTGCGAGCTGCCCGCGGCCGGGCCGGCGTGCTGACCGGCGGGCGGCTCACCCTCGAGGACGCCTACGCCTACGCAAAATTCGCCCGGCTGGCGCTGGGCAGCAACGACATCGACATGCGGGCCCGCCCGCACTCCGCCGAGGAGGCCCAGTTCCTGGCTGGCCACGTCGCCGGCCGTGGCATTGACGTGAGTTACGCAGACCTGGAGCGGGCTCCCGCCGTGCTGCTGGCTGGCTTCGAGCCGGAGGACGAGTCGCCCATCGTCTTCCTCCGGCTCCGCAAGGCCGTGCGCAGGCACGGGCTCGCCGTCTATTCGCTCGCCGCGCTGGCCAGTCCCGGCCTCGGCAGGCTGTCGGGCATGCTGCTCGCGACCGTGCCGGGCGCCGAGGCCGAGGCGCTGGCCAGCCTGGCGGCGGATCCCGGCGGCGACCCGGGCGGATTCGGTGCGGGCGGATTCGGTGCGGGCGCGGCTGACCCGGGCGGAGCCGGTACCGGCGCGGCTGACGCGGGCGGATCCGGCACGCCGGCCGCGCCGGGTGGCGGCGCTTCTGCCGCCGCCGAGTACGCGGCCAGCGCGCTGCGCAGTGCGCTGCGCAGTGACGGAGCGATCATCCTGGCCGGCGAGCGGCTGGCCGAGGTGCCCGGCGCGCTGTCCGCCGCTGCGCTCCTTGCCGAGGTCACCGGGGCGCGGCTGGCCTGGATCCCGCGCCGGGCCGGCGAGCGCGGCGCGATCGAGGCCGGCGCGCTGCCGGGCCTGCTGCCCGGCGGCCGGGCGGTCGCCGACCCGGCCGCGCGCGCCGAGGTGGCCAGGGCCTGGGGCGTCGGCTCGCTGCCCGCGGACCCGGGCCGTGACACCGGCCAGATCCTCGCGGCAGCGGCTGCCGGGGAGATCGGCGCGCTGCTGTTCGGCGGCGTCGACCCCGCCGACCTGCCCGATCCCGCGGCGGCGCTGGCGGCCATGGCGGCGACGCCGTTCATCGTCAGCCTCGAGCTCAGGGCCAGCGCGGTCACCGACCGCGCGGACGTGGTGCTGCCGGTGGCGGCCGTCGCCGAGAAGGCCGGGACCTTCCTGAACTGGGAGGGCAGGCCGGGA